>ONDU01000043.1 GCA_900316615.1 uncultured Eubacteriales bacterium | reverse complement strand
AAAAGCTTTGCTTTTGAATCAATTCAAAGCGAAGCTTTGAATTGCACGGCAGACAAAAGTCTGCCGTATTCCGCAGCCGCAGCCCCGCCTCCGTTTTTGAAGTATCCGAAAATATTGCTCGGAGCAAAATCAGGTTTTTACTGAAATTTTGTTGTAATACGATAAAATATATGGTAGAATATCTATAAAAAATACGAAAGGAATTTATATAGTGGAAAATTTCAGTTTATTTTATCCTATGAACTATGAAAAATCTCCTCTCAGTATGAGCAGCGAAGCTATAAATGACCTGTCGCTTGATTTTATAGTAAGTGCGATTACAAAGGACGAGTTTGAGCAGAATATAATAAAACAGCTTATGACGCAGATAGAATGCAGTGAAGAACTTATAAAATACAGATGCGATGTATTTGAGGATTTTCTCAGAATACCGAAGCTTCGCTCAAACCTTACATCACTTCTTGAGATGCTTGGTGAGCTGAGAGAGATAGAGAAGTTCAAAAAGGACAGCGATGCATCATCTCTCTGGCAGCTTGTAAACCGTATGAGAGAGATAAACAGGTACATAGACTGCATAAAGGAGTTGAGGAGTACACTTGATGGTATGGATATACGCTCTCAGGGGCTTATAACTCTGAGAGAACTTGTAGGGAAAATATACGAGGACGGTTCATTCGAGCCGCTTCAGCAGGATATGGAGGAGTTGTTCAAAAAGGTAAGACAGCTTAGAAGTGTAACGATAGGAGTTAATCTTGATGATATGCTCAGACCCGTAAGAGCCGGAATACTTTCCCTCAATGGAAAGGAGTTTACCGACAGCGGAGTGCTTAAAAGATTTATGGCGATGTCTGCAAAAAAGGACGGAAGCGGAATACAGCCAAATGATGACTATGCACATCTGAAAACGTTCCACGCAGCAGCATCAAAGGAGTTCAAGCTTGCCTATGACGATACTCCCACAGGTGCGGACAGGCTTTCTGACAGCATAAAATTTGTTGTAACGGATATACTTGACAAAATCACAAGAAACATAAAGGACGTACTCAGAAAACACGTTAATGTCAGCGGCTATGCCTTTATATCGCTTATTCCCGAAATAATATTCTATATAAGATGGGCGGAGCTTATAGAAAAAATACAGGCAAAGGGACTTCCTCTTTGCAAGGCTGAGATACTTCCTGTAGAGGAAAGATGTATAAGGGCAAGGGATATTTACAATCTGAAGCTTGCAATAAAGATAGTTTCGGGTGAGGAACTCAAAATCGTAACAAATGACCTTGACTTTGATAACGATATCGGAAGAATATTTATACTTACAGGTCCTAACAGAGGCGGAAAGACAACAATAACCCAGGCACTTGGAATAGCGGTTCTTATGGCTCAGTGCGGAATATACGTTCCGTGCAGCTCCTTGAAGCTCAGTCCCTGCGACAATATATACACTCATTTTCCTGCGGACGAAAATGAAACAGTTGATTTGGGCAGGTTGGGTGAGGAGTCGTCAAGACTTGCCGAAATTTTCAGCAAAGCTACTTCAAAAAGTATGCTGCTTCTGAACGAAAGTCTTGCAACAACCAATGTAACCGAGGGAATGTACATAGCGACAGATGTTTTAAAGGCTATGCGTTATCTTGGAGTAAGATGCATATTCAATACCCATATGCACGAGCTTGCAGCTAATGTGGATAAAATGAACAAGGCAGTAAAGGGCAGCTCGAAAATAGAAAGTATGGTAACAGGCGTTGAAAAAGGACAGCGTTCCTTTAAGGTATCTGTAAATCCTCCGCAGGGTCTCAGCTATGCAAAGGATATTGCACAGCAGTACGGTGTTACATTCGAGAAAATAAAAAGCACTATAGACGGCAGAAATATTTAAAAAGAGCCTTTTATAAAAATTGTAGGAATGAATTAAAGTAAGGTTTTATCCTTTGTAAGATTGTGCTAATTAGATAAAGTGTAGATGTATTAATAATCATAAATACTATAAAAACATTAAATTTTTAGTGAATCTGATACTTGAAAATATTAAATATACAAATTCCGGAGCTGCTTTTTGGGAGTATTGTATAAAGCAAAATAAAAATTTTTGTTGACAATAACAAATTAAGTGCTATAATATAATCAACAGGAAAAAATAAGTTATCCTGTTAAATATAAACTCCGAAATGAGATTACAAGTCCAGAGTAGGCAGGAAAATTTTAAGGAGGAATTTTTTATGACACCTATTATTGAATTGCATGACGTTGATGTTACTGAATTCCTTGCAGTGCTTGATACCTGTCAGGGCAACGTATTTCTGGTAACAAGAGAGGGAGACCATCTTAATCTTAAGAGTAAGCTTTGTCAGCTGGTAGGTCTTACGCAGCTTATAGAGGGAGGCAAGATTGCACAGGCTTACATCGTTTGCGAAAATGCCGAGGACGAAACAAAGCTGTTCAGATTTAACCTGTTCAACGATACAGGTGATGCTGAGGTTGAAAAGTAATTTAGTAAAGAATTAGTTAATACACAGAAAAGACAGACCCCTGAGATGCATTAATGTATCTCAGGGGTCTGTCTTTTCTGAAGTCATATCATGTTACAGGCAGAAAAATACATACCGTAACAACAGACATTATCATTCCTGTAATATCTGCCAGCAACGCACAGGGAACAGTACAGCCTGTTTTTGAAATTCCTACGCTGCCGAAATACATTGCTATAGTGTAAAAGGTGGTTTCGGTAGAACCCATCATAACGCTTGCAACCCTTCCTGCAAAGCTGTCTGCACCATTTTGAGACAGTATGTTGTCCAGAACAGCAAGAGCACCGCTTCCGCTTACAGGTCTTATAAGTGCCAGCGGAACAGCCTCTTCGGGAAATCCCAGCATCTTGCATAAAGGACTTAACAGCTCTGCTATAAAGCCGGAAAAGCCGCTTTCCTGAAAAATTGTAACCATAAGCACAAGACCTATTATTGAGGGTGCTATCTGAAGGATTGTTCTTATTCCTTCGGCAGCACCCTCCGCAAAAAGAGAAAATACCTCTTTTTTTTGAAATATGCCTGCACTTATTATGGCAAGTACTATTAGAATTACGCTTGCGGAGGATATGTATTCCAATTTATTCACGCTCCCTGTTATTTGTTCCTTTTAAAAAGCGAAGTAAGCTTTACTGCGGCGATTCCTATAATCAAGGCTGAAAAAGAGGAAATCCATATGCAGACGGTTATTTCCATAGGTGACTTGCTGCCGTGTGCTGTACGCATAGCGGCTATAGTTGCAGGTATGAGTTGAATTGAAGCTGTGTTCATAACTATAAATACAGACATACTGCGATTTGCTCTCCTGCTTCCGTTATGCATAGCAGCTACGGCTTTAAGACCTGCCGGAGTTGCGGCATTTCCTATCCCTATGAGATTTGCTGTTATATTTGTGCTTATATGACTCATAACCTTTCTATCGTGTTTGTATTCAGGAAAAAGAAGCTTAAGTATCGGGGAAAAAAGTATGCTCACAGCCTCCGATACTCCGCTTTTGTCCGCAATATTCATTATGCCGCTCCATACCGCCATAGAGCCTGTAAGAGTAAGCAGAAGCTTTATGCTGTTTTCACAGCCCTTAAAAATCGCTCCCGATGCGGATATTCCGTTTCCGCTTATAAGTGCATATGTAACGGACGCAATGATTATTACCGCCCATACTATGTTCATCATAATGAAAAACCTCCGTATGTTACAAATGTGTTACTTAATATTGACAAAATAACCATTATTTGGTAAAATATAGACATTGATTTTTATATCAAATTTATTCGGAAGGAAAATATATATGAAAAATATCGAAAAAAAAGGTCATATGGGACATATAGGAAAGGTAGACAGTCTGGGGAGAATTGTCATACCATCGTCTATGAGAAAAAATTATGATGTAGACAACGGCGAAATGGTAGAAATGCTCTCGATAGATGAGGGAATACTTATAAGAAAATATCAGCCCGGCTGTATGTTCTGCGGAAGTCTTGAAGATATAAAGCTTTTTGAAGGACGTATGATATGCAAAAGCTGTGCTGAAAAAATTTCTCAGATTTTGAAGTGAAAAACATACCCTGTTAATTTATATTCTCAGTTTTTCTTATTAATGCAGACATTGTCTGAATAGCGGTCGTCTGTTATGAGCCGCCACAGTCAGGAGATTGTAGTTGCCCTAAGACCAAAAGTCTTAGGGCGGTAATTTTAGCTTTTCAAGCTTAAATTACCCCTTGCGGAATTTTCTGCAAGGGGCTACAATCTTCTGACTGTGGCGGCTCATAGTATGCAAAGCTCAGAATGTGGGGTCAATAGGGGTCGAAGCTTTAAAGAAAAGCTCTCAGTGCGTTAATGAAGTCCTGCTCCAGCTTTACGAGATTTTCGGCGAGGGCTTTGCTTTCGGGATTTGCTCCGGAATATTTGTTGATTGAGCTGCTTATGCTTTTTATACCCATATTACAGCCGTCCATCATAATTTCGGCAGCTTTCTGAGAATTGTGGTCGGTCATCATTTTGAACTCGGTGGAGATGAAGCTCATAATTTTAGATACGGCAGGAGGGTCTTTTTCATCGCAGCCGTAGGAGTTCAGGAGGTTATGGCATTCATCACCAAGTTGGATATGACGCTGATTAAAGTCCTTGATAACATTTTTGAGGTTATCGTCATGGAGCAGACCTATTACCTGTTCCATACTGTTGGTAGCATTTTTACAGCCTGAGTTGCATTCCCGAAGGAGCATAATTGTATCGTTGTTCATAGAAAAAATCACTCACTTTCAGGGATTATTATTTTCTGAAACAGGCACACATATTCACACAAAGAGAGCTTAATATAATAAAATGAGTATAAAATTAAAAAATTAAAAAATATTCTTTCAATTTATGGAGAGATATATTATAATACATAAAGTATTGAAAAAGATAGGGAAGGAGGTTATTGCTATGCAGGATAATCCGCACGAGGGACACAGGAACAGACTGAGGAAGAAATTTCTGCTAAACGGAACAGACTTAATGGAAGAGCATGAAATACTTGAGCTTATACTGTACTATGCTATTCCCAGAAAGGATACCAATCCGATTTCACACAGACTTCTTGCAAAGTTCGGTTCAATATCGGCAGTGTTGGACGCATCGGTAGAAAATCTGAAGCAGGAGGGCTTAAGTGAGAACAGTGCCATATATTTAAGTCTGATTCCGCACATATGCAGAGTATATATGGACGACAAGTTCAGAAACTACGACAAGATAGTAACAGAGGACAACATAGCGGACAAGATAAAGTATAAATTCATAGGAAGAAATTATGAAGCTGTAGTACTTATGCTTCTTGACAGCAAGAACAAGGAGGTTTTCTGCGGAGTAATAAGCAAAGGTTCTATAGCCTCCAACGAGATATACATAAGGAAAATAGTAGAGCTTGCGATAATCTACAATGCAAGAGCGGCGGTAATTGCCCACAATCACCCCAGCGGAATAGCACTTCCGTCAGGTGAAGATATGGTGGCTACAAAAAGAACGTTTGAATCCTTAAAGCTGATAAATGTTTATTTGATGGATCACATAATAGTAGCAGATGACGACTGCATATCTCTCAGGCAGTCAGGCTTTATGGATAAGATAAGATAAATAAATTAATAACGCAGAAGGGGATATTATGAAATTCAGGCTTCATTCGGAATACACACCGACGGGAGATCAGCCGCAGGCAATAGAAAGCATATGCCGCTCAATAGAGAGCGGAAATAAAAATCAGACGCTTCTGGGAGTAACAGGTTCGGGAAAAACATTTACAATGGCAAATATAATAGCCCGTGAAAATAAACCGACGCTTGTTCTTGCACACAATAAAACTCTTGCAGCACAGCTTTGCAGCGAGTTCAAGGAATTTTTCCCCGAAAATGCAGTTGAGTATTTTGTATCTTACTATGACTATTATCAGCCCGAAGCGTACGTTGCACAGACTGACACCTATATAGAAAAGGACAGCTCTATAAATGACGAAATAGACAAGCTCCGCCACAGTGCAACGCTGGCACTTTCCGAGAGAAGAGATGTAATAATAGTAGCAAGCGTATCCTGTATATACAGTCTCGGCGACCCTATAGATTACCGCAATATGGTAATATCGCTGAGACCCGGTATGGAAAAGTCAAGAGATGACTTACTCAGAAAGCTTGTGGAAATCCAGTACGAAAGAAACGATATAAGCTTTGTCCGCAACAAATTCAGGGTGCGTGGCGATGTAGTTGAAATATTCCCTGCAAACAGCGAGTCAAGAATAATAAGGGTAGAATTTTTCGGAGATGAAATAGACAGAATAACCGAGCTTAACTCAGTTACAGGCGAGCTTATCAGCGAACTGAAGCATGCCGCAATATATCCTGCTTCTCATTATATAGTACCAAGGGAAAAAATGATGAGTGCCGTAAAAGAGCTTGAACAGGAGCTTGAAGAAAGAATAAAATTCTTTCAGTCAAAGGGAAAGCTTTTGGAGGCACAGCGTATAGAGCAAAGAACAAGATATGATATAGAAATGCTTCAGGAAATAGGCTTCTGTACAGGAATAGAAAATTATTCGAGAGTACTTTCAGGAAGAAAGGCAGGCTCTTCACCGTACACGCTGCTTGACTATTTTCCTGATGATTTTTTGTTATTTGTAGATGAATCACACGTAACACTTCCTCAGGTAAGGGGAATGTACGCAGGCGACAGGGCAAGAAAGGAAAGTCTTGTTGAGTACGGCTTCAGACTTCCGTCAGCATTTGACAACAGACCTCTGAATTTTGATGAATTTTATTCAAAGGTAAATCAGGCGGTATTTGTAAGTGCCACTCCGGGAGATTTTGAGCTTGAAAACTCAAAGGTAATAGCCGAACAGGTTATACGTCCTACGGGACTTCTTGACCCTGAAATATCGGTACGCCCCATAGAGGGACAAATGGACGATCTTATATCAGAAATAAATATCCGCATACCCAAAAAAGAAAGAGTACTCGTTACAACCCTTACAAAGAAAATGGCTGAGGATTTGACGGAATACCTTGAGGAAATGGGAATAAAGGTCAGATATATGCACCACGATATAGACACTGTAGAAAGAATGAGGATAATAAGGGATTTAAGACTGGGAGAATTTGACGTTCTTGTGGGAATAAACCTTTTAAGGGAGGGACTTGACATACCTGAGGTATCGCTTGTAGCTATACTTGACGCAGACAAGGCGGGCTTTCTCAGGAGCGAGCGTTCACTCATACAGACTATAGGACGAGCTGCAAGAAACTCTGAGGGTAAGGTAATTATGTATGCCGACACTGTAACGGAACAAATGGAAAAGGCTATAACCGAAACCGAACGCAGACGCTCAATCCAGTCACAGTACAACGCCGAGCATAATATAGTACCCAGAACCATAAATAAGAAGGTTTCCGAAATTCTGGAAATATCCGTACACGAAAAGGAAAGCAGTAGCAGAAGCCGTTCAAAACAGCTTACAAAGGAGGAAAAGCAGAAGCTTATAGAAGCTCTTACAAAAGAGATGAAGAATGCTGCAAAAATGCTTGAATTTGAACATGCAGCATATCTCAGGGATAAGATAAAAAAGCTGAAAGGTAATAAATAACAGGTGATAAAATAATATGGCAAGAAAAAAACAAGCCGTTCAATACGGAAATGACAGTATAACCATACTGAAAGGTGCCGAAAGAGTAAGAAAAAGACCTGCCGTAATCTTCGGTTCAGACAGTATAGAGGGTTGTCAGCACTCAATTTTTGAAATCCTGTCAAACTCCATAGACGAGGCAAGAGAGGGCTACGGAAATAAAATCATAGTTACACGCTTCGAGGATAATTCTGTGGAGATAGAGGACTTCGGACGAGGAATCCCTGTAGACTACAACGAAAACGAAGGAAGATACAACTGGGATTTGACATTCTGTGAGCTTTACGCAGGCGGCAAGTACAACAATTCCGAAGGCGAAAATTATGAGTATTCCCTCGGACTTAACGGTCTGGGACTTTGTGCCACTCAGTATGCCTCAGAGTATATGGACGCTGAGGTAAAGCGTGACGGTTATATATATACCCTTCACTTTGAAAAAGGCGAAAACATAGGAGGACTGAAAAAAGAGCCTTATTCAAAAAAAGATACGGGAACAAAAATACGCTGGAAGCCCGATATAGAAGTATTCACAGATATAAACGTAACAGCAGACTTTTTCCGTGATATGATAAAGCGTCAGGCAATAGTAAATGCAGGCGTAAGCTTTATTTTCAGAAATCAGAAAGGAAAGTCTTTTGAGGAAGAAAGCTTTAATTATGTAAACGGAATAACCGACCACGTTCAGGAAATAGCAGGCGACAAAGCCCTTACATCGGTTCAGAGCTGGAGCGGTGAAAAAATGGCTCGTGACAGGGACGACAAGCCCGAATACAAAACAAAGATAAACGCAGCCTTTGTATTTTCAAATCAGATTTCCCTCACAGAGTATTATCACAATTCAAGCTGGCTTGAATACGGAGGAGCACCCGACAAGGCTGTTAAAAATGCCTTTAAATATATAATAAATCAATACCTTAAAGCCAAAGGCAAGTACAATAAAAATGAAAGCCAGATAAAGGACGAGGACGTTCTCGACTGCCTTGTAATAGTCGTATCCTCCTTTTCAAGCGTCACCTCATACGAAAATCAGACTAAAAAAGCTATAAACAACAAGGGTATACAGGACGCTATGATTGAAATGTTCCGTCATAACCTCGAAATATACTTCATAGAAAATCCGCTTGAAGCCGAAAAAATAGCAAATCAGGTGCTTATAAACAAGAGAAGCCGTGAAAATGCCGAAAAAACAAGGGCTACTCTCAAAAAGAAGCTCACAAGCAATATGGATATGACAAACCGTGTTGCAAAGTTTGTAGACTGCCGAAGCAGAGATACATCACTAAGAGAAGTATTCATAGTTGAGGGTGACTCGGCTTTAGGAGCGTGTAAGCAGGCTCGTGACCCCGATTTTCAGGCTATAATCCCCATAAGAGGAAAAATTCTTAACTGTCTTAAAGCCGATTATAATAAAATATTCAAAAGTGAGATAATAACCGACCTTATAAAGGTTCTAGGCTGCGGAGTGCAGACTACCTCAAAGGCAAACAGGGAGCTTGCAGGCTTTGACATAAATCTTCTAAGATGGAACAAAATTATAATCTGTACCGATGCGGACGTTGACGGCTTTCAGATAAGAACCCTGCTTTTAACAATGATATACCGCCTTACTCCCGACCTTATATCGGCAGGAAAAGTATTCATAGCCGAATCGCCTCTTTATGAGATAACCACAAAAAAGAACGTATATTTTGCCTATACAGAACAGGAAAAGGAAAAATTCATAAAACAGATAGGAAACGAGAAATTCACCGTACAGCGTTCAAAGGGTCTTGGTGAAAATGAACCCGATATGATGAATCTTACAACTATGAACCCAGCTACCCGAAGGCTTATAAAGGTGCTTCCCGATGATGCCGAAAAAACGGCTCAGATGTTCGACATTCTTTTAGGCGATAACCTTGCGGGCAGAAAGCAGTATATAGTCGAACACGGTGCGGAATATACGGACGCTCTCGATTTATCGTAATCAAACTCAAACAAAAATAATCATAAAGTTTAGGTCAAGCCTTTTCAAAGGCTTGCGGTTTCCAAAGGCGGAGCCTTTGGTGGGATTTTCAAGGGCAAAGCCCTTGAACTACTAGTAACAAAAAGGATGGTGTATATATGCCGCCGAAAAAAAACAGCAGACATTCAAAAACGACAGCGGCTTCTCCCAAAGTAAAAGGCGTAATTGAGGGAGCAGGTGAGATTGTACAGCAGAAAATTGCTGAAACTATAGAAGAGAATTATATGCCCTATGCTATGAGCGTTATACTCAGCAGAGCTATACCCGAAATTGACGGCTTCAAGCCGAGCCACCGAAAGCTGCTGTATACTATGTACAAAATGGGATTGCTTAACGGAAGCCGTACAAAATCTGCAAATATTGTAGGTCAGACTATGCGGCTTAATCCTCACGGCGACTCGGCTATCTACGATACTATGGTAAGACTTAGCAGAGGTTATGAAGCATTGCTTCACCCGTATATTGACTCGAAAGGAAATTTCGGTAAATTTTACAGCAGGGATATGGCATGGGCAGCTTCAAGATATACCGAAGCAAAGCTTGACCCGATATGCAGCGAGCTTTTTAAGGATATAGACAGGGATACCGTTGATTTCGTTGACAACTACGACAATACGATGAAAGAGCCTGCTTTATTGCCTGCATCTTACCCCTCCGTACTGGTAAACGCAAATACGGGAATAGCCGTCGGTATGGCAAGCTCCATATGCTCATTTAATCTCAAAGAAGTTTGCGATACAACAGCTGCTCTCATAAAGGACAGTCAGCACGATATTTCCTCAACTATGCCTGCTCCCGATTTTTCGGGCGGAGGTCAGATTATTTACGACAAAAAAGTATTTGACGAAATATACAGCACAGGTCGTGGAAGCTTCAGAATGCGTTCAAGGTATTCTTATGATAAATCCGCAAACTGCATAGACATAACAGGTATACCTCAGTCCACAACGAGCGAAGCAATAATAGAAAAAGTTATTGACCTTGTAAAACAGGGTAAAATAAAGGAAATTTCAGACATAAGAGATGAAACAGGTCTTGATGGTCTTAAAATTACAATAGACCTAAAAAGAGGTACAGACCCTGACAAGCTTATGCTTAAGCTCTATAAAATGACACCGCTTGAGGACAGCTACAGCTGCAATTTCAACGTGCTTATAGGTGGAGTTCCAAGAGTTCTGGGTATAAGAGAGCTTCTCAACGAATGGATAGCGTTCAGAACCGAATGTGTAAGGAGAAGAACTTATTTTGACCTTTGCAGAAAAAAGGAGAAGTTACATTTGCTCAGAGGCTTGCAGGCAATACTTCTTGATATTGACAAGGCTGTAAAAATAGTAAGGGAAACCGCCGAAGAAAGCGAAGTAGTACCTAACCTTATGATTGGGTTTGGCATAGATGAAATTCAGGCTGAATATGTAGCCGAAATAAAACTGCGTCACCTTAACAGGGAATATATACTTAAACGTACTCAGGAAACTGACGAGCTGGAAAAAGATATTGCAGTTCTTGAGGGGATTCTCGAAAGTAAGAGCAAGATTAAGAAAATTATTGTAAAAGAGCTTAATGAGGTATCGAAAAAATACGGACAGCCAAGGAAAAGTATTATAATATACGCTGATGAAATACAGTATGCGGAGGATACCGCCGAGGAAGTTCCCGATTATCCTGTAAATGTTTTCTTTACAAAAGAGGGTTACTTCAAGAAAATAACACCACAGTCACTCAGAATGAGCAGTGAACAGAAACTTAAAGAAGGCGACAGTATAATACTTTCGGGTGAAGCCTCAAACAACAAAACAGAGCTTCTTTTCTTTACGGATAAGGCTCAGGTGTATAAGACGAGATTAAGCGAATTTAAGGAAACTAAGGCGAGTACATTGGGAGATTATGTTCCTGCAAAGCTTGGAATGGACGAAGATGAAAAAGCCATATTTATGGCTGTAACAAAGGATTACAGCGGATTTGTTCTGTTTGCTTTTGAAAACGGCAAAATAGCAAAGCTGCCGCTTTCTGTTTATGCTACAAAGACTAACAGGAAAAAGCTTACAGGTGCATACAGTAATAAATGCAGTCTGTGCAGTATTGTATTTATAAGTCATGACTGCGAAATATTACTGACCTCATCTAAAGGAAGATTACTTATTTTCCATACAGCTTCCGTTACAGAAAAAACCTCGAGAACAACCATAGGTGTAAACGTTATGACACTGAAAAAGGGTCAGCGGCTTATGTCTGCGGAGATATATACAGAGGGAAAATTCAGCAAGCCCGACAGATACAGAACAAAAAATATTCCTGCTGCCGGTTCTCTGCTTTCACCTTCTGACAAAGCTGAACAGCTTACTTTGATATAACCACACAACAAAAGCGTAGCAGTCGTTCATCTGCTACGCTTTCAATATTGAGCTTAACTTTTGTTTGTTATTTGGAACATATTTATAAATTGTTTTATAAAAGATTGTCGAGAAGCTCATGGTAATATCTTGAATAGTCGGTTCTGTTTTCCTTTATGAATTTTATTGCCGAAGCAGGGTGGGTATTCAGAATACCTGTTAGAAGATAGGGAATATCATATCCCCACATATTGCCCTCCTCCTTAAGCTTTACAATATGCTTCTGAACAAAATCCATAATAGGAATAAGCTCATACTTAGGATTTCTCAGAAATCCGAGCAAAGACTCCGTATAGCAGTTACCTGCACCTCTGCCCATACCGCTGATTGTTGAGTCAAGCATTTTTGCGTCATGCATCATAGCCGTTATAGTATTGGCAAAAGCAAGCTGCTGATTGTTATGTGCATGAATACCTACTTTTTTGTTGTACTTGTTTCCAAGCTCGACATATTTATCCGTAAATCTTGCTATCTGTTCAGGATAAAAGCTTCCGAAGCTGTCTACAACATAAATAAAGTCTGTGCTGCTGTTTGCTATTTCGTGCAGACCATTAAAAAGCTCCTCATTGTTTACCTTTGATACAGCCATAATATTGCAGGAAACCTCATAGCCCTTTGCTTTTGCGTCCTCTATTATCTCTATAGCCGCAGGAATTGTTGTTATATATGTAGCAACCCTGATAAGGTCGATAGGGCTTTCGTTTTTGGGTATGATGTCACGCTGAAAATTTGTTCTTCCTACGTCCGCCATAACCGATATTTTTAAATCTGTATTGTTTTCTCCCACAACGGCTCTTATATCATCGTCCCTGCAGAATTTCCATTTTCCGAAATCGTTCTCGTCAAATATATCTTTTGAAGCCTTGTATCCGAATTCCATATAATCTATACCGGATTTTACACAGGTATTATATAAATCCTTAACGAATTCATCGCTGAATCTGAAATTATTTACAAGACCTCCGTCTCGCATTGTACAGTCTACGATTTTCAGGTCGGGACTGTATGAAATAAGGTTTGAATTTGCTATTTTAGCCATAAAGAATACCTCCGTTTTATGCATATACACTTTATCGATTAAAAGTGTTACAGTTTTATGTGATAAAGCAAACCGCCTGACGATTAAAATTATATATTATGTTTTTTTATATGTCAACATAAATTTTTTGTAAAATTAAGAGTTTTCTTATATTGCCTATACAGATACAACGTGTTATAATTAACAGAGTATTTTGCTATATTTTTGTGTTGGAGGAAAATCTGTTGGAAAAGGAAAAGATAAGATTTAATCCTGAAATTGACAAGGGTCTGACCGATGAACAGGTAAGTCAGAGATTTGCACAGGGATATTACAACAAAGCAAGCGATTTTGAAACAAAATCGGTATGGAGAATATTACAGGACAATGTATGTACGCTGTTCAATGCTATGAATGCATTGCTTGCACTTTGTGTATGTCTTGTAGGCTCGTACAAGAACGCTCTTTTTATGGTTATCATAACCATAAACGCATTAATAGGAACGGTGCAGGAGATAAGGGCAAGAAATACGATAAAAAAGCTTTCGATAGTAAACTCTCAGAAAGTAGATGCTGTACGAAACGGAAAGATTGAAAGTATTGATATAAACAATATAGTACTTGACGATATATTCTATCTTTCACAAGGACAGCAGATACCGACGGACTGTATTCTGCTTGAGGGTGAGTGCGAGGTAAACGAGTCGCTGCTTACGGGTGAATCCGATGCCGTTTTCAAAAAGAAGGGCGACACGCTTATATCGGGAAGCTTTATGGTAAGCGGAAAATGTACAGTAAGGGCTGAAAAGGTCGGAGAGGACAACTATGCTTCCAACATCTTCAACGGAGCAAAGTACGTTAAAAAAGTAGACTCTCAGATTATGAAATCGCTGAATTTCATAATAAAGAATATGGTCATGCTTATTATACCTGTAGGACTTCTGCTTTTCGGAAGACAGTATATGGCAACAAACTTCAGCGATATACAGAAAGCTGTTGTAGGTGCAGTAGCGGCATTAATCGGAATGATACCCGAGGGACTTATACTGCTTACAAGTACGGTTCTTGCGGTAGGCGTAATAAGACTTTCTCAAAGAAAGGTTCTTGTACAGGAAATGTTCTGCATAGAAACCCTTGCCAGAGTAGACGTTCTGTGCCTTGACAAAACAGGAACCATAACAGAGGGCTGTATGGAAGTAAGAAGCGTAATGGCTGTCGAAAATGAAAGCTATGAAAAGCTCGAAAAAGCCCTTAATGCAATATCAAAATTTTCAAAAGACAGCAATCCTACAATAAACGCAATAAAGCAAAGATATACAGGTATGACTGATTATAAAGCCGAAAGCTTTGTAGCGTTTTCTTCCGAAAAGAAATGGTCGGGAATAAGCTTCGGAAAGGACGGTACATACGTTATGGGTGCCGAGGAATTTATATTCGGAGGCAAAAACGAAAGTATACAGAAGCTTACAAACAACATTTCAAAGGGTTACAGAGTTATATCGCTTGCCTATTCGGAAAGCGGCTTCAACGGCAGAGAGCTTCCCGACAATTTAAAGCCTTTGGGTGTTGTTGTACTCAGAGATAAGATAAGAGCGGAAGCCAAGGATACGTTAAAATATTTTGATGAGCAGGGTGTACAGCTCAAGGTTATTTCGGGAGACAACGTAGAAACCGTATCGGCTGTTGCTAAAAATGCAGGATTGAAAAATTATGAAAAAACAGTTGATGCAACAACTCTAAAAACAGAAGACGACATATATGACGCAGTGGAAAAATATTCTGTTTTCGGACGTGTTACTCCCAAACAGAAGCTTCAGATGGTAAAGGCTCTGCAAAAGCATGAACATACAGTCGCAATGACGGGCGACGGTGTAAACGATGTTCTTGCACGTTTCACAGCTTGTACTTCTTGATTCAAACTTTTCATCTATGCCAAGGGTAGTTGCAGAGGGCAGACGCTCAATCAACAATATACAGCGTTCGGCTTCACTGTTTCTTGTCAAAACAATATTTTCAACCATACTTGCGGTTATATTTGTCTTTTGGGGTGAAAGCTATCCCTTCTCACCTATACAGATGACACTTATAAACGTATTCTGTATAGGCTTTCCGTCATTCATACTCGCTCTTGAACCAAACAACAACAGAATACAGGGTAATTTTATTATAAATGTTTTCAACAGAGCTGTCCCCGGAGGATTTACCGTCGTTCTTTCGGTTGTGCTTGTAACCGCACTCGGAAGAATTTTTAATCTTGACCCCGATTTTGTATCTACTCTTGCAATTTCTGTTACGGCTTTTGTCGGTCTTATGGTTATATATAAAACGTCATTTCCGTTCAATATCATAAGAGTTGTTATGTTCGCCATTTGCTGCGGCGGAATACTGTTTGGTATTGTATGGTCAAAGGGTATTTGTGAGGCACTGAAAATCGGAAACTTTTTTGGGTTTTCAGATATGAGCTGGACGTTTTTGGTATATTTCCTGATATGTTCTGCACTTGCTTTTACGGAATTTTTCATGTTCAACAAATTCAGGGATAAATTCCATCTTAACCGTTTTTATAAGAAAATTTTCAAAAACAGTGATTTATTTGAATAATGTCTGCTTTTGAGGAAAAATATCGTGAAGCCGTCAGCCGTGGCGGTGATTTCAGCCCCTCGTGAAATTTATGTTTCACGAGGGGGCTTTTAAGCCGTAAGGCTTAAAAGCCTGCTCAAGGATAAATCCTTGAGCGGCTGAAATCACCGCCACGGCTGACGGCTCCGTTAACTGTTGTAAAAACAAGCCTTATTTTTTATTTTGACTATATCAGAATACCACCGTTGACGCTGAGAACCTGACCTGTGATAAATGAGGCAGCTCTGTCATCGGCAAGAAACAGAACAGCATTTGCAACATCTTCTGCAGTACCAAGCCTGCAAAGCGGAGTTTCCTCTTTAAGCTGAGAAACAGTATCATCTGAAAAGCCCGACATCATATCAGTCATAATAACACCCGGAGAAACGCAGTTTACCCTTATATTACTGGGAGCAACCTCCTTTGCCAGAGCTTTTGTAAGACCTATGACACCAGCCTTGGCAGCGGAATAATGAACTTCACAGCTTCCGCCTGTTTCGCCCCACATAGATGCTATATTTATGATACAGCCGCAGTGGTTGAAAATCATTTTCGGCAGAACGCAGTGACAGCAGTTATAAACTCCCGTAAGATTAGTGCCTATCATATCCGACCACATTTTCGGAGTTATGTCTGTAAAAAGAAGCTGCTGAGATATACCTGCATTGTTTACAAGAATATCAATTCCGCCGAAATTTTTGTAGATTGCATTTACCGTATTTCTGACATCTTCATAATCGCTTACGTCCGCCTTAAAGGTATGAGCAATACCTTTAAGGCGGCTGTTTATCTTTTCACAAAGCGAAATAGCGTCATGTTCGCTTTTGTTATAATTCAAAGCTATGTTATATCCTTTTTCTGCAAAAAGTTCCGCAATTTTTGCTCCGATACCTCTTGAAGCTCCCGTTATGAGTACAGTTTTCGGCATAGCACTCAGTCCTTTTTGAGAACAGCGGTAATTTCGCTTATATACATCTTATGCCAGTCGCTGCCGTCAGGCTTATAGTTTGCAGAAACTCCATCTGAAATTACACCTTCTGCACCAAGATACTCGGCATAAAGCTTTTTGCATATCAGAACCGTTTTTGCCTCCTCAAAATAGGGTACTCCATCATAATGCTTTACGGTAAGACCTGTTTCCTTTATTTTGTCGAAATCACGTCCGCTTTTTGTACCGCAGAACATAAGAGCCTTTCTGTACTCATCACCAAGAACGCACAGCGAAAAACACTCCTCATTTTCAAGCATATCAAAAGTATATCTCTGAGGTCTTATAAATGTGAATGCAACAGGCTTGTTCCACATAATACCAAGACCTCCCCAGCTTGCAGTCATCATATTGCATCTGTCACTATGCTCAGCCGTGACAAGAAGCCAGTCTTTGCCAATGGTTTTAAAGGTGTTTTCCGTAATTTCTTCGGGATTGATTTTTTTGAAATTGTTCATAAAACAGCACTCCTAAGCAATAATTTTATTTTAGTGTATGTATCATTTTCAAAAGCAATACATACGCTGACGATACATATTATATCACATTTTCAATAATATACAATAGATACTGTATAAATGAATAAACATACAATAGTTTGTGAATATTCAGTATAGAGAGTTTTAGACTAAATTAAAATTATTAGTAAAAATAAAATTGTTTTAGGTGTTAAATGTATATAAAAACTTTACTTTTAATAAATAAAATATATAATATTCCGAAAAATCAATGATTTGAATAAATATACAAAAAAATCTTGATTTTTTGTATAGAGTGAGTATAATATTATTTGTAAGAAAAATCCTGAAGCATTTCAGATAATATAAAGTAAAAAACGGAGGTCATAAAAATGGCAAAGAAGAAAGAAGATATAAAAAAGGTAGTTCTTGCATATTCGGGAGGACTTGATACATCTATTATAATCCCGTGGCTTAAAGAAAATTATAACAACTGTGAAGTAATAGCAGTTTCAGGAAACGTAGGACAGGGTACAGAGCTTGACGGACTCGAGGAAAAAGCAATCGCAACAGGAGCATCAAAGCTTTACATAGAGGACTTGAACAAGGAATTTGTCGAGGAGTACGTATTCCCCACAATCAAGGCAGGAGCAGTTTACGAGGGAAAATATCTTCTCGGAACATCATTTGCACGTCCTGTAATCGCAAAAAGAATAGTTGAGATAGCAAAGGCAGAGGGAGCAGATGCAATCTGTCACGGCTGTACAGGAAAAGGAAATGACCAGGTACGTTTTGAACTTGCAATAAAGGCATATGCACCCGATATGGCTATAATAGCTCCCTGGAGAACATGGGAGTTCAAGTCAAGAGAGGAAGAAATCGCATACGCTGAGGCAAAGAACATTCCCCTTAAAATCAACAGAGAAACAAATTATTCAAAGGATAAGAACCTCTGGCATCTTTCACACGAGGGACTTGACCTTGAAGACCCTGCAAACGAGCCCGAATATAACAAAGAAGGCTTTCTGGAGCTTGGAGTATCACCCGAACAGGCACCTGATAAGCCCACATATGTAACAATTACATTTGAAAAAGGCATTCCCGTTGCAGTAGACGGCGAAAAAATGGACGGTGTAGCTATCATTGAGAAGCTCAACAAGCTTGGCGGAGAAAACGGCATAGGAATTACCGATATGGTAGAAAACAGACTTGTAGGTATGAAAGCAAGAGGCGTATATGAAACTCCCGGCGGAACAATACTCTATGCTGCACACGCAAAGCTTGAGGAAATCTGCCTTGACAGAGATACACAGCATTATAAAGCACTTGTAGCTAACCGTTTTGCAGAGCTTGTATATTACGGACAGTGGTATACACCTCTCAGAGAAGCACTTTCGGCATTTGTTGACAGCACTCAGCAGACCGTAACAGGAGAAGTAAAGTTCAAGCTGTACAAGGGAAATATCATAGATGCAGGCGTAACCTCACCTTATTCACTCTATGACCCTGAAATAGCTACTTTCGATGAGGACGAAGTTTATGACCAGAACGACTCCGCAGGATTTATAAATCTGTTCGGACTTCCCATAAAGGTAAGAGCACAAAAAGGTCTGATTAAGTAATAACCAATTTCACAAAAGGTATTCAAAAATGAAAAGGGACGGGTGATTAATATTGCTCGTCCCGTATACTAATTTATGAGGTGAAAAGTAATGAAGCTCTGGACGGGAAGATTTCAGAAAGAAATAAGCAAAACTACAAATGACTTCAATTCCTCAATATCATTCGACAGCCGAATGTATAAAGAGGATATAACAGGAAGTATAGCACACGCAACAATGCTCGGTGAATGCGGTATAATAGACAAGGAGCAGTCCGAAATAATATGTAAAGGTCTTGAAGAAATTCTGACCGATATAGAAAGCGGAAAGCTCGAAATAGATATGGAAGCCGAAGATATACATACATTCATAGAGGGAGAACTCACAAAAAGACTTGGCGATGCAGGGAAAAGACTTCATACAGCAAGAAGCCGTAATGATCAGGTAGCTCTCGACATACGACTGTACCTGAGAAATCAGACTGAAGAACTGAAAAAGCTTGTAAAAGGACTTATAGAGGTAATATGCAACAAAGCGGAGCAGTATGCAGATACCGTAATGCCCGGTTACACACACCTTCAGAGAGCACAGCCCATCACTTTCGGGCATCACCTTATGGCATACGCCGAAATGCTTCTGCGTGACCTTTCCAGACTTGAGGACGCTCAGAAAAGAATGAACATAAATCCTCTCGGAAGCGGAGCACTTGCCTGCACTACATATCCCATAGACAGAAGCATAACCACAAGACTTCTCGGCTTTGACAGTATGACACGAAACAGCCTTGACGGAGTTTCCGACAGAGATTTCTGTATTGAGCTTGCCTCTGCACTTTCTGTCATAATGGTTCATCTTTCGAGATTTTCCGAAGAAATAATTATGTGGTGTTCGTGGGAATTTAAATTCATAGAGCTTGACGATGCTTTTTCAACAGGTTCATCAATTATGCCTCAGAAGAAAAACCCCGATATAGCAGAGCTTGTAAGAGGAAAATCAGGCAGAGTTTTCGGAGATTTGCAGACACTTCTTACAGCTATGAAAGGTATAGCACTCGCATATAACAAGGATATGCAGGAGGATAAGGAGGCAATTTTTGACGCATTCGACACAGTAAAAATGTGCCTTACAGCATTTACTCCAATGCTCGATACAATGACGGTTCTTCCCGAAAATATGAGAAAAGCAGCGGCAAACGGATTTATAAACGCTACGGACTGTGCCGACTATCTCGTAAAGAAAGGACTTCCGTTCAGAGATGCCTACAAGGCAACAGGCTCGCTCGTTGCTTTATGTATTGAAAAAGGTCTTACCCTTGAAACACTGCCTATAGAAGAATACAAAGCCGTATGCGATATATTTGACGAGGGAGTTTATGATGCAATTTCTCTTGAAAAATGCGTAAATGAGCGAAGCCCTTACGGAGGTCCCGCAAACGTTATAAATGCTGTAAAAGAGGTAAGGGAGCTGATAAAGTAAATATGTGGGTAAGAAAATATCCGTTGATTTTTTCAATATTATGGATACTGGCGGAAACTTTGGACATTGCCCTGATAGTTCTTTTTGCGGCAAAGCTGAAATTTACGGATATATCAGGCTTGACGCTGCACAATCCGAAATTTTTCAGTCTGATATTTTTCATAATATTTTTTGCAGCTATGGGAAGATTTTGCTTTGATGTTATGGGACATTATAAGCTTGACGATAACGGAGTAGTTTTCAAATGCTTATTTTACAAAAAGAGCTACAAATGGAGCGACTTCAGGTATGTAGGGAAAATAAAGCTTAAAAAGGGTGAAAGTATACTCAGCGATACGAATGAAGCTTTTATATTTTCCGTAAATCTGGAAAAAAACGGTCTTAGCGGAATACACCCTTTTCTTGATAACCGCAAAAAATTTTTCAGACTTCCGTATTTCAAGGAGCTTGAGCGTTTACTTCATGACTGCTGTGACTGTTACGAGGAAGATATTATTCGGAGCAGCACAAAATGAGGTTTTAAATGAAATTTTATTTTTACACCAAATCAGAAAGAACAATACTTCTTCTGTCAGGATTTTTTATGCTTGCAGGAACGCTGTTATTATCTGCAAATGCACTGTTTTCATTTTTTGCTTTAAACAAAGCCGACGCTTTCGGAATTATCGCATCAGCCGCGGCAATTATTATAACTGTAATATTTTTCCCTTTCCTCTTAACTGTATCTTTAACCTCTTTTGAAGCTTCGGAAAGCGGAATAAAACGCATATGTTTCTTCAAAAGTGAACTTTTACGCTGGGATGCTTTTGCATTTATTGCAAAAGTAGTATGGCATCATAAATTTCATACAGGCGATGTGATAATATTTTCAAAGGATACGGAAAAGCAGAATTTTGAATTCAGCCTTTCAAATCTTCACAGACTGTATACAAAGCATTATTTTCGTCTTGAATGTTCTGATAAGCTTGAAGAAATGCTGTATTTGTACGCCAAATGCTATAACGGCTATATAACCGACAGCAACGGAAAAATTACAGAAATTTACAACTCAGGTTTTAAAAATAAGGATTAAGAATATACATTAAAATTTAACAAAGAGAGATGATTGAAATATGATAAAAGCAGGAATTATAGGAGCAACGGGTTATGCAGGTGCAGAACTTGTACGTCTGCTTATGATGCACCCCGAGGTCGAAATATCAGCTATAAGCTCCGTAAGCTTTGAGGGAAAGCCTATAAGCGAAATTTACCCTGCATATTATAGCCTTAACGATATGATATGCGAAAATGCCGATGATGTCGTTGCAAAAAGCAGAGTGATTTTTGCGGCATTACCTCACGGACTTTCTCAGGAACTTGCAAAAACCTGTTACGAAAAAAATAAAATCTTCATTGACCTTGGTGCTGATTTCCGCCTTGAAAATGAAGATGATTACAAGGAATGGTACGGAGGAGAATATACCGATAAGGAACTTCACAAAAACTCCGTATATGCTTTGCCCGAATTTTTCAGAAAAAACATAGTAGGCAAGAAAACCATAGCAAACCCCGGCTGTTATACAACAGGAGTACCTCTTGCAATAGGCCCTGCCGTAGCAAAGGGCTTGGTTGAAACAAAAGGTATCATAGCCGACTGTAAGAGCGGTGCAACAGGTGCAGGCAGAGGACTTTCGCAGAACACTCATTTTACAGAGCTTAACGAAAGCTTTCACCCCTACAAGGTAGCCTGTCACCGTCACACTCCCGAAATAGAGCAGACCCTCTCGCATTTGGCAGGAAAACCTGTAAAAATAACCTTTGTTCCTCATCTTTTACCTGTAAACCGTGGAATACTTTCCACTGTGTATGCACCTCTTAAAGACGGTGTTACAAAAGAGCAGATAAGAGCCGCTTACCACGAATTTTACGACAGCGAATACTTTGTAAGACTTCTTCCTGACGGACAGATTGCCGATATTCACAATATAAAATACTCAAACTTCGGCGATGTTTCCCTCCATATCGACACAAGAACAAATACATTGGTAGCTGTATCGGCTATAGACAATATGGTAAAGGGAGCGGCAGGTCAGGCAATACAGAATATGAACATAGTATTCGGTCTTGATGAAAAAACAGGACTTGAAATTATACCGCCTGCTTTTTAAACAGTTCAGAAAAAGTGAACCATAAAATTTAGGTCAAGCCTTTTTAAAGGCTTGCGGGTCGAGGGCAGAGCCCTCGGCAGGATTTTTAAGGGTGCAACCCTTAAACAGGAAAGGAAGAGAGTTTATATAATGGAAATTTCCAACGAAGAAAGAGCACATATACTTGTGCAGGCTTTGCCGTATATTCAGAAATTTGCAGGAAAAACAGTAGTAGTAAAATACGGCGGAAATGCTATGATAAGTCCTGAACTGAAAAGTGCAGTTATGAGCGATATTGTTCTTATGCGACTTGTAGGTGTGAACGTTGTTCTGGTACACGGCGGCGGCCCCGAAATAAGCGAGATGCTCAAAAAAACAGGCAAGGAAAGCAAGTTTATAAACGGTATGCGTGTTACCGATAAGGAAACAATGGATATAGTCCAGATGGTTCTTGCAGGAAAGGTAAACAAAAGCCTTGTTCAGAGCCTCAGCAGACATAACGGAAAAGCTATGGGTCTTTGCGGTCTTGACGGCAATATGCTTATGGCAGGAAAACTCGCAGCGGCTGATGACCTCGGCTATGTCGGAGAAATAAGAGAGGTAAACGAACGTATTATAAATGACGCTATATCAGACGGCTATGTACCTATAATCTCCACTATCGCAGGCGGCTATGATGGAAACGTATACAACATAAACGCTGATGTCGCAGCAGCTCATATTGCGGCTAAGCTCGGAGCTTACAAGCTTATACTTATGACCGATATAAGAGGTCTTCTCAGAGATAAAAACGATGAAAATACTCTCATACCTGTTGTAAACGTTAGCGAAGTGCCTATGCTCAAAAAATCAGGTATCATAAGCGGCGGTATGATACCCAAAATCGACTGCTGCGTAGAAGCCGTAAGACGTGGCGTAAAACGTGCCCATATCATAGACGGCAGAATAGAACATTCAATACTTATAGAAATATTCTCTGACGAGGGTATCGGGACTATGTTCTATTAAAAAAATTAAGTTTAAGAGGTGAATTTATGTCCGGAGTACAGATAAGAAATATGGTGATTGAGGATTATGACGAAATTTTTGCAATGTGGCAGATAACGTCAAAAAGAGCGTTGTCTGGTGCTGACAGCTATGAGGCAATAGAACGCTACCTCAACAGGAACAGAGGATTAAGTCAGGTTGCCGTAACAGACGGAAAAATAGTAGGTACTGTGCTTGCAGGACATGACGGCAGACGTGGATTTATTCACCATATGGCAGTGTTGCCCGAATACAGAAGAAAGGGTATAGCAAAGGCTATGGCTGAAAAGGCTATAAGAAAGCTTATGGGTGAGGGTATAGTAAAAACCCATATCTTCACATACTGCGACAATATGGCAGGACAAAGCTTCTGGGGAAGTCTTGGATTTGAAAAGCGTGAGGACATTTTTGTTTACTCGTATGAGAAGAAACAGAAATAACTATAAAATTCGTTTCAGAGGTAAGGTGAAATAATTATGATATTACAACAGATAAAAGATGATGACCATAAATATATAATGAATACATACGGACGCTTCAATGCGGCTCTGGTAAAGGGCAAGGGAGCAAAAGCATGGGACGAAAGCGGAAAGGAATATATAGACTTTACAAGCGGAATAGGTGTAAACTGTCTTGGATACAGCGATGACGGCTGGGTAAAAGCCGTAACCGAACAGGCAGCAAGATTACAGCATATTTCCAATTTATATTACAGTCCGTTGCAGACGGAGCTTGCAAAAAAGCTTTGCGAAATTACAGGCTTCAGCAAAGTATTTTTTGCAAACAGCGGAGCAGAAGCCAACGAATGTGCAATAAAGCTTGCAAGAAAATACAGCTTTGAGAAATACGGAAAGGACAGAACAGAGATTGTAACCCTTGAAAATTCCTTTCACGGAAGAACAGTGACTACCCTTTCTGCAACGGGACAGGACGTATTCCACAATTACTTTTTTCCTTTTACGGAGGGTTTCAGCTTTGCAAAAGCCAATGATATGGAAAGCGTTAAGTCTAAAGTAAATAAGAATACCTGTGCGGTAATGATTGAGCTTATTCAGGGTGAGGGCGGAGTAAATCCGCTTGAAAAAGGCTTTGTGAATGAGCTTGCGGATTATTGCTCGGAGAATGATATACTTTTGATTATAGATGAGGTTCAGACAGGTGTCGGAAGAACAGGAAGCTTTTATTGTTATGAGCAGTTCGGAATAAAGCCTGATATAATTTCCTCGGCAAAGGGAATAGGCGGGGGTCTGCCTATGGGAGCGTGTCTGTGCAGTGAGAATCTCAGGGACGTTATGAGTCCGTCCACACACGGTACGACCTACGGCGGAAATCCGATAGCCTGTGCAGGTGCATTGGAGGTTCTGAAAAGGGTTTCGGATAAAAAATTCCTTGAAGATGTTGCCGAAAAAGGAAGCTACATAAAGGAAAAGCTTCTGAAAATAAAGGGCGTATCCGAAGTAAGAGGAATGGGAATGATGATAGGTGTTGTTCTCGAAAAGGACAATGCAAAAGAGGTTGCGGTAAAATGTGTGGAAAAGGGTCTGCTTGTTCTCACAGCAAAAAATCTGATACGTTTCCTGCCCCCGCTCAACATAACAAAAGAGGAAATCGACAAGGGTCTTGAAATTTTCGCCGATGTAGTTTAAGGGTTTCACCCTTAAAAATCCCACGAGGGCTCTGCCCTCGACCCGCAAGCCTTTGAAAAGGCTTGACCTAAACTTTATGTTTTTGTCATTTATATATTTAAATAAATCACAAAGGAGAAATTTTTATGAAGCATTTTTTAAAGCTGCTTGATTACAGCGGAAAAGAAATTATTGATATGCTGAATCTGGCAGACCAGCTCAAATATGAGCAGAAACACGGAATTGAGCATAAGCTGCTCGCAGGAAAAACACTGGGTATGATATTTCAGAAAGCATCTACAAGAACAAGGGTATCGTTTGAAGTAGGAATGTATCAGCTCGGAGGTTATCCGCTGTTTTTGTCGGCTAATGATATGCAGATAGGCAGGGGAGAGCCTGTGGAGGATACTGCAAGAGTACTTTCAAGATTTATAGACGGAATTATGATAAGAACGTTTGAACAGGCTGAGGTTGAAACACTTGCTAAGTATGGTTCTATACCTGTAATAAACGGACTTACTGATTTTTGCCACCCCTGTCAGGTAATGGCTGATTTGATGACGATAAGGGAGTATAAAGGAACGCTTGAGGGACTTAAACTCTGCTTTGTAGGTGACGGAAACAATATGGCAAATTCCCTGATAGTAGGAGGACTTAAAACGGGAATGAAAGTTACAATAGCTTGTCCCGAAGGTTATGAGCCACCCGAAGAAATACTGGAATTTGCAAAGCAGTACGGCGATAAATTCGGAATGTACCGCTCACCCAAGGAAGCCGCACAGAATGCAGATGTAGTTTATACAGATGTATGGGCATCTATGGGACAGGAGCAGGAGGCTAAGAAAAGAGCTGAGGCTTTCAAGGGTTTCTGTGTGGATTCCGACCTTATGAGCGTAACCAATAAGGATTGTATGGTGCTTCACTGTCTGCCTGCACACCGTGGGGAGGAAATTACGGCTGAGGTTCTGGAAGCTCATGCAAATGAAATTTTTGATGAAGCTGAAAACAGACTTCACGCACAAAAGGCAGTACTTGTTACTATGATGAAAGACTAAAATATGAATATACGAAGAAATTTTCTTAAAATTGTAAAGACTAAAATATGAATATACGAAGAAATTTTCTTAAAATTGTTTCTCTTGTAATGATATTTGCAGTGTTGCAGGGAGTTCTGACTTCATGCGGTACTTCGGATAAAACAGAGAGTAAAGCAGAAAGTAAAAACGATACTGAAACAGTTTCGCTTAAAGATGATTTCTATACGGCAGTAAATTATGACTGGCTGGAATCTGCCGATATTCCTGAAAACGGATTAAATTCGGATTACTACGATATATGCAGCAAAAACATATCGGAATTTTATAAAAATTATGTTGAGGGACTTTCTTCAAAAAAAGAGCTTTCAAAACAGGAAAGCAGGCTTCTTGTGCTTTATGAGCAGTTTATGGAAGGACAGTATGAACAAAGTCTTGAAACGGTAAAAAAGTATGTGCAGGAGATAGAAAAAGCAAAAAGTCTGAGCGATATGGAAAAGCTGTATTCGGATAAAAGACTTTCTGTTTATAACGGACTTCTTAAT
>ONDU01000031.1 GCA_900316615.1 uncultured Eubacteriales bacterium | reverse complement strand
GTACACAAATCCTCAAAAAATCTGTAACATTCTTCGGGGGTTTCCAGCTTCAATATTGCGTTGAAAAGCAAATCTGTGTTTGGATCTTTTATCTTTGAATTCATTGTACTGATTTCTCCTTGTAAAAATAAACTGAGAAAAGCTCTCTTTTTTCTTTAGATTTTAGCACAATTTTTTCAATTAGTAAAGTACTTTATCACAATACAGCATTAAATTACAGAATTAACTCTGTTTTTTCAAAGCCACCTGCTTCGGTCTCCGTTTATTTTCGATATAATATCTATCACATCGAGAAGACTGTCCGCTTTAGCATAAATAAGCTCAGATGTTTTCTCGTCGGGTTGAGTGAGGTCAGGAACCATAACGGTCACACAGCCTGCACGGTACGCCGAAAGTACGCCGTTCGGAGAATCCTCCAAAGCAATACAGCTTGCTTCAGGCAGACCCAGTCTTTTGGCGGCTTCTATGTAAATATCAGGTTCAGGCTTACCTTTCTCTACCATATCGGCACATACTATTTCATCGAAGTATGATATAATACCGAGTCTTGTTAAATATTCTTTTGTACGCTCTGCAGGTGTGGCAGTTGCTACCGAGCATTTTAAGCCTTTTTTCTTTATATACCTGAGAAGCTCATCTATCCCCTTCTTCTTTTCCAAGCCGTATTTTTCAATATGCTCGCTCATATATTTCTTTCTTCGTTCCCTGACTGCATAAAAGTCAAAATCATCACATACCAGAGATTTCATCTTTTTTTCTGCTATTTCGGCAGGCAGACTTCGTATTTCAAGTATATGCTCTGCCTTTATCTTAGTAAATCCAAGCTCTTCGGCAGCTTTCAGATAATACCTTTGCAGCCATTTTTCGGTATCCGTTATAACGCCGTCCATATCAAAAATAATGCCATCTATTTTTTTCATCGTTTCATCTCCTGTTTTTGTTTATCTTCATTTCTCCGGCTTAACCCGGACAGGCGATTTCAGGAATAAACAGACAAGTCTGTTTATTCCGTCAGACATACTGTCTGACGAAAACAGCAGATTTTATCTGCTGTTTCTGAAATCGCCTTATGTGCAGACCTGAAAAATTGCGGTTTTCCCTTTGCTATACCAAATGCCAGCTTCCAAGCTTGACATATCTGTTAAGCATAGTATTGAAATCGCTTTCTTCCACTGTTTCGCCTGCAACCTTGCATTCGTTTTTATTGCTGTTTGAAGAAATAACCGTGTACCTGCTTGAATTAATATCCGTAAATTCTCCGTTCTCATAGGTTTCATAATGAAAGTCCGTTGTCAGTGAAGAATTTGTCTTTGTCATTTTGCCTACATACAAAACCAAAGAATTTCCGTTCATACTGTCGTTATACAAATCCAAAAGACAGCTTGTACCGTTTTCGGTAATAACGCTTTTTATAACCTTTCGGCTTACCTGAGAACCCACATAATGAGCAGCTTCCAACTGACAGCCGTTTCCTCCGACATAATAGAGCAATAAATCTGAAACACCGTCGCTGTCAACATCGGTTACATAATATCCGTAAAGCTTCATTCTGTTGCCTGCCTGACCCATTATTTCACTGTTCTGTATAGATTCCACATATCCCTCAAAGTCATCTGTAACATCGCTTGCTTCTATTGTCATTTTACAAAGCGGAACTGTCATACCGGGAATAAAGCCTGTAATTTCGCAGCCTCCTGCCTTGCTTCCTCCCGTAATCATTCCGGAATCGCTTACTTTTGCAACGCCGTCATCGGTTGTTACCCATTGAAGTCTGTTATAATATGCCTGACCTATGTTTGACGGAAATTCAGCCTTTACGTAATTTCCCTGAGAAAGCTTAGCCGTTATGGATATATAATTGTCGAAAAGCTCTCTTGAGGATTTAAGCGAGGTATAGAGCATTGTAAATTCATCACGTTCTTTTTTTATATTGTCTATTTTATACTCAGCCTTTTTGCTCATATCTGCAAGATTAAACGGTTCCTTGCAGTAATATTCAGCCTGTTTTTCCGATACTCCTCCGACTGAATACAAAGCTGTATACTTTTCGGAAAAATTAGCGTCTGCCTTAGTTGCTTCTGCTATTATGCTTATGTTTCCGTTTGCATCTGTATAAACGTCCTCTATATAGCTTAAATAACCTCCGCCTGCTATATCACCGAAATTTTTTTCAGACTGATGAACAGTATAACCTTCTCCGTATGCCGTTACAACAAATGTTTTCTGCAATTTATTGGCAAGATTATATTTTATAAAAAGCTCATAGTTTCCATCACCGTTAAAATCATCTATTTTGCAGCCTGTAATTCTTGCATTGCCGCTTCTGCTGCCTGCATAGGTATAAGCTTCCTTTGTATTCAGTCCGAAAAGATATGAACTAAGCATACTTATCTGGTCTATTCTGTAATCTTCCACCTTTACATTGAAGTTTTTTATAGTGGTATCGTATCCTTCAACATAAACTCCTACCTGACATTCACCCTTGCTCATAGGGGTTATTTTTCCTTTTGTATCTATTGCGGCAATATTTTCATCTGACGTAGTATAACGTACATTGTATTTGCTTTTCTCCTTGTTTTTGAGTACAGCTTTAATCTGAGCAGTCTGATTTTCTGCTAAATCCAGGCTTTGAGCTGAAATGCTTGCTTCAAGCTCGGGCTTTTCAGGCTCAGTAGGCTTCGCTGTTTCGGTAGGTCTTGTTTCTCCCTCGACATTTGAATTTACAATCCTTGCAATATCGAATGTACCGCCGCTGACCGCATAGAATATTCCCGTTCCTGCTAAAAGAACCGCTGCACAAACTCCGACAATTACTATCAGTCTTTTTTTTGAATTTTCAAGCTTCAATCAAATCACATTCCTTTCAACAAATATTCTTGGAAGAAATTTATTTTATAATCATATCCTTTATTTTTTTTACATCTCCGTCCATAACGCTGAAACGGCTTTTAAGCTCTCCCTTGATTTCAGGTGATATGTTGCTGTGTATATAGAGTGAATCCAGTCCTGCATTATATGAGCCTTGTATATCTGTTGTACAGTCGTTGCCTATCATAACAGTTTCATTTTTGTTCAGGGAATACCTGTCGATAATTATATTGTAGAATGCTTTATCAGGCTTGCTGACATATTCGTCAGACGATATTACTATGCCGTCGAACTTATCGTACAAGCCGAGCATTTTAAGCTCGGGAACAGTAAAGCTTCTCTGAGCATTTGTAAGAAGATAAACATTTTTTCCTGCTTCTCTCAGAGCAGTAAGCAGTTCCTCAGCTCCGTCATAAAGCTTTATATATTTTGTTGATATTATTCTGAACATCTTTGACGTATATTCTCCGAAACCGTCCGGAAGCTCTATCCCCTTAAATTTCAGCAAATTATCAAAAACACGCTCTACTCTGATGTCAATATGCTCATATTCGGGATTTTTTATTCTGACCCTTTCCTTTTCTCTCTCTACTTCCTCAAAGTAAGCCTTTTTAAGCTCTGCGGCTGAGTAAAACGCTCCCTCAAAGCCGTAAAGCTCCGCCATTTTTTTCCAAAGATAGCTTTTCCACTCATTTGTATTTATATCAACCAGCGTTCCGTATAAATCAAAAAGATAATTTTTGTACATAATATAAGCTCATTCCGTTCCGTAAAATTTTCAAATACATATTTCGACCTTTTATAACTTTTCCTGATGATTATATCATAAAATACCGTCAAAATAAATACATTTTATTGTTAAAGTTTTGTTATATTATGAATAAAAAAGATTTTATCTGTAACCTTTACTCTTTTATGGAAAAATATACATTAATGTACTAAAAGCTCAGATTATGTATGTCATATTTTTAAGTTTACAATAAAATTCTTAAATGATATAATCTTTTCACGGAAAAGAGGTTTTTTTATGCAGGCACGTACAGAAACATATACGCATTTCAATATGTCGTTAATCGGAGGTTTTTTCGGGTGTTTTGCTATAATAAGCTTTTGCGACATATTTGCAAATGCACAGACTACCAATATGATAAAAATTATAAATGATATTGCCAAAGGAGATTTTATGTCATTTTCCTTGCGAATGGCAGGACTTATCGTTTATTTTTCAGGACTGAGCCTTTCTGTTATAATTCCTCATTACAGCAAAATAAACCTTAAATACCTGGCTCTTTTATTTGATGCCCTTACCGTTGCAGCCATTACAGCAATGCCTCATAATGTCGAAAACAGCTTTTTTACATATCCTATATTCTTTTCCATGGCATTTCAGTGGACTGCCTTTCCGGGTGCATGCGGTTTTTCCAGTTCATGCATATTTTCTACAAATAATTTCAGACAATTTTCAACTGCATTAACGGAATTTATTTTCAGCAGAGAAAAATCTATTCTCAAAAAAACAAAATTCTACGGGCTTACATTATTCAGCTATCATACAGGGGCTGCAATGGCTGCTACAAGCTCTGTCTTTATGGGGAAAAACTGTATTTTTATTGTACTTATTCCCATCGCAAGTGCTTTTATACTCGTATTTTACGGAAATTTAAAAAAACGTTGAAGGTAAAAACATAAAGTTGTCATCAAATTTTACATTTCAAACTTGCGGCTACGCTCAAACAGCGATTGCAGCCGTCAAAATGTTAACCTAAAACAAGCGACAGCTTCTTAGCCATCGCTTGTTAATATAATCTCATTCTGTTTTACTCGGGTTTACCCCAACTATTGACACAGAGCCTAAAGCACAAAAGTTCCGATGTTTTTATTTTATGAATTAGAAAGTTAAAACAAATTAATAACTGTTTTTTTATTTGTTCAAAAGCTAAGGCTTATCTATCCAGCCTACAAAACCTTCAGCATACTGGTTGTCGGTAATAGAAGTATAGCGTTTCTGTTCGCTGCCAATGTCATCGAGGAAGCCATTGTATGCCCTGTAAATTTCTCCCGTATTATTGTCATAAACACGCTCATACTCTCCAAGCATATCAGAACGCTTTTCCTGAATAATTATATCAGACTTGCTTCTTTCTTCAAATGCCTCCATAACAGGATCGGTATCGCTCATTGTTGACGGAGATGACGTATTTCCTGAGGCTATACTTTTCCACTGCTGTAAATAGTAATCCGTATAGGCAAACGACTGTGCAATATTTGAAAGCACAGGTATCCAGTTTACAAGCTGACCCTGCGGTGCCCACTCAGTGAAAACTATATTTATTTCCCACACTCCGTAGTTTCTTCCGCCTGTTATAACATCGGGTGAATCCATAATTACTGCCGAATAAATCCCCTCGCCCTCAAGACCGTTCTCTTTAAATACAGCATATAACGTCTGATAATCATGTATTGGCGTATTGGGACGAATTGCCTGAAGCTGCTCCTTGTTGCTTGGAACGCATGAATTTTTTACCGTAAAATAATCGGTTGAATTTGCAAATACAGCTTCAAAATACTCCTGAACAGTTCCTTGGGATAAGCTGATATCCATTCCTATTGACTGTCCTACACCTGCATCCTTTGTAGCATATGCATGGTCAAGATTTGAAAGACCTACATTTTCGTCAGGAGAAGTTACCATCCACTGCATCTGACTGGCATCTCCTCTGCACTGTACTTTCCAGCCCTTAGGTATCTTCAATGTGAAGTACTGACTTGAATAGTCCTCCCATTCCACTGCTGACCACTCAGCAGGTCTCACATTGACTTCTTCAGTCTTATTATGCGGTTCAGTTGTTTCAGGTTCAGATAACGGAAGCTCGGAAGCATCTGTTTGCGGCAATTCAGACGTATCATCAGCAGAAGCAGCTAAAGTATCATCGCTGTCATCATTGTCAAGCTGTTCCCCCTTTAAAGCTTTCGGAACAAACGAACAGCCGAAAAGCGTGGAAGCTGTAAAAAGTATGCATAAAATTAAAGATATGATTTTCTTGTTCATAGCACTTTCTCTTAATAACCTTCAAAACTAAAATATGAATCAGTTCATTATATACCTTTGAATATAAACGACATCTGCAACGCTTATTTTTCCGTCACTGTTATAATCCGCACAATAAAGTGCCTCACCTTCCAGATTTACAGTACCAAGTATACTTCTCTGTATAATAACAGCGTCTGTAAGATTTACAAGCCTGTCGTCATTCACATCACCTTTTATAAGCTCGTAAAGCTGAGCCATACCCGAATCAAGTCTGTTTATTGCATTTTCCACCTCATTGTTTGAGGGAAGGACTTTATTTACAACCTTATCGGCTTTTTCTACAGCAATACTCAGACTGTCCAAAGTTCCTGCCCTGTACATTTCGGGATTATTCAAGCATTGTTTAGCATGTAAAAGCTTTTCCTCCAAAAAAGGCATAAGCTTTAACTGTAATCCTAAATAAGCATTCTCCAATGCTGCTTCCGCTGTATCTATATCCTGCTGAGACGAGAAAAACTCATCTCTTACCAAGACAGCATTTTGATAAGCAGTTTCCAGTGTACTTACGCTCTCTTCGGTATAACATGACATATCATTCATCATAAAATATTTTACTGTATCAATTTTATTTGTAAGAGTTGTCGTGTGCTTTCCTTCCACTACAACAAACGGTATTCCTTTTCTTGACGCATAATACTCGGCAACTGAACCTGCTCCTCCGTATATTGTAACAAGGTTGCTTCCGACAAAAGCGTTATCGGAAATTTCCGCAACAGATGACGGTATGTATATCCTTTTCATATTTGCACAGCTTGCAAAAGCGTAGTCATCAATAACAAGTATAGAATTTGACAGTATAACATCATCAAGCTGTGTGCAGCCAAAGAAAGTATATTTTGCTATCTCCGGCAGATTTGCTGTATTGAATGTTACACTCTGCAATGACGTACATTTGTAAAAAGCATTAGTTCCCAAGCTTTGCAGCTTAGAAGGTAAAACTATTTCTTCAAGATTAGTCATACCATACATAGCATATTCTGAAATTTCCTTTAATCCGCTTGGTAAAAAAAGCTGCTTTACCGTTCCGTTGTTCATAAACGCACGGCTTCCGATTTTAACTACCTCACTGCCGTTTATTGAGTAAGGTATAGTAACATTTTCTGCTTCTGAAAGAACTCCTCCGGGCATAATTCCCTTAATTTCCAGACAGGCAGAAGAATCTATTCGTTCATACAAAATACCGTCTGTTTCCACTACTGCACCTGCTGTAACCGTAAAACTTATTATCATAACAATCGAAAGTATTGCGGCTGCTATTTTATTCAGTTTCATAAGTAAACCTCCCATGCTAAAAATATATTTACGTTTTTATTATACAACACCTATATAAAAATATCAACAGAATATTTTAAAAAACGCATATATATTTATGCTGTATCACATATCTTTCACCATTTGAAGCATAAAAAACGCCTTACTTCAATCATACTCAATTACTTTCGGGGAGAATTGCGATTGCAGACCGTTTCAGACAAATGTCTGAAACGAAATTGCAAGGTATACCTTGCAATTTGGCAAAAGCGAACGCTTTTGCCGTCTGCAATCGCAGCTTGAGCGTATACGGAGGTTTGGTACGGATATATTTTGACAGGACAGCGGAGGGCAAGGTCTTTTTCAAAGACCTTGCCCTCCGCTGTCCTGTACCACACTTCTTAATCAACGTAAAGCTTTCGTGACAACATGATAATTAAGCGGCATTCAACTCACAAGCCGCAAGCCTTCAGAAAGGCTGAATTCAATCAGAGTTACGTTTAATCAAGAAACGTTTTTAATTAAACAAATAATACAGTAATTAATCATATAGATATATCGAGAGCCAGCTGATAAAGCTCCTCGTCAAAAACTCTCTTCATATTTAGAGCTTCAGTAATATCATAGTCTACTATTTTTCCGTTAGTCATAGCAACCACCCTGTTGCCTATACCGTTTGAAAGCAGTTCAACCGCCTTATGACCCATAGCACTTGCAACAACCCTGTCTCTCAAGGTAGGCATACCGCCACGCTGAACATGACCCAAAACGGTAAGTCTTGTTTCAACACCTGTTCTTTCCTGTATACGCTTTGCGATTTCAGCTGAACCGCTTACACCCTCTGCTACAATAACTATGAAGTGCTTTTTGCCTGTCTTCTGAGTTGCAATCATTCTTTGGATAATATCCTTTTCGAGGTCATAGCTTTTTTCGGGAACGAGTATTGCGGTTGCACCTACAGCTATACCTGTCTGCAAGGCAATATCTCCGCAGCGTCTGCCCATAACCTCTATTACACTGCATCTGTCGTGTGACTGAGCGGTATCACGGATATGGTCTATCATATTCATAGCGGTATTCATAGCGGTATCGAAACCTACTGTATACTCACTGCATGCAATATCGTTGTCTATAGTGCCGGGTATACCTACACAAAGTATTCCCTGACCGGTCAAATCTCTTGCTCCGCGGAAAGAACCGTCTCCGCCGATTACAACAACTCCCGATACGCCAAGATTTCTGCACGTATCGGCAGCTTTCTTTACTCCTGCAGGAGTATTGTACTCCTCACTTCTTGCAGTGTAAAGCACCGTACCGCCTCTATGGATAATATCTGATACGGAACGAAGATTCATTTCAAAAACATCGCCGTTAAGAAGTCCGTTATATCCTCTGCGAACTCCTATAACCCTCATTCCTTTGCACAAAGCAGCTCTTGCAACGGCACGTACAGCCGCATTCATTCCCGGTGCATCACCGCCGCTGGTTAAAACTGCTATAGCTTTCTCTGACATTTTAAGCCCCCCAGTATTTGTATAAATAATAATCTGATTTATATTATAGTTATATTTGCCATAATTTTCAAGACCTTTTTTTAAAAGATATGTAAATATTATGTATTTGTTATCTGCACAAAAACCGACTGTATCAGCATCACTTGAAAATCATTGACATCAGGAACATCGGCAGCAGAAATATTACCAGAATACCCATAACTATGGATACTGCGGCAGGAATAATATTTTTTCTTTTTCTTTCATCACTCAAAGAAAAAATAATTCTCAAAATTCCTGTAATAATCGCAGATACTCCGCTTATAAGGCAAAAAATTCTTATTACTCCTTCTAAATCTACATTCATAACTATATCTCTCCTTTTATAACTTATTTTTTTATAAGTGCCTGCTTCAGCGTACAAAAACATTTTCATCTCCAAGTATATATTTAAGCTCTCTAACAAGCGGTTCGTTAAGCATTACCCAAAGACTTCTGGGAGCAGATACTTTCTTTCCCGTATCCGTCAGCCTGAAAACAACCTGAGTATTTCCGTCAAATATCTCAAGCAGATTTTTCACTTTTTTAAATTTTTCGCTCTGAAGATTGTCAATTCTTATATAAAGAAGATGTGCTTTGTTTTTGCTGTCAGATATATTATCCGCATTGCTTCTTGCCGAGGTATTTGTTTCGGGCTTTCGTAAGCTTTTACCGTCATCGGAATTACTCCTTGTGATTTCCTGAGCAAGCTGTTTTATTCCGGTTACATCGTTGCATAAAAGCTTTACCTTTTCGTCCTCACGCATACTTACTGAGCCTGCAATTCTTACTACGCTTCCGTCCGACAAAAGCCGTCCGCTCTTATCAAACACCTGCGGAAATATCATAACCTCTATACTTCCGCTCCTGTCCTCTATAACGGCAGTTGCCATAGTCTGATTATTTTTTGTAGTGCGAATTTTTACGTTTGACAGAACTCCCACAACAACTGCTCTGTCTCCGTCCGAATATCTCCTGTTTTCGTCAGCATTGCATATATTTATAATTTTATCAGGCTTAAGCCTGCTTATTATATCCTTATAACGGTCTACAGGGTGTCCCGAGAGATACATACCTGTTATTTCCTTTTCCATAGCAAGCTTTTCGGGAACGGAAAAATCATCGGCACTTGTTACGAGCTGATTTACGGGACTGTCCTGTTCTTCCATATCGTCAAAGAAGCTCATCTGTCCCGTAATATTTCTCTTGTAGTCACGCTCACAGCTTTCAAGAACTATTTTCAGTGAATTGACCATTTCACGCCTGTTATAGCCCATACCGTCAAAAGCACCGCATTTTACAAGACTTTCCAAGGCTCTCGAATTCATATTTTTACCGTACATTCTATTGCAGAAATCATAAAATGAAGTAAAATCACCGTTTTCTCTTTCGCATATAATATCATCTATAAAGCTTTTGCCTATATTTTTTACGGCAACAAGACCAAAGCGTATATTTTCACCGTCAACGGTAAATGACTTCATACTGTAATTTACATGAGGAGGAAGTACCTTTATATTAAGTCTTGCACATTCCTCGGTATAGCTTGCAAGCTTTCCGAAATTGTCGAGAACAGACGTAAGAAGTGCCGCCATATACTCTTTGGGATAACGGCATTTTAGCCATGCCGTCTTATATGAAACATTAGCATATGCGGCGGCATGCGATTTGTTGAAGGCATATGAAGCAAAGCTTTCCATTTCCGAAAATATTTCTTCTGCAATACTTTTGCTGACACCACGTCTTAAACAGCCCTCAACCTCTACATTTCCGTTTTCATCTGTAAGACCGTTTATGAAAATTTCCCTTTCACGCTCCATAACGTCCTTTTTCTTTTTGGACATCGCACGTCTTACTATATCCGCACGTCCCAGAGAGTATCCTGCCAAAGCCCTGAATATCTGCATAACCTGTTCCTGATAGACTATACAGCCGTATGTAACGTCAAGTATATCCCTAAGCATAGGGTGCTTATACGTTACCTTATCGGGATTGTGACGGTTTTCTATAAATCTTGGTATTGAGTCCATAGGTCCGGGACGGTAAAGCGATATTGCCGCTATCAAATCCTCGACGCTTTCGGGTTTAAGCTGTATGAGCATATTTTTCATACCGCCGCTTTCAAACTGGAACACACCCTCTGAATAGCCCTGTGAAAGCATTCGGAATGTTTTTTTATCTCTTTCATCAACTTCAGCCTCGCTGTAATTCGGGTTTGAAGCCTTTATCATAGCTTCGGCATCATTTATTACCGTAAGGTTTCTAAGTCCAAGAAAATCCATTTTTAGCAGTCCCAGCTCTTCAAGAGTGGTCATAGTATACTGCGTGACTACCGCATCATCATTTTTAGCAAGCGGTACGTACTCGTTTACAGGTTTTTCTGTAATAACAACACCTGCCGCATGCTTTGAAGCGTGTCTTGGAGTACCTTCTATAGCTATTGCGGTATCTATAAGCTTATGTATTACGGAATCGGTGTCGTATCTTGATTTAAGCTCCTTTGAAGCCTCAAGGGCTTTTTTCAGAGTTATATGCAGCTCATTCGGTATGAGCTTTGCAACTGCGTCCGCTGTGGAATAAGATATAGCCATCGCTCTCGCAACATCTCTTACCGCACCTCTCGCCGCCATCGTTCCGAATGTTACAATCTGAGCTACATGCTCTTCTCCGTACTTCCTTACAACATAATCTATAACCTCCTGCCGTCTTTCCGTACAGAAATCTATGTCAAAGTCAGGCATACTGACACGTTCGGGATTTAAAAATCTCTCAAAAATAAGGCTGTACTTTATCGGGTCTATGCCTGTAATTCCTATGCAGTATGCCGCAAGACTTCCTGCTCCCGAACCTCTGCCGGGGCCTACGGGTATAGAGTGCCTTTTTGCATACTGTATGAAATCGTTAACTATCAGATAATAGTCAACATAGCCCATCCGTTTTACTACGCCAAGCTCATACTCAAGTCTTTCTTCTATGCTTTTTTTCGGATTGCTTCCGTATTTTTCATAAAGTCCCTTAAAGCACTGATTTTTAAAATATTCAAAATGATCCTGATTGTCGGGTACATCAAAATGAGGAAGCTTTGTCTTTCCGAACTCAAAGCTTACGTTACATCTGTCTGCGATAAGCTGAGTATTGTCAACCGCTTCCGGAACCTCCGCAAAAATCTCCCGCATTTCATTTTCTGATTTAACATAAAACTCATTTGTTGCGAACTCCATTTTTTGAGGGTCGTTTATTGTATGGTTAGTCTGTATGCACAGCAAAATCGAATGAAGTTCACTGTCAGTCTTATTTATATAGTGACAGTCATTGGTAGCTGCAAGAGGTATACCCGTTTCTTTTGAAAGATTTATAAGATGAGGCAGTACAAAGAGCTGTTCTTTTATATTATGATTCTGAAGCTCTATATAAAAATTGTTTTCACCGAAAAGCTCACGGTAATAACAGGCTGTCTTTTTTGCTCTTTCATAATCGCCTGCAAGAATATACTGCGGTATTTCTCCTGCAAGACACGCCGAAAGACATATAAGTCCCTCGTGATACTGCTCAAGAAGCTCTCTGTCTATTCTGGGCTTACCGTAGAAGCCTTCTGTCCAGCCTTTCGATACCAGCTTTATAAGGTTCTGATAGCCTGTATTGTTTTCGCAGAGAAGTATAAGATGATAATTTTTTCTTTCACCGCTTCCTATTTTTTTCAGCCTGCTTCCCGATGCTACATAAACCTCGCAGCCTATTATCGGCTTTATTCCTTTTTTCAGAGCTTCCTTATAAAAATCCACTGCCGCATACATATTGCCGTGGTCAGTAACCGCAACCGCATTTCCGCCGTATTCCTTAACCTTGTCGATAAGCCTGTCAATTCTGCACGCACCGTCAAGCAGACTGTATTCGCTGTGAACGTGCAAATGTACAAAAGACATTCTTTTATCACCCTCTTCCGTATAATATCAGATATAAGCTCATTTCTGTTTACTGCAATCTTCTGCAAGCTCCATAAGCTTTTGCAGTCTGTGATTAACTCCGCTTCGGCTTATCGGCGGATTCAGATTTTTTCCTATATCCCTCAGCGACATATCAGGATTTTCAAGACGCATAACCGCTACGTCACGAAGCTCACTGCTCAGACTTTCAAGACCTGAACAGTCACGGATTTTTTCTATGGCTTTTATCTGTTTCATAGAGGCTGTTATGGTTTTTTTCATATTTGCAACCTCTGAATTGATTTTTCTGTTTGTATTATTGCGTATTTCCTTTATGATTTTTGTTTCTATTATGTTCATTGAAGCTATGGGAGCATTCATAAATGCGAGCAAATCAGAGATTTGCTCGCTGTCCTTGAGATAGGCAACATATATACCCTTACGCTCCACTATTTTAAGCGTATACATAAGTCTGTCCACACTGCTTATAAGCTTTACCAAATCCCTGCAAAGATTTCTGTACGGAACTGCAAATTCCAAATGATAATCCTTTTCGGGATTGTTTACCGAACCGCAGCTAAGAAAAGCTCCCCTCAGAAAAGCGGAAACAGAAACATCGTCCTCAAGCATAGCATTATTTATACGCCTGCTTATTTCGTTTCCGACATATCCGAAGTATTTAAAAACCCTTTCGCACTCACTTTTTACAGGAAGAGATACGGTAAAAATACTGCCCCCTCCGTGCCTTTCCGTAAGAACGGAGGTTTTTTCGGTAATAACTCCGAAGCTTACACTCATAAGCTCACAAAATCTGTTTGCAACAAAGTAATTTTCAGTGCTGAAAACAATATTGTCTGCACCAAAACGCTTGCAGTATAAAAGCATACCGTAACATTCCGATGTCATTTCCTCTCTGCTGTTTATCTGAGTTCTGCAAAGCTCCTTTTTTGTATCAGACGAAAAGGACATTTTTAAATCCCACCTCTGTCAAAAATAATCTGTTCAGCCCTTTCTTATATCCCTGTGGCTTATTATAACCTTATATCCCTTTTCCGTAAGATAGTGATACAGCATAAACGCAAAGGTAACACTCCTGTGATGACCGCCTGTACAGCCTATTCCTATCGTAATCTGACTTTTTCCCTCTTTCTCGTAAAGCGGAAGTGAAAAATCTATAAGATCCACTATTTTTTCATAAAGCTTTACACTTTCTTCCTTGGACATTACATAATCCCTTACTTCTCTATCCAGACCTGTTTTATTTCTCAGCTTATCTATATAGTAGGGATTGGGCAGACATCTCACATCAAAAACCAAATCCGCCTCCGAAAGAATACCGTACTTAAATCCGAATGACATACATGATATTGTTATTCCCCTTTCCTGATTTCCAAGGAAAAGCGTTTGAACTCTCTCTTTGAGCTGAGTTGCATTCAGAAGCGTACTGTCTATAACATAATCTGCTTTTTGTCTTATATACGAAAGCAGCTCTCTTTCAAGCTTTACGGCATCTACCGTGGAACCGTTGCAGGCATCAAGAAGAGGATGCTTTCTTCTTGTCTGCTTATACCTTGTTATAAGAACATCATCTCTGCTGTCAAGGAAAAGTATTTTGTACTGTGCACCGTCCAGCCTCAGACTTGTAAGCGAACGTGCCAGTTCCTTGTAGTCTGAGCTGTCCCTTACGTTTGTAACTACAGCTATCTTTGACAGCTTCGGATCTGATGAATTTTTACTAAGCTCATAAAAGGTAGAAATCATTACCGGCGGAATATTATCCACACAATAATAGTTTATATCCTCCAAAGTATGCAAAGCACTAGACTTTCCTGCTCCCGACAAACCTATAACTATAACAAAATCCATATCCGTCCGCCACCTTTTCACTATCCGTCTTTAAAATTTTCCTGTTGGCTTTATCTCACATTCAAGCTCAACGCCTGATTTTTCCTTAACTGTCTTTTGTACCTGCTTTATAAGTTTTAAAACGTCCCTGCAGGTAGCCTCTCCCTTATTTATAATAAAGCCTGCGTGTTTTTCGCTTACCTGAGCTCCTCCAACGGATTTTCCCATCAGTCCTGCCTCCTGTATAAGCGTACCTGCATAATATCCTTCCGGTCTTTTAAACACACTTCCCGCACTGGGAAATTCAACGGGCTGCTTATCCTTTCTTTTTTTCATAATTTCGTCCATTCGGTTTCTTATTTCAACATGTGAATCCCTGTGAAGTCTGAACGTTGCTCCCGTTATTACATATCCGTTTTCGGAATATATGCTGTGTCTGTATCCCATATTCATCTGAGCTATACAGAAGCTGCCTGTTTTTCCTTCTTTGTCAATATAACTGCTGCTTGTTACTACATCCTTCATTTCTCCTCCGTACGCACCTGCGTTCATATATACAGCTCCACCTACGCTGCCCGGTATTCCCCATGCAAATTCAAGTCCGCTCAGCCCCTTGTCACATGCGTAGCTGCAAAGTCTTGCCAGACTTACTCCTGCCGCACAGTATACGGTTTCATCATCAAGCATAGCTATGTCCTTAAATTTGCCGCCAAGCTTTATCACAACACCGTCAATTCCGTCATCAGAAACAAGAAGATTTGAACCTTTTCCCAATATAAATACAGGTACTTCATTTTCCCTGCACCTTTGCAAAATATCTATAAGTCCTTCTATATTATTTACAGTTATAAAAACCTCCGCATTTCCTCCTATTTTGAACGTAGTATGCTTGCTCATACTTTCGTTCATTTTTACCTCAAATCCATATCTTCTCGCTATCTCAATAACACTGTGAACGTAGTACATATTTCCTCCGTATATCGTATAATGTATTTTTTAGTTTCGCAATAAAGCTGTGCCTAACAATATTTTGTTTTCAAACAAAGGTCGGTTTTGACAAATATTTATTACCAGTCCAGCTTTCTCTTGTTGTCCTCTACTCCGATATTCATACCCAAGTTTGCCAAAAGCTCCTGTGCGGCATTATATCCCATTTTCTTCTGTCTGTTGTTCATAGCCGCAACCTCTATTATAATAGAGAGGTTTCTTCCCGGTTTTACGGGTATTGTAAGACACGGTACTTCAACGTCAAGAATTTCCGTATATTCATTGTCTATTCCCATACGGTCATATACCTTTGCCTTATCCCAGTTTTCAAGCGTAATTACCATATCAATCTTTTCGCTCACCTTTACCGAGCCCATACCGAATATACGCCTTGCATTGATAATTCCTATACCTCTCAGCTCAACAAAATGACGTATATTCTCAGGTGAGCTTCCTATAAGCATCTTACTTGATACCTTTCGTATTTCAACCGCATCATCTGCAATAAGTCTGTGACCCCGCTTCATAAGCTCGATAGCCGTTTCACTTTTTCCGACTCCGCTGTCACCCGTAAGCAGTATTCCCTCGCCGTATACCTCAACCAGAACTCCGTGTCTTGTAATTCTCGGAGCAAGCTCTGTATTAAGAAACGTTATCAGCGACGCCATCATATCGCAGGTAGACTCATCAGACCTTAATATTGATACCTCACATACCTTTGCGACCTTCATAAGCTCATCAAGAATTTCCAGCTTCCTTGAGACGATTACCGCAGGCGGCTTTCTTTGCAGAATATTGTTTAAAACATATGTCCTCTGCTCACTTCCGAATCTCTTTAAATATGCATACTCGGTATTTCCCAAAAGTATAAGCCTTTCGGGAGTGTAAAACTCAAGAAATCCCGTAAGCTCAATTCCCGGACGTATTACATTCGGTGATTTTATGTATATGTCATTCGCATCTGCCGGAGTATATATCAGCTCCATCTGAAGCTCTTTAGCTATCTTTGCAAGCGATACCTGAAATCCTGTATTCCCTTTCATAAATGAATACACCCACCTTTTATATAAAATAATTATAAACTTACCCTTAAAAATATAAAAACTTTTTCTGTACAAATACGCCTAATAAGCTTTCTGAAACTCTTAAAGTTAATTATAACAAAACTTTACTAAAAATTAAAGAACTTTTTCGCTTTTTATTATAGAATTTATCATATATTTTTTGTTATGTATTACTTATACGTTTTTCTGCGAACCGCTTACCTTACAATTTACAATATTTTTCCGTACAGACAACTGCGTTTTCTCTCAGAAAGCGATTGCAGATGTCAAAAGCTTTGCTTTTGACAAATTTCAAGGAAGCCCTTGAAATTTACTTTCGGACAAATGTCCGAAAGGTTCTGCAATCGCTTTCCCGCATTACATCTCAGTCTTTTTCCAAATAAGCTACTGCGTCTGCAAATGTACAAGATGTGCAATACCCGGTATACTTTCTCCCTGTTGGTTTGACGTAGGCGACATCAACGCACCTGTTGCTATTACAAGAATGTTGTTCAGCTCACGTCTGCACATTTTTTCAAGAATAAGACTGCACAACACACTTGCACAGCAGCCGCAGCCGCTTCCTCCAGAATGAACGTCTTGCCTTTCCATATCATATATCATCATACCACAGTCATTGTGCTTACCTGATATATCTGTATTTTCTTTCAGAAGCAGCTCATTTAAAAGCTCCGAACCGACTTTTCCCAAATCGCCTGTCAAAATCAAATCGTAATCCGAGGGCACTGTTCCCGTATCCCACAAATAAGCTTTTATTGTATCGCTTGCAGCAGGTGCCATAGCTGCCCCCATATTGTTTATGTCAGTTATACCCATGTCCGTAACTTTACCTATCGTACAATGTTTAAGGCATACCGGATTTCCCTGCTTAGCTACCACCACCGCTCCGCTTCCCGTTACCGTCCACTGTGCCGTGGGTGTACGCTGCCCTCCGTATTCCAGAGGAAAACGATACTGCCTTTCTGCTGAACAAAAATGCGATGAAGTAACGGCAAGTGCCCTTTCCGCAAAATTGCAGTCTACCATAATTCCTGCCATAACAAGACTTTGTACCATAGTTGAGCAGGCTCCGTACTGTCCTAAAAAAGGTATTCCAAATCCTCTTAAACTGTAGCTTGTACTTATGCACTGGTTAAGCAAATCACCTCCAAATGCTATCTGAACATCTTTTTCCTGCATGAGTGCCCTCTCTAACGCAAGCTCTATAGCTTCACTCTGCATTTTGCTTTCAGCCTGTTCCCACGTTTCACAGCCAAGCTTCGTATCATTTTCTATTTTGTGAAACCATTGTGACAAAGGACCCTCTCCCTCTTTTTTTCCTGCCACTGAACCAAATCCTGCTATCAGCGGATTATTTTCATATTGTATTGTATAACTTCCTATTCTTTTCATAAGCCAATATCTTCCTTTAAATTCAAGTCTTTTTATATTATAAACTGAGTTTTAAACAGTATTCTTTACTGCTTTTTACTATTATTTCAAAATACAACTTAAATATTAGAATATATTTTCTGCTATGCTGAAACTGCGGCTGCATATGCCGGAGATATTCACTTTCGGCATATGCAGCCGCAGCAAAACTCCCATATCACAGCTTAACGTCAAACAAATACAAACAATATTTTCTGTATATATTGCTCAAAATCCTTTTTTGTGTTATTATTCTATTGAGCGGCATTCTTAACGAAGCTGCATCAGAGGATATGTCGTCACTTCGGTATCAAGCTGTTTACGGAGGTGATAATATGAAAATTGGTATAATAGGTGCCGGAAGAGTCGGAGTCTCTATGGGGAAGTACATAACCGAACACTCACAGCACCTTATAACAGGATTTTACAGCAGAACCTTTAAAAATGCTGTTGAAGCCGCCGATTTTTGTAATACGAAAGCTTTTTCAACGCTTTCGGAGCTTTTAATTTCAAGCGATACCCTTTTTATAACTGTCAATGACAGCGAAATAAAAAATGTATGGGATTGCATTGATAAAAAATCAGTCAAAAATAAAATTATATGTCATTTTAGTGGCTCATTATCATCTGATGTTTTTACCGGAGCATCTCAGCTTGGTGCATATACGGGAAGCATTCACCCTATATACGCATTCAGCAGTAAATTCAGCTCATATAAGCTTCTTGGCAGTGCTTTCTTCACCTTGGAGGGCTGCGAAGCTTTTTTGCAAAAAGCTACAGGTCTGCTCGAGGATATGGGAAATAAGACTTACACTGTCGATAAAGAAAAAAAGCCTCTTTATCATACCGCACTGGCTATGGCAAGCAATCATCTTATGGGATTGCTGTACACATCTACAGAGCTTCTCAAGGACTGCGGATTTTCCGAACAGGCTTCATATGCCTTGATTGCACCGCTTATGCTGGATAATCTTAAAAATGCTCTCGAAAACGGAGTTGAACAGGCTCTTACGGGAGCTATTGAGCGTGGAGATGTAAATACAGTTGAAAAACATCTTCGCATACCTGACGCACAAGCTAAGGAAATTTACAAGGCATTGGGTATAAAGGTTCTTCAAATATCAAAATCAAAGAATAAAGACAAAACTGAGTTATCTGAAAATTACGAAATTATTGAAAGGATGCTGCTGAAATGAAAAATACCGTTTTAACCATGCAGAGCTGCAAAAAGGACGGAACAAAAATAAGTATGCTTACTGCATATGATTACTCTACCGCAAGGCTTATTGACGAAGCCGGAATAAACGCCATACTGGTCGGTGATTCACTTGGAAATGTTATGCTTGGATATGAAAATACTCTTGCAGTAACTATGGAGGA
>ONDU01000028.1 GCA_900316615.1 uncultured Eubacteriales bacterium | reverse complement strand
GCAGCAATAAAAAGCGTACAGGACGCAAAGGTCGGAGATACAGTAACGCTTTCAAAAAATCCCGCAAGCGAACCCTTACCCGGATACAGAGAAGTTCAGTCAATGGTATTCTGCGGTGTTTACCCTGCGGACGGTGCTAAGTATACCGATTTGAGGGACGCACTCGAAAAACTCAAACTTAATGACGCTTCACTCTCCTTTGAACCCGAAACATCAGTAGCACTCGGATTCGGATTCCGCTGCGGTTTTCTCGGACTGCTCCATATGGAAATTATTCAGGAAAGACTTGAAAGAGAATACAACCTTGACCTTATAACAACCGCTCCCAGCGTTATTTTCAGAATAACCAAAACTGACGGCACTGTCGAAATGATAGACAACCCTACAAATTATCCCGACCCGGGTTTTATATCCAAAGCCGAAGAACCTATGACAAACGCTCATATTTATGCTCCATCCGAATATGTAGGAAATATTATGGAGCTTTGTCAGGACAGACGAGGCATATTCAAGGATATGACCTATATAGACAGTGACAGAGTTGACATACACTATGAGCTTCCCCTTGCCGAAATTATATACGACTTTTTCGATACGCTGAAATCACGGACAAGGGGATATGCTTCCTTTGACTATGAGCTTTCAGACTATGCCGAAAGCAAGCTTGTTAAACTTGATATTATGCTCAACGGAGAAATAGTGGACGCACTTTCATTTATTATCCATGCCGACAAAGCCTACAGCAGAGCAAGAAAAATGACGGAAAAGCTGAAGGAGAAAATTCCCAGACAGTTGTTTGAGGTTCCGATACAGGCTTGCATAGGAGGGAAAATCATAGCAAGAGAAACTGTCAAGGCTATGCGTAAGGACGTACTTGCAAAGTGCTATGGCGGAGATATTACCCGTAAAAAGAAGCTTCTTGAAAAACAGAAGGAGGGTAAAAAAAGAATGCGTCAGCTTGGAAGCGTAGAGGTTCCGCAGGAGGCTTTTATGGCAGTACTCAAGCTTGATACGGACTAAACTCAGACGGAGACAGACTATAAAGTTTAGGTCAAGCCTTTTCAAGGGCGAAAGCCTTATAAACTCTCATATTTCAAAATTTCAAAAGGAGCCGGCTCAAAAATAAAAACGAGCCGGCTCCTTGCCTTAATGTATTAGAATTATATGTGTTAATCAGTCGGTATAATTTACGGCTTTATCGAAAAGCTCTTCAACCTCTTTTGAGGGCTTTTTTGTAACCAAAGTTGTTACTACAGCAGCAATCATTCCGGCAGCAAATCCGGGAATGATTTCGTAAATTCCTGTTGATGAACAGAATATCATCCAGCAAATATCTGCTATTGCACCTGTGGCAATGCCTGCAACAGCTCCCTTGAAGCTGAAGCGTTTCCAGAAAAGACTGAGAAGAATTGAAGGACCTATTGCCGCACCGAACAATCCCCATGCGTTTGTAACAAGACTCATAATAGAACCCGATTCGGGATTTGATGCGATAAGCAAAGAAATAAGAGCTATTGCAAGTACAACAATTCTGCCTACCCACTGCATTTCATTATTGCTTGCCTTATTCTTGCGGAATACAGGCTTGTATAAATCGCTGGCAAATGATGAAGATGCGGAAAGCAGCTGGCTGTCAGCCGTACTCATAGATGCTGCAAGAACTGCCGAGAGAAGAATACCCGACATAATTCCGGGGAATATTCTTCTTACCATGGTTATAAATACAAGAGAATTTTCACTTGTTTTTTCGTCAAAGCCGAGGAACGCAAGACCTGTTATACCGATGGCAACAGCAAATACAACTATAAACAATGTCCATGTTATGCCTATAATTGCAGATTTTTTCATATCCTTCTGAGAACGCATAGACATAAAACGGATTATAATATGCGGCATACCGAAATATCCAAGTCCCCACGCAAGACCCGAAACAATTTCTTTCCAGTCTGTGAAAGCATTCCAGTAGTTGGGATTTGAAGCGGCAATCTGCGACATATTAGACATATCAATCATTGAAACTGCAAATATGGGAGCAATCATCATACCTGCAAATATAAGCAGTCCCTGAAAGAAGTCTGTCCAGCATACGGCAGAAAATCCACCAAGAAATGTATATCCTACAATGATTACTGCGGCAAGATACATAGCCACAGTCGGGTCAATTCCGAGTACTGTATTAAACAGCGTACCGCAGGCCTTAAAGCTTGATGCGGAATAAATGGTATAAGCAATCAGAAATACTATTGCACATATTATCTGCAATACATTTGATTTTTCCAAAAATCTGTTTTTCAGATACTGCGGTATAGTTATGGAGTCATTGGCAACTATGGAAAACCTGCGGAGTCGGGGTGCTTCAACAATCCAGCTTATAGAGTAGCCGATTATCAGTCCGACGGGAATCCATACCTGTCCCATACCTAAAGAATAAATAGCTGTCGGAAGTCCCATAAGAACCCATGCACTCATATCGGAAGCACCTGCCGACAGTGCCGTTACCCAAGGTCCCATTTCTCTTCCGCCGAGAAAGTAGGTTTTTTCTCCGCCGCTTTTTGTTCTGATAAAGAAGAAAACGCCTATTCCCAGCATGAACAGCAAGTAAACAATAAATACTATAATTTCAGCTAAATCCAAAAATAAAACCTCCTGTTAAAAAATTATGCAAGCGCATATTACTATATCATATACGATAAATCTTTTCAACAGAATAAAAGAAAAAATATCCGTATTTGTTGTGAATCAGCTGATTTATATTTTAAGATACAAAATTTTTACTTGATACGCAATTATATTTATGCTATAATACTGATGTTTTTTCAGCGAAAAATACGGACAGTGCAGTATAAAAATATACTTATGTAATATATATTGTTTTGTAGTAATTATTAAGCGGCAGTATCGGGCTGTCCGCTTTCCGAATGCGTATATTTCCCCATGTTTGTGAGGAGGATTTAGTAATGTGGGAGCAAATTTTATCTGAAATTGAAAAAATCAACAATATTATTAACGGAATTGTCTGGGGCTGGCCTGTTGTAATACTTATACTCGGTACAGGAATTCTTTTGACGTTAAGAACCAAATTTCTCCAGGTAAGACATTTCAGGGAATCTCTCAGTACGACTATAATTCCTGCTTTAAAAAGCTTGGGGAAAAAGAAATCTTCGTCAGGTCATTCCGAAATAAAATCGGTATCTCAGTTTGAAGCTTTTTCCACGGCTATTTCGGGAACTGTAGGTACGGGAAATATAATAGGAGTTATCTCGGCTATTCTTACAGGAGGGCCGGGGGCTGTATTCTGGATGTGGGTATCGGCTTTTTTCGGAATGGTTACAAATTACTCTGAAAACGTTCTGGGACTGTATTTCAGAAAAAAAGATAAACAGGGAAATTTGTCGGGAGGTTCATTTTATTACATAGCTTACGGTCTTAAATGCAGATGGCTAGGTATCTGTGCGGCAGTGTTCTGTATTTTTGCCGCAATAGGTATGAGCGGAGTACAGACAAATAAAATTTCCGCAACTCTTACCGAAGCTCTTTCACATATTTCGGGCGGTATTAACGTTGAGGCGGTAAAGCTTACAATAGGAGCTGTTACGGCTCTTATAACCGCATTTATAATAATAGGCGGTATTCAGCGTATCGGCAAGGTAACTTCCATGCTTGTACCGTTTATGTCGCTGCTTTTTATAATAATGTCACTTACAGCCATAGGTATGCACATAACCTCAATACCTGCGGCGTTTGCTCTTATATTTGAAAAGGCTTTCAATTTCAGTGCGGCAGGCGGCGGAATACTCGGATATTCTTTTTCTCAGGTAATAAAAAAAGGTATGGCAAGAGGTGTATTTTCAAATGAGGCGGGACTTGGTTCTTCGGTTATAGCACATTCCGCCTCCGAAACAAAGGAGCCTGTAAAACAGGGCTTGTGGGGAGTGTTTGAGGTATTCTTCGATACTTTCATAATATGTACGCTTACGTCAATTACATTTTTGACGACCTTCGATATCTCAGGTCTGTCTGCTGATATGAACGATACTGAAATGGCTGTGTCTCTTTTTTCGGCTAATTTCGGAGGCTTCGGTATTGCTGTTTTTTCAGCTATACTTCCTCTGTTTGCATTTACGACTATCATAGCGTGGTCATACTACGGAGAAAAAGCTGTTGAATTTTGTTTCGGAAGGCTTTCGGATAAGAAAAAACAATATATTGTAACAGCCTTCAAGGTTCTGTACATAGTACTTATAGCTGTATCCTCGACTATTCACAGTGAGCTTATATGGGCTATAGATGATACGTTCAACGGACTTATGGCTGTTCCTAATCTGATTTGTCTTATAGCACTCAGCGGTCTTGTGGCGAAGATAACAAAGAACTATTTTGACAGAAAAAGCGGAAAGAAAGTTGAACCTATGCTTTCGGCATATCCCGATATGAACGAGGAACTGAAAAAGGATTCTGATGTTATTCTGACAGTAAAAACATAAAGTTTAGGTCAAGCCTTTTCAAAGGCTTGCGAGTCAAGGGCAGAGCCCTTGCGGTTTCCAAAGGCAGAGCCTTTGGTGGGGAGTTTAAAAGGGCTTTGCCCTTTAAACTCCACATTTCTAAAAATAAAATGCCGTAAAAACGGCATTTTAAGAGGGCGGCACAAAACATGTTTGCGCCGCCCTCTTGGTGTGCAGTATTACAGTTCTATTGTCCTTATTTTTTGGCTTCCCATTCTGATATACAGTTGTCAAGCTGTTCACAAGGAATTAAAAATCCGCTGTTAAAATGTCCGAATATATCAAGTGAGCCGCCGATATTTATACCTGCAAGCTTCATATCCTCGGAAACAGCCGCTCCGCCGCTGTTTCCGAAATATATGTATGCGTTATGTTCAATAACATTATTGCTTAAAGTTTTTCCCGTGATTTTGTCGGTCAGCATAACAGACTTTATATCAGAGGTTATATTTCCGTAGGTAAATGTCAGATTTTTGTCATAGGGGTGTCCTATGCATACAATACGGTCATTGGGTTTCAGCTGGTTTTCTGAAAATTCAATGACATTCAGTTCGTCTTTTGAGCGGAAGCTTATAACAGCAATATCTGAATGAATACTTATATGTTCTGTTTTCACATCGGCAAGAGATTCATAAAAACTGTTGTCTAAAATCTCTATTCCGGCATTTTCCAGTGCAGAGTCCTGAATCATATTTTGTTTTGTCCTTACCGTATAAACCTTATAATCAGAATTGCTTTTATTTACAACGTGAGCCGCAGTCAGGGCATAGTATACATCGCCCTCATGCCTGAAAACTACACCGCTTCCGCCGCTGCCGTAGGTTACAGAGCCGTCCGCACCTGTTTCTTTAGGAATAATTCCGATGACGGAAGAGGTTACGGTGTCGATTTTTGACTTCATATCTTCAAAAACCCTGGTTTTACATTCATTTTCGTGGATTGCAGGAAAAACGAACAGGGTGCAGGCGAGAATAACTGCTGCTGTAAAAATACATATTAAAACAACGATAAGTTTTTTCTTTTTATCTTTGAGCATATTTTTACCTCCTTAATGAAAGTTTTAAGGGTTTCACCCTTAAAAATCCTGACGAGGGCTCTGCCCTCGACCCGCAAGCCTTTAAAAAGGCTTGACCTAAACTTTATGGTTTGTGTTTATGAAAGTTTTATCGTAAAAAAAGGTTGCTTCAGTTTCAAGCAACCTTTTTGTTTTAAGTTATTTTGCAAATTCGACAGCACGGCTTTCCCTTATCATATTGACCTTAATCTGACCGGGATATTCAAGGTCAGATTCGATTTTCTCGCAGATTTCCCTTGCAAGAAGAACCATTCTGTCGTCATCAATGACTTCGGGTTTAACCATAATTCTTATCTCACGGCCTGCCTGTATAGCGTAGGAGGCATCTACACCCTCAAAGGACATGGCAACCTCTTCAAGCTTTTGCAGACGTTTGATATAGTTTTCAAGATTTTCACGTCTTGCACCAGGTCTTGCCGCAGATATTGCATCGGCAGCCTGAACTATGCAGGCTACAACCGTTTTAGCTTCTATATCACCGTGGTGAGCGGCAATAGCGTGTACAACGGCTTCGCTCTCCTTATACTTTTTAGCGATTTCAACGCCGAGTTCTATATGCGAACCCTCAAGCTCATGGTCAATAGCCTTTCCTATGTCGTGCAAAAGACCTGCACGCTTTGCAACTGTGGGATTAAGTCCCAGCTCCTGAGCTATCATACCCGACAAATGACAAACCTCTATGGAATGCTTGAGAACGTTCTGACCGTAGCTTGTTCTGTAACGCAAGCGTCCGAGCAGCTTTATTATGTCTGCATTCAGACCGTTTACGCCTGTTTCGATAACGGTACGCTCGCCCTCCTGCTTTATGGTATTTTCGACCTCACGCCTTGCCTTTTCCACCATTTCCTCGATTTTTGAGGGGTGTATACGACCGTCGGCAACAAGCTTTTCAAGAGCTATTCTTGCTATTTCACGTCTTACAGGCTCAAAGCACGAAATGGTTATTGCCTCGGGAGTATCGTCTATAATGAGGTCAACGCCCGTAATGGTTTCGATAGAGCGGATATTTCTGCCCTCTCTGCCTATGATACGGCCCTTCATTTCATCGTTGGGAAGCTGTACTACGGAAACGGTTGCTTCCGCCACGTAGTCAGAGGCACAACGCTGAATGGCCATTGAAATTATGTTTCTGGCTTTTTTGTCCGCCTCGTCCTTTACACGCTGCTCGTATTCCATAATCTTAACAGCTTTTTCGTGATTGAGCTTCTGGTCAAGCTTACGGAGAAGCTCGTTTTTTGCCTGTTCCTTGGTATAGCCCGATATGCTTTCCAGAACCTCAAGATGACTGTTTTTAATGCGTTCGGCTTCTGCGTATTCGTTTTCAACAGCCTTTTGCTTCTTGGCAAGCTTATCTTCCTTCTTTTCAAGATTTTCGATTTTCTTGTCAAGTGTTTCTTCTTTTGACTGTATACGTCTTTCCTGTCTTTGGATTTCACGTCTGCGTTCGTTAAGCTCTTTTTCCGAAGCGTCTCTCTGACGGTGAATTTCGTCCTTAGCCTCTAAAACGGCTTCTTTTTTCTTTGCTTCAGCTTCCTTGTAGGCATCATTTACGATACGCTGAGCCTCAGCCTCAGCCGAGCCTATTTCCGCTTCGGCAGTTTTCCTGCGGTGGTTTACACCCATAAAAAACGCTGCTATGCCGGATATAGAGCCTACTGCTATTATTAAAACAATAGCCAAAATAAAATCCATAATTAAAAGCACCTCCTTGTTCAGTATTAAAAAATTACAAGCGTAAGCTTTAAACTCGTGGTGCTCGTTATTAGGGTAATATTCAATTTTAAAAGGTTTAAAAAACAAAGCCTGAAAAATATTTTTTCTCAGGCGACAAAAAATATAAACAGTATTAAATTAAAAAAGCTTAATATTGATAAAGATATTCAAGTAATTTTCCGCTGACATTCTATTCTGGCAACAGAGGAAAACAAAGCTTTAAAAATAAATAAAAAGAATAAATACGTAATAACGGAGTAATTACGAGTTAAAAGCATTAAGCGTACAATTACGGTAATCAATGTTCTATACACTTAATCACATCTTGTATATTGATAAAAATGTTGTCTTAATGCAACACAATAAGCATAACATTTTTATTGATAATTGTCAACCTTGACGATAAAAAAAGATTGGTATTTATAACATAAAAGGTCTAACAATTTGTGCAGCTTATACACAAAGCACAAATGATTTGTGTGCAATTTGATATATCTCTATTTAAAAATGATTATTTTACAAAAAATTTACAGTTTTTTTCCTTAAATTTTTGTAAGATACTTGAAGAAACTAAATAAATGTAATATAATTAAGACACCTTAATTTTTTAGGAGGAATTTTTTATGTCAGTAAAAGTTGCAATTAACGGCTTTGGCCGTATCGGTCGTCTTGCTTTCAGACAGATGTTTGATGCAGAAGGCTATGAAGTAGTAGCTATCAATGATTTGACAGATCCCAAAATGCTTGCTAACCTTTTGAAGTATGACACAGCACAGGGCGGATACTGCGGTACAATCGGACAGGGTCTTCACACTGTAGAGGCAGGCGAAGGCTCAATCATCGTTGACGGCAAGGAAATCACAATTTATGCTAAGCCCAATGCTGCAGAGCTCCCTTGGGGCGAGCTTGGAGTAGACGTTGTATTGGAGTGTACAGGCTTCTATACCTCAAAGGCTAAGAGCCAGGCTCACATTGACGCAGGTGCAAAGAAGGTTGTTATTTCTGCTCCCGCAGGCAAAGACCTCAAGACTATCGTTTACAGCGTTAACGAGAACACACTCACAGCTGACGATACAATAATTTCAGCTGCTTCATGTACAACAAACTGTCTCGCTCCTATGGCTGACACTCTTAACAAGTATGCAGAAATCCAGAGCGGCATTATGTCAACAATCCACGCTTACACAGGCGATCAGATGATACTTGACGGTCCTCACAGAAAGGGCGACCTCAGAAGAGCAAGAGCAGGTGCTGCTAATATCGTACCTAACTCAACAGGTGCTGCAAAGGCTATCGGTCTTGTTATCCCTGAGCTTAACGGCAAGCTCATCGGTTCTGCACAGAGAGTTCCTGTTCCCACAGGTTCAACAACTATCCTTACAGCTGTTGTTAAGGGCGATGATGTTACAGTTGAGGGTATCAACGCTGCTATGAAGGCTGCTGCTTCCGATTCATTCGGTTACAACGAGGATCCTATCGTTTCTTCTGACGTTATCGGTATGAGATACGGTTCATTGTTCGATGCTACTCAGACAATGGTATCAAAGATTGCTGACGGTCTGTACGAGGTTCAGGTCGTTTCATGGTATGACAACGAGAACAGCTACACAAGCCAGATGGTAAGAACAATCAAGTACTTCGCTGAGCTGTAATCAGCTGCTTTTCAAATAAGAATTTACTGCCGCCACTGCCACAAGGCTCTGGCGGTTTTTGTTATAAATACTGCAATAATAAATCTGAAAATATTCATATATACGGCTGTAAATCTGATATATAGCGTAAAATCTGCGGTAAAAACGCATTTTCATATAAAATTTATTGCAATTTCTTAATAATTTATTAATTCAATATGCTGTACTCTTGACAAACATATAAATGAATGTCATAATACTTGTATCAAGGTTTTTATGGAATATTTAACCGTAAAAACTTAAAAGGAGGATAATTAAAATGGAAACATACGGATTGGAAAAGTTAGGTATAATCAATCCTACAGCGGTTTACCGCAACCTCACACCTGCTCAGCTTACGGAAAAAGCTTTGTTCCGCGGCGAGGGTACATTGAGCAACACAGGCGCTCTTGTTGTAAAAACAGGAAAATATACAGGCCGTTCGGCAAACGACAAGTTTATTGTTGATTCCGAGGGCGTTCACGATGAAATTGCATGGGGAAAGGTAAACAAGCCTATTTCTCAGGAGAACTTCGACGCTCTTTATGAAAAGGTTATCGCTTACCTCCAGAACCGTGAGTTATTTATATTCGACGGCTTTGCAGGTGCTGACCCCAAGTATACAAAGTCTTTCAGAGTTGTAAATGAGCTTGCTTCTCAGAATATGTTCATTCATCAGCTTCTCCGCCGCCCCACTGCACAGGAGCTTGCTGACTTCAGGGAGGACTATACGGTTATTGCCGCTCCCGGCTTCAAGTGCATTCCCGAGCGTGACAAGACAAACAGCGAGGCTGCTATTGTTATAGACTATGAAAAGCATATTGTTCTTATCTGCGGAAGTCAGTATGCAGGCGAAATCAAGAAGTCTGTATTCTCGGTAATGAACTACATTCTGCCCAAGAACGGCGTTCTTCCCATGCACTGCTCGGCTAACATAGGTGACGAGGGTGACGCAGCAGTATTTTTCGGACTTTCAGGTACAGGTAAAACTACCCTGTCCGCAGACCCTAACCGTAAGCTTATCGGCGATGATGAGCATGGCTGGGCTGATGATTCTGTATTCAACTTTGAGGGCGGCTGCTACGCTAAGTGTATCAACCTTTCAGCTGAGAACGAGCCTGACATCTATAACGCTATCAAGTTTGGTGCTTTGGTAGAGAACGTTGTTATGGATCCCGATACAAGAGAATTTGACTTTGACGATGACTCACTCGCTGTTAACAGCCGTGTGGGTTATCCAGTAGAATATATCTCAAATGCAGAGCTTTCAGGTATGTCAACAAGCGTTCCCAAGACAGTTATTTTCCTTACTGCCGATGCTTACGGAGTATTGCCTCCCATCTCAAAGCTCGATAAAAATCAGGCTATGTATTACTTTGTTTCAGGTTTTACATCAAAGCTTGCAGGTACGGAAATCGGCGTAAAGGAGCCTGTTCCTACATTCTCAACCTGCTTCGGTGAGCCGTTCCTCCCTCTTGACCCCTCTGTATACGCAAGTATGCTCGCAGAGAAGGTTGAAAAGGCAGGTGCTTCGGTTTATCTCGTAAACACAGGCTGGAACGGAACAGGAAAGAGAATGAAGCTTTCCTATACCCGTGCTATGGTTACGGCTGCTCTCAACGGCGAGCTTCTCAAGAGTGAGTTCGTAACAGACCCTTATTTCGGAGTTTCAGTTCCCACAACCTGCCCCGGTGTTCCCGAGGAGCTTATGATTCCCGCAAACACATGGGAGGATAAGGGCGAGTATGAGGCTAAGGCTAAGCAGCTTGCAACATCTTTTGTTGAGAACTTCAAGAAATATACACATATGTCAGAGGAAGTTGTTAATGCAGGTCCTAAAGCATAATCGTATTAAAGAAATGTAATTTAATTTTTTAAGCTTCTGCAAGAGCAGGTCTTTTGCAGAAGCTTTTTGTTTTTGAAAAAGTACTGACGGAGATAACGGAAAAGTTTTGCCTGAACTTTTTAAAGGCTCATGCCTTACAATGGCAGAGCCTTTGGCGGGATTTTTAAGGGCAGAGCCATTAAACTCTCATTCGGAATATTTAAAAGGAGTGAAAAGAATATGCCGTTTACAATAGAAATCGGAGATATAACAAATGAGGTTTGTGACGCTATAGTAAATGCAGCTAACAATACTCTGCTTGGAGGGGGCGGAGTAGACGGAGCAATACACAAAAAAGCAGGAAAAGAGCTTCTTGAGGAATGCAAAGCTCTGGGCGGCTGTAAGACGGGAAGAGCTAAAATAACAAAGGGATATAATTTGCCTTGCAGGTATGTTATACATACGGTAGGACCTGTATGGCGTGGGGGAAAATTCAACGAGGAAAATCTTCTGAAATCCTGCTATATCGAGTCCTTGAAGCTTGCAGAGAAGTACAGCTGTAAATCCGTTGCCTTTCCTCTTATATCGGCAGGTGCTTATAATTATCCCAAGGCAGAGGCTTTCAGAGTTGCCGTAAAAGCTATAACCGAATATCTGAATATATTTGATGACTACGATATTTATGTTAAGCTTGTGATATACAATACTGAAAATCTGACAGATGTTGAAAGCATGAGACTTCTTGTCAAGGATATTGATTATTTTACTGCTATGTCTGTAGCGGATTCCAATCCGGGAGAAAATAACAGAAAATTCTTATATGAAAGAAACCGTGTAAAAAATGACACGATGTATTTTTATTGTATGTCTGACCTGGAGAAAAAACTTCATAATGCAAGTGAAACCTTTTCCGAAATGCTTATGAGAAAAATTTCCGAGAAAAAAATGAGTGCTTCCGAGTGCTATAAGAGGGCAAATATAAGCAGAAAGCTTTTTTCAAAAATTAAAAATGACCGCTGTTATAAACCAAGCAAGGCTACAGTGCTTGCTTTTGCAATATCGCTCAGGCTTTCTGTAGAGGAAACAGAAAAGCTTCTGCAAACAGCAGGATATGCTTTTTCAAACAGCACACATTCTGATATAATAATAAAATACTTTATATCAAAAAAGAATTATGACATATATAAAATCAATGAGATTTTATTTTCTTTCGGAGAAAAGCTTCTGGGAGAATAATTTTTTGTTTGTCGCTTTTCAGGTGACCATTTTTTTGGAAAACAGATTAAAATAGTATCAGGCAGTTTAATCTGCTGATACTGTATTAGGATAGCCATAAGTAAAGGAACTGCTGAAATGTTTTGCTTTTCAGCAGTTCCTTTATACGGAGTCTTGCCCGTTCACGCTGAAAGTAAGCTTTACCGCCAGACAAAATGCGGCGATTGCAGACGCTCGCAGACTTTGTCTGCGAGCAGATAAAAACGGTAAATGCCGTTTTTATCCGTTATAAGACATGTCTTATAACGGTCTGCAATCGCCGCATTTAAGTCAACGCAGAAAGTCGGAGCGGTTGTAGTGCCTGATTACTTTAAAAAGCACTGCAACCGCCTTACAATATAGATTTCCTTTTCAGCTCATTTATAAATTTATCGGTATCCGATACTGCTTTATCGAAGGATACGTCATAATCCTCAGTAAGAGCCTTTGCAACCTCTTGTACTGACATACCCTTTTCGAGAAGCCGCCATATAAAAGCACCTGTTTCGTTCATAGTTATAATTGAGTTGAATTGTTTTGAGCTGCTGCCCAAAGGGATTAGTAGAAATTCACCTGCAATTTCCCTGAGCAAAAATTTATTTTTCATTAAGTTCACCTTTGCCTGACGATAAAATTTTATGCTTTCATATGAAGCAATTCCTGATAGACAAAATCATACTTACTAATTGTACTATTTTTTTTGTTAATAATCAATAGATTTTACGTCAAATTAATTTATAAGAACTGAATGTGTAATAATTGTAAAAAAAATTGTTTGTGATATAATCATTATATTGTAATATTGACGGCAAAAGGAGGTATAGATTTATGTTTTTAAAGATAGCGAGAGATAAAAAGGAGCAGATAGTCAATTTAAAGGAGGAGCTGAAGTGGCTGGCAGGTATGAGCAGGCAATATAAAAAGGAGATATTTGCAGTAACGCTTGTATCGGTACTGAGCAGCATATTCAGTCTTACAACGAGTCTGTGTTTAAAATATGTAATTGATGCAGTGACGGGAGCGAGCAAGGCGAGTGTATTGTACATAGCAATACTTGCGGTAACCCTTATGCTTTGCAGAATAGGATTTTCTGCTGTAAGCTCAAGGATAAGGGTAAGAATATCGGTAAAAATTCAGAACGAGCTGCAAATAAAGGTATACAGAACCATATTCAATGCACAGTGGGAAAGTCTGAGGGAATACCGAAAGGGTGACCTTATAAACAGGCTTAACAGTGACGTAAGTGAGGTATCGGGAGGGGTAATAAACTGGTGGCCGAATGTTTTAACGGTACTGACGCAGTTTATATATGCGTTTGTGCTTATTGTTATGAACGACCCTGCAATGGCGTTTATAGCACTTATGTCAGCACCCGTATCAGCGTTTATGTCAAGGTTTATGATAAGGCGTATGCACGAGCATAATTTAAGGGTAAAAGAGCTTAATGCGGATATGATGTCGTATCAGGAGGATTCCTTCCATAATTTACAGTATATAAAGTCATTCGGCATATCGGGAATAATAAACAGAAGGCTGGAGGACAAGCAGCTCAGCTACAAGGAAGAAATGATGGATTACAACAAGACCTATATAATTATGAATATAATTCTGAGACTTGTAGGAATTGCCGTAACATTTATATCGTATGCTTGGGGAATTTACAGATTATGGGAGGGAGTTATAACATACGGAACTATGGTAATGTTTTTGCAGCTTACATTAACGCTGTCAAACTCGTTCAATTCTCTGTTGAAGGTTATACCGTCAACCATAAATCTGGGAACATCAGCGTCAAGGATAATAAGTCTTGAGAGCCTGCCGTCAGAGGTAACAGAGCCTACTGAAGAGGAAAAAAGCTTTATAGAAAAAAGCTATAACAGCGGAGTAAGAATAGACTGTGACAGAATAACATTTCACTACAGCGATGAACCCGATGTTGATATAATAGAAAAAACCTCCTTCAATACGGACATAGGGGAAACCATAGCTGTTGTAGGCGGCTCGGGTATAGGCAAGACCACGTTTTTCAGGCTTCTGCTGGGAATACTGGAATGCAGTGACGGCAAAATATACTTGGAAAATACCGGTGGTGACAGAATACCCGTAAGTGCGTCTACAAGAAAGCTCTTTGCATACGTACCGCAGGGCAATACAATCATTGAGGGAACTATTGCTGAAAATCTCAGGCTTATAAAACCGAATGCCACAGACGATGAGATAATTTCTGCATTAAAGCTTTCCTGTGCATATGATTTTGTAAAGGATTTGCCCGAAGGAATAAATTCATATGTAGGGGAAAGCGGAAAGGGATTTTCTGAGGGACAGGTTCAGAGAATTTCTGTAGCAAGAGCATTGATAAAAGATGCACCGATACTTTTGTTTGACGAGGTAACATCTGCACTCGACGAGGAAACAGAACGCAGACTTCTTAACAATATAAGGACGTATCTTAGAAACAAAACGGTAATATTTGTAACGCATAAGCTCAATGCACTGGAAATTTCGGACAGGATATTCAAGATAGAAAATAAAAAATTTATTCAGATAAATTACGATATAAGACGGCGGGACTGAGCATAAAACAATTAAAATGCCTGAGCTTTCAAAAAGCTCAGGCAAGGCTTACATTCGGCAGCATTTGTCTGTTATTTTAAAATATAAGAAATATCGTTTACAATTTGTCCCAAGGCATTCATAGCATCATTGGTTTTTCTTCTTATAGTTCGTGGACTTTTTTGCATAACCTTGTTGCTGACATAACCTACGGCAGCACCTGCGGCTAATGCCAGAGCAACACCCTTGGCAACATTCACAGCATTTTTAGCCATTTTTATGCACCTCCGATATTTTAAAGATAAATATAGGGCTGTAGTTAAAAGCTTAATTCGGTTAATGATAAATCACTCCCCTGAAATATTTTGCACAGATACAGATAATTTATAATAGAAAGGAAAGAATAAAATTATGTCAGAATTAAACGTAGTTCTTGTAGAGCCTGAAATCCCGCAGAATACGGGAAACATAGCGAGAACCTGTGCGGCAACAGGTGCAAGACTTCACCTTGTAAGACCGCTGGGCTTCAGCATAAGCGAAAAAGCCGTAAAGAGAGCGGGTCTTGATTACTGGGATTTGCTGGATATTACGGTATATGACAGTACGGAAGATTTTTTTGAAAAAACAAAGGGCGGTAAGTATTACTATTTTTCCACAAAAGCACGGCATATTCATTCGGATATGAGCTATCCCGACGGAGCGTATCTGCTTTTCGGACGGGAAACGGCAGGACTTCCCGAAAAGCTGCTGCATGATAATCCCGATACAGCCGTAAGAATACCTATGATAAGCGAAGCAAGAAGCCTTAATTTATCAAATTCTGTAGCTGTGGCTGTATACGAGGTGCTCAGGCAGTGGAGCTATCCCGAGCTTCTGTGCAGCGGAAATCTGAGAAGCTATAGGTGGGACATCTGATTGTTTGTCCCAAAAATCGAAAATATGCACAAAAATTAAAATAAAATTTACAATGTATTTAAATACAATAGGCAAATATATCTATACTGCATAAAAATTAAAAAAAATTTTGTATTTGTTGAAAATGAATTAAAGGTTATCCTGTATAAAATTTGGCTGTAGTTTTTGTAATAATAAACGATTTTACAACAGGACAACTAAAAAGCATTGTATTTTTTTATTAAATTAATTATAATAGTAATTGCTTAAATATGCTTATATTGGCGAAAAAAAGGAGGAATTCAAATGGTTACAAGAAAACCAAGAAAAGCGTTGAGCATTTTGTTGGCATCTACAATGCTTGCATCAATGTGTGCATTACCGACAGCAGTATCAGCAGCAGATACACAGGCTGAAAATTCGGAAGCAGGCACACTTACAAGCTACTATTCAACGAATGGCACAGGTGTCGGTGTAAAGAAGAGCATAACTGTAGACGGCGAAATTTCGGACTGGGACAGTTCAATGCTTATCGCACAGGGTACGGCAAATGATGACCCCCGTGTGTACCGCCCCGAT
>ONDU01000059.1 GCA_900316615.1 uncultured Eubacteriales bacterium | reverse complement strand
AACATAAAGGGAATAAAGCCCGGAACGGTAAACGCAGTGCTTCAGTACGTAAATATGCAGGATCAGTGGGTAAAGGTTCCTATGGTTCTCTTGGTTGACGAAAACCTCAACGTTACAAGAACAGACCCTCACTATGTTCCTCAGAAAAGCAAAAACGAAAAGCTTATAGGCATATCCGAGGGCGACGCAGTAAAGAAAGCAATCGCATTTTCAGGCGACAGCGAGAATATCTGCGTAAGCTTTGAAAAAGTATACGATACGGTTTACGGTCACTGCTTCCTTGTAGGCTTGCGTGACAACTACGGTACAGTACGCAGTTACTATGTAGGTTCATACTTCTGCGTACAGCAAAGATAACTATTGACAACAACTTTAATTTATGATACTCAACCCCAAAAACAGTCGGCTCGAATTAATTCGAGCCGACTGTTTTTCTTCCTCCAAGCCTTGACCTTTACAGAGAAAAAACATAAAATTTATCAGCCAAAGCCCTTAAACAGCTAAAATGCCCGCACCGTTTAAACGGTGCGGGCAAATCTCAGATCTGAGAATAAATTATTTGTTTTCCTCAATGTATTTAACAAGGTCACCTACAGTCTTGAGGTTTTCGATTTCAGTATCAGGTATTTCAACCTCGAACTCATCCTCAATAGTCATAAGAAGGTCAACTACATCGAGAGAGTCAGCACCCAAATCGTCCTGAATAGTAGTTTCCGTAGTGATTTTCTCCTCTTCAGCATCAAACTGATCAGCCAAAATAGCTTTAACCTTTTCCAGTACCATAATTTAATTCCTCCAATTTTATTAAAATGATCATACCGCAAGCTTTGCAGTAGACAAAGCCGTCTTTTTTTGGTACAATATCTCAAAGACGGACACCTTACGGATATGAGTAAATTTAAGTACAAAATTATATTATTGATAAAACATAACTTTGTCAATATGATTTTGAAAAATTTTTAAATTATTTTGCTAAATTTTTGTAGTGTATACTAAAAATCTATGAATCGAGGTTGTTTTATATGTCAAAAAAGAAATATGCGGTAATAGGTCACCCTATAGGACACACAATGTCGCCGTTCATACACAACAGACTTTTTAAGCTTGCCGGAAAAGAAGCAGAGTATTCGGTAATGGATATACCCTGCGGAGAGCTTCAAAAATCTTACAAAGAGATTTTATATAAGCTGGACGGCTTTAATATTACCATTCCTCACAAGACAGCAATTATACCGTTTCTTTCGTCACTTGACAGAAAAGCAGAAATGTACGGAAGCGTAAATACTGTAGATGCAAACGGAAAAGGCTATACTACCGACCCTGACGGCTTTGTACAGGCACTTAATTCATACGGTATAAAACCTAACGGAAACGTCGTTATAGTAGGAACAGGCGGAGTTGCAAGAATTATGGCGTTTGAAGCTGCAAAAGCAGGTGCAAATATTACAATAGCCGTAAGACGTGAGGATATACATACGGTTTCGGCTCTTGCGTGCGAAATTATGGACAAAACAATACGTCCCAGCATTTCCACCTGCTACATAGACAGAATAGAAAAGCTTGACAAGGATATAGACCTTCTTGTAAATGCAACTCCTGTGGGAATGTATCCAAACCCGGACAATATGGTTGTAAATGAAAGCATAATCGAAAAATCAAATGTAGTATTTGACGCTGTATACAATCCGCTTGAAACAAAGCTTATAAAGACTGCTGAAAAAATGGGAAAGACAGCTATAGGCGGTATGTCTATGCTTGTATGGCAGGCAGTTGAGTCTCATCGCATATGGGACGGCTCTGTTTATGATAAAAATGATATAGAAAGACTGTGCGAAGATGCAGCTTTGGAGCTTAAAAAAATTTTCTGACCTAAAATAAGGGTGATTAATTTGAACAAAAAAAACATAGTGCTGTGCGGCTTTATGGGAAGCGGAAAAACTGCGGTAGGAAATCAGCTTTCAAAACTTACAAGCCGGAATTATGTCGATATTGACCAATACATAGAAAATAAAAGCGGAAAAACAATATCCGAGATATTTGCCGAAAGCGGTGAGCAGTATTTCAGAGACCTGGAGTATGAAGCCGCAAAGGAGCTTTCATTAAAAAAAGGATGTATTATATCCGCAGGTGGCGGAACTCTGCTGTATGAAAGAAATATTCAGGTTCTTAAGGAAAACGGTATTGTTATATTTCTTGACGTGCCGCTCAGTACCATAAAATACAGGCTTCGCAATGATAAAAAGCGTCCTCTTCTTCAAAGACCAGATAAGGACAGGGTAATGGAGGAGCTTTACAATCAAAGACTGCCTTTGTACAAAGAAACTGCCGACTACAGGGTTGACGGAACAAAGTCACCCATAGGAGTAGCAAAGGATATTTGCAAAATTATAAGAAAGTGATTTATCGGCAAAATATCTTTCTTACGGTGAGGCACTGTGCGATTGCAGACATCAAAATACTTGTATTTTGATATACTTTAAAGGCTTTGCCTTTAAAGCCTCGTAAACGTTCGTTTACGAGGGTCTGCAATCGCACTGCCATGGCTTTGCGGAAAAGCCTGACAAAATAAACAGGGAGGTAATACTAATATGAAAATTGTTATTTCAGGTCTGGGAATAATAGGCGGCTCATATGCCAAGGCTATAAAAAGTAAAGAGCCGATAGAGCTTGCATTGGAGTGCGGTGCAATAGACAGAGAGGGTACGGCTGAGGATTTAAGGGACGCAGATATGCTTATTCTGGGAACATATCCCAAGGCAGCGGTGGAGTTTATAGAAAAAAACGGAGAATACATAAACAAAGACTGTATTGTAACTGATACCTGCGGCATAAAATCCGAAATATGCGGCAATATGGTTCATCTCTCGGAGAAATTCGGATTTACGTTTGTAGGAACTCACCCTATGGCTGGAAAAGAAATAAACGGATTCTCCGCATCGGACTCAGAATTGTTTCAGGGTGCATCATGCATAATAGTTCCGTGCAAGGCAAGGCGTAAATCGGTAGAAACCGTAATTGAATTTGTAACCTCAATCGGATTTACTCAGACCCCGATAGTATCACAGCTCCCCCATGCACTTGCCTGTGCATATGTGCTTAGTCCTGTATGCAGAAACCACAAGGGATTTTCAGCAGGAAGCTACAGAGATGTATCAAGGGTAGCGAAAATAAATGCCGAGCTATGGACTGAGCTGTTTCTTGAAAATAAAGCTCCTCTTTTGTCGGAGCTTGACACGCTGATCGATAATCTTTCAAGAATAAGGAACAATATTGCAAACGAGGATTACCAAAGTCTTTACCGACAGCTTCAGGCAGGCAGAGCGGTCAAGGAGGAGCTTAACGAATGAAAAAAGTACATGTCAATACAGGAAAGCCTTATGATATATTTATCGAACGCGGAATTACTCAAAACTGCGGTAAATATATAAGAGGTGTTTCAAAAGCGAAAAAGGCTATGATTATATCGGACACGAATGTTTTTCCGGTTTACGGTGAAAGGGTAAAAAAATCTCTTTCGGAGTTTGGCTTTGATACGTTCAGCTTTGTTTTTGAAGCGGGAGAACAGAGCAAAAGACTTGATACGGTTTATTCAATGTACTGTGAGCTTATAGAAAGCGGTTTTACACGTTCGGATATTATAGTAGCCTTGGGCGGAGGCGTTACAGGTGATATGGCGGGCTTTGCAGCCGCAACATACCTGAGAGGTGTTGACTTTGTACAGATACCCACGTCACTTCTTTCTCAAGTGGATTCATCTGTCGGAGGAAAAACGGGAGTAGATATACCGCAGGGCAAAAATCTTGTGGGAGCGTTCTGGCAGCCCTCGGCAGTTCTGATTGACCCCGATACTCTTGATACTCTGACACCTCATTTTTTTGCAGACGGTATGGGGGAAGTAGTAAAATACGGCTGTATAAAAAGTCCCGAACTGTTTGAAATTCTGGAAAGCTGTGATAACACAAACAGCATAATTGACGATATTATATACCGCTGTGTAAGCATAAAGCGTGACGTTGTAGAGCGTGACGAAACAGACAAAGGCGAAAGAGCTTTACTGAATTTCGGTCATACACTTGGTCACGCAATAGAAAAAGAGCATAATTTTCAGGGAATATCTCACGGACAGGCTGTGGCTGTAGGTATGGTTATGATTACAAAAGCAAGTGAAGCAAAGGGTATCAGCGAAAAAGGTACGGCAGACAGAATTTCCGCACTTTGCAGGAAATATAAGCTTCCTGTTTCCGACAGCAGCTCTTTGGAAAGCATAGTAAGGAGCAGCTTCTCTGATAAAAAAAGCACTGGCTCGTCAATATCACTTGTTGTGCTGGACAGGATAGGCTCAAGCAGAATTTTTTCCGTAAAAAAAGCTGATATGTTAAGCTTTTGCAGCGTGTAAAAATAAGCTCATAAAATTTTTATTTTCCCCTCGGAGCTTGCGGCATCGCTGTACAGGCGATTTCATTATAAAAGCACAGTTGTGCTTTTATTCGTTAAAAGGCTTTGCCTTTTAACTGCTCGTGAAAAATTCACGAGCTGCTGAAATCGCACCGCTCCCACGAGGGTTTCATCAAGCCTAAAAAGCTTGACATCAAATTTTATGCTTACAGGAAGGAAGCTTGTTATATATGAGCAATATAAAGGTTATGCCGACAGTATTTAGAGGAGAGGTTACGCTGCCGCCGTCAAAAAGCGATGTACACAGAGCGATAATCTGTGCTTCTCTGGCAAGGGGAAAGAGCGTAATTTCGCCTGTAGACTATTCTCAGGATATTCTTGCTACCATAGACTGTGCGAGAGCCTTGGGAGCGGAAATAACTAAAAACGGAAATACGCTGTATATTGACGGTACGACATTGTTTTCCGAAAATAGAGCAGAGCTTGACTGTAGGGAGTCAGGTTCTACACTCAGGTTTTTTATTCCCGTAGCGGCTGTCGGAGGTGTGGAAGCGGTATTCACAGGAAAGGGCAGACTTCCGCAAAGACCTGTAGGAATTTATCTTGACTGTCTGCCGAAAGCGGGTGTCGAGTGCATAACTCAGGGAGGCTTACCGCTCAGGATAAAGGGCAGATTATCAGGCGGAGAGTTCCGTATAAGAGGAGATGTAAGCTCCCAGTTTATAACAGGACTTTTGCTTGCACTGCCGCTTGCAGAGGCTTCATCAAAAATAATACTCACATCACCGCTTCAATCGGCAGGGTATATAGATATGACAATAAATACGATGTCGAAATTCGGGGTTAAGATTGAGCGTACAGAATACGGATATTTTATAAAGGGCGGTCAGAAGTACGAACCTTGCAAATACAGATGTGAGGGTGATTGGTCGCAGGCAGGATTTTTTATGGCGGCAGGAGCTTTGGGCGGAAATATCACGCTTAACGGACTTAGTACGGAAACAGCACAGGGCGACAGTGCGTGTATTGATATTTTCAGAAAATTTGGTGCTGATGTTAAAATCACTGAAAACTCTATAGAAGTCAGCGGAAAAGATGGTCTGCACGGAACTGACATTGACGCAACGCAAATTCCCGACCTTGTTCCGATACTTGCTGTTACGGCTGCATTTGCCGAGGGAACTACAAATATATACGGAGCTGAAAGGCTTCGCATAAAGGAAAGTGACAGGCTCAAAGCTATAAGCGAAGCACTCTGCGGAATAGGTGCTGATGTTGAGGAAAAAGAGGATGGTCTTATAATTCACGGTGTAAAAAGTGCGGACGGCGGTTTTGTAAACGGCTGTAATGACCATAGAATAGTTATGTCTATGGCGATAGCTGTGGCTAAATGCAGAGGAGCTATAGAGATTACCGACAGAGAAAGTATCAATAAATCTTATCCGTCATTTTTTGAGGATTACCGAAAAATCAACGGCAAATTCTGAATTTTGAAAACTTTAGTAAAAACGGAGGTGTTTGTTACGGCTAATAACAATAAAGCTTTGAGTGCTGCCAACAAAGCGAAAAAAGACGAGTTCTATACACAGCTTTCTGATATTGAAAATGAATTGCGGCATTATAAAAATCATTTTAAAGATAAGGTAGTGTTATGTAACTGCGATGACCCATACGAAAGCAATTTTTTTAAATACTTTGCAATGAATTTCAATCATTTAGGATTAAAAAAGCTGATATGTACCTGTTATGCAGGCTCACCAATTATTTACACACAGCTTTCGTTGTTCGGAGAAGAAAAGGTTGTGGGTAAGGTTACGGACAGGAAACCATATAAAATTGAGATAACGGAAATAAAAGACCTTAATGGTGACGGTGCATTTGACTTGCAGGACGTAGAGTTATTACTGAAATCCGAAGAAGGAAAGCCAAAACTGCTGAAGGGCAACGGTGATTTCCGTTCGGAAGAATGTATAAAGTTGTTGAAAAAGGCAGATATTGTAGTAACAAATCCACCGTTCAGTTTATTTCGGGAATATGTGGCACAGCTTATCCAATATGACAAGAAATTTATTATAATAGGTAATGTTAATGCAATTACCTACAAAGAAATTTTTCCGTTATTAAAAGAAAATAAAATGTGGTTGGGAGTCAGTATACACAGTGGAGATAGAGAATTTAGAGTCCCTGACAATTATCCTTTAAATGCGAGCGGATATAGAGTTGATAGCAATGGGATAAAGTACATTCGTGTGAAAGGTGTAAGATGGTTTACAAATCTTGATTATTCTCAAAGACACGAGAATTTAATACTTTATAAATCATATAACCCAGAAGAATATCCTACATATGATAATTATAATGCCATAGAAGTAAGCAAAACGGCTGAAATTCCGTTTGACTATGACGGTGTTATGGGTGTTCCAATTACTTTTATGGATAAATATAGCCCTGAACAGTTTGAAATTTTAGGATTACTTCAATCAAGTACGGAAGAACAGGCAGGTATACCGATACTAAGAACTTATAATGATTTTAGAGAAATGCGACAGGATATGACTTATACAGGTTCATCAGGTGGTAAAGCTAATGGAAATCCTGTATTGAAAGGAAAATCTGCTAAAGGAAATTTTTTGTATAATCCTGAAACAAAAGAGTATGTTCATTCTGCTTATGCCAGAATAACTATCCGTAGAAAGAAGTGAACAGTATGGAAATAGAATTAAAGCAAATTCCTGTAAGAGATGTTGTCAACGGCTATGCAGACAGTGCTGAAAACGGTGCTGTCGGTTATGGCGGCAAGCTGAATATAAGACCTGCTTATCAAAGAGAGTTTGTTTATAAAGAGGAACAAAGAGATGCTGTTATTCGTACGATTGTACATAATTTTCCGCTTAATGTTATGTACTGGTGCGAAAATAATGACGGTACTTATGAACTTCTTGACGGTCAGCAGAGAACAGTCAGTTTCTGTCAGTATGTCAACGGTGATTTTTCTATTGAAAGCAGATTTTTTCATAATCTTACCGAAACAGAAAAAAATCAGATATTGGACTACCCCTTAATGATTTATATTTGTAAAGGCAACGATAAAGAAAAATTGGATTGGTTCAAGACAATTAATATCGGAAGTGAAGAATTAACAAAACAGGAATTGCGTAACGCTATTTATACAGGACAATGGCTGACGGACGCTAAACGGTATTTCAGTAAAAACGGCTGTGTTGCCTACAAAATAGGCAATAAATTATTATCGGGAAGCTTAATCCGTCAAGAGTATTTGCAGACCGCTATAGAATGGAAAGCTTTTTCCGAAGATAAAAATAAAACGATTGAAACTTATATGGCTGAACATCAGAAAGATGATAATGCTGCACCGTTATGGCTGCATTTTCAGAGTGTCATTAATTGGGTAAATACCATTTTTACTGTCTACAGACCTAAAATGAAAGGTTTAAACTGGGGAAAGCTCTATCATTTGTACCATAACAATAACTATAATCCTACAGAAATGGAAAAGCGTACAAAAGAACTGATGATAGATGATGACGTTACAAGCAAAAGCGGTATTTATGAGTATTTGCTTTCGGGTGATGAAAAAACATTGAATATCAGAAAATTCAGCGAAAGTATGAAACAGGCAGCTTACGAAAGACAGAACGGTATTTGTGCAGAATGTGGAAAGCATTTCGATATTACCGAAATGGAGGGCGACCATATAGACCCTTGGCATTTGGGAGGAAAAACCAATGCAAAAAATTGTCAGATGTTGTGCAGACAGTGTAACCGCAGAAAATCAGGAAAATAAAATATTTTTTGGAAACGGAGGAAAAAAGAGAATGTCATCTTACTTCGGAGAAAAAGTAAAGATTTCTGTTTTCGGAGAAAGCCACGGCAGAGGAATTGGCGTTGTTATAGACGATTTGCCTGCCGGTGAAAAAATAGATATGGACAGGCTTCTTATGTTTATGGGCAGACGTGCTCCCGGAAGGGATAAGACAGCTACTCCAAGGCTGGAAAAGGATTTGCCCGTAATTATGAGCGGTATGCTCGGAGATACTACAACAGGTACGCCGCTTTGTGCTGTAATAGAAAATACAAACACCCGCTCAGGTGATTACGGAAATCTTATGACTGTACCAAGACCGGGACACGGAGATTATTCGGGTTATATACGCTATAACGGCTTTAACGATATAAGGGGCGGCGGTCATTTTTCAGGACGACTCACTGCTCCGATTGTTTTTGCAGGCTCGGTTTGCAGACAGATACTAGAAAGAAAAGGTATAAAAATTGCTTCGCATATATATTCAGTCGGTAATATATGCGACACTCCTTTTAATCCTTTAAAGATTGAGAGCAACCTTATAAATCGTCTTAATGAAATGAGCTTTCCGTTGATAGAAAGCTCAGTCGAAAAAGATATGCGTGAATACATAGAAGATGCACGTCTTAAAGGTGACAGCACAGGCGGTATAATAGAGTGCGTTGCTTCAGGTGTACAGGCTGGAATCGGAAATCCTATGTTTGCAGGTGTCGAAAATATAATATCGTCCGCAATGTTCGGCATTCCTGCGGTAAAGGGAATTGAGTTCGGTGCAGGCTTCCAAATAACAAAAATGCTCGGAAGTCAGGCAAATGACTGTTATCAATATGACGATAACGGAAATGTGGTTACTTCATCTAATAATAACGGAGGTATCGTCGGAGGAATAACAAACGGTATGCCTATACTTTTCAGAGTAGCTGTAAAACCTACTCCGTCAATCTCGGTACCTCAGAAAACTGTAAACCTTACTTCAAAAGAAAATACGGAGCTTGTTATAAAAGGCAGACATGACCCCTGTATAGTACCTCGTGCATGTGTGGCAGTTGAATCTGCTTTGGCAATAGCTCTTATAAATCTTTTATAAGGCGGTGTTCAAAGCTGCGGCGATTGCCGCCTGCTAAACGGTTCACCGTTTAGCGTTCAAAGGCTTGCCTTTGAACCCGTAAAAAGACCTTGTCTTTTTACGGCTGCAATCGCCTGAGCATGAGCGTTTACATTGGTTGTTAAATAAGGAGATGTCTTTATATGGACGATTTACAAAATATAAGAAAAGAGATTAACAGTATAGATAGGGAGCTTCTAAAGCTTTTTGAAAAACGTATGAGGTGCAGCATAAGGGTTGCTGAATACAAAAAAGAAAACGGAATACCAATATTTAATGAGGAAAGAGAAAAAGAAATTCTCGACAGAGCAGAAAAGGACGGCGGAGAATTCGGTTATGCGGCAAGACTTCTGTTTTCAAATATAATGGAGCTTAGCCGTGGAATACAGCACGATATAATTGGTTCCGGAAAGAAAATACGCAGAGAGATAGGCGAAGCAGAGAAAGATATAACAAGCTGTAGTGATACAAAAATAGCTGTTCAGGGAATAGAAGGTGCAAATTCTCACGAGGCGGCACAGAAGCTTTTTCCAAATTGCAGGACAATTTTTTACAAAAGTTTTTCAAAGGTATTCGAGGCGGTCGATAAAGGCGAAGCAGATTACGGCATATTACCTGTTGAAAATTCATCGGCAGGCTCGGTATCAGCAGTATATGATTTGATTTTAAAGTATCGCTTTTACATAGTCAAAGCAATAAAGCTTCCTATAGAGCATTGTCTTTGCGGACTTAAACAAAGTGAGTTCGGAGATATAGAGCAGGTATGGTCACACCCGCAGGCACTTGCACAGTGTTCGGAATTTATAAGTGAGTACGCTCTTAAAGCTGTGGAATGTACGAATACTGCGGTTGCAGCTAAAAAAATAGCAGAGGAAAAACGTCTTAACTGTGCGGCTATATGTTCCGAAAAGGCGGCAGATGAATACGGTCTTAAAGTTATAGCTAAAGGCTGTCAGAACTACAAGGATAACAGCACAAGGTTTATAGTTATATCAAAGCAACTGATAATACCCGACAATGCAGATAAGGTAAGTCTGTGCTTTTCCGTACCTCATACGAACGGAGCATTATACAGCGTACTGGGACGCTTCAGCTCAAACGGTATGAATCTGACAAAGCTTGAATCAAGAACAATAGACGGTATACCCTTTGAATATCTTTTTTATCTTGACTTTCAGGGTAATGTACAAAGCGAAAAGGTGATAAATATGCTGTGTGCGTTGTCGGAGGAAATGCCTGAATTTTCGTTTTTAGGCAACTACAAGGAGGTTTAATGTGAGTATGGATAATGTACGCAAAAAAGAAGATACAAGCTATATTACATTACTTAGTGTTATTTCGGCAGTTGCGGTTGTTTTTTTACATACAAACAGATGCTTTTGGGATTTCAAATCCGATGCTGATTATTGGTTCAGTGCTAAGGAAACACTGATTTAATCAAAAAATATAATTCTAATTAAAAAAAGAATTACAACAGCATGAAACTATGCAATAATAAAAATGCAAAAGAAA
>ONDU01000076.1 GCA_900316615.1 uncultured Eubacteriales bacterium | reverse complement strand
CGGAATATACTACATAAACGGCTCGCAGACATTGCCGCCGCCGCTGAAAAAGACGGAAGAGGAAATAGTAATGGAAAGGATAACAGACGGTGACGATACGGCAAGGGAAATACTGATAACGCACAATTTAAGGCTTGTCGTATATATAGCAAAAAAATTTGAAGCAACCGGAGCAAATGTAGAGGATTTAATTTCGATAGGAACAATAGGACTTATAAAGGCGGTAAATACATTTTGTCCGCAAAGAAATATAAAGCTTGCTACATATGCTTCAAGGTGTATAGAGAATGAGATACTTATGTATTTAAGAAAAAGTACGCAGTTAAAAAATGAAATATCCATTGACGAGCCTCTGAACGTAGATTGGGACGGAAATGAGCTTTTATTGAGCGATGTGCTTGGAAGTGACAGCGATATTGTAAACAGGAATATGGAACAGGAAGCGGAATGCAAGGTACTTCTTGAAGCTGTCAACAAGCTTGAGCCAAGAGCAAGACAAATTACTGTTTTAAGGTTCGGACTTATGGGAAGCAGGGAGCATACACAGAAAGAAGTAGCGGTTATGCTGGGAATATCGCAGTCGTACATATCAAGACTTGAAAAAAAGATAATAAATAAATTAAAAAAAGAACTTTCTTCTGCAATATGAATTAAATTTTTTATTTGGGTAAATATAAAGATATGCCAAAAGGTAAATTCACATTTACAGGAGAAATAAAAATGAAAAAGACTATTTCAATACTATTGACAGCCATAATGACAGTTACAGCTATGTCAGTGCTTATGACGGGCTGCGGAGAAAAAGGAAAAATAGGAAACGGAGACAACGGAACAATTACAGATAATACTGAGAATACTACAAATATGGCAACTGAGATTATGACAGAAAATATGACGGCTACCGAAATTATGACGGCTGAATCGCTGACAGATACAGCAACGGAGGCAACAGAGGAGGTTACCGTAGTTGAACAGGTCAGCGAAGCTGATACACAGGGCGTAATGGGAGAAATAGGCGATGCTATAGACAACGGAGTATCCGATATTGCCGAAGGAATATTCGGAACGGAAAGCCCTACAAACGGCTGATAATATGTTCAAAAAACAGAGGTATCACGTACTTTAAAAAGCTACGTGATACCTCTGCTTTTGGTATTTTTTTTATGAAGAAAAAACAGTTGTAATCTGATTTTAACAATAAGGTCATTATTCGTCGGAATTTTCTTCTGCCGAACCGAGAGTAGCGGTAACTGTCTGTTCCTTGTATCCGCCGTTTCTCTGCTGACGCTGAATTGTTATTTCGGCTTTATCGCCGGCACTCATATTTTTAAGCTTGTTCTGGAGCTGCGACATAGTGGAAATATCCTCTCCGTTGAGCTTTATTATTATATCGCCTGCCTGAATACCTGCCCTTGATGCAGGAGAGCCCTCGGTTACGCTTGAAACATATATTCCGGTAGGAAGTCCGAACGAATTTGAATAGCTGTCGTTTACGTCTACGCCTCTTATGCCGAGATAAGCACGGCTTGCCCTTGCGTTATTTGTATTGTTTATCAAATCCTCTATAATGGGCTTTGCTTTTGAAATCGGAATGGCATATCCCATACCCTCAACGCTGGTATCGGAGTATTTGGCTGAGTTTATACCTACAACCTTTCCGCTCATATCAAGGAGAGCACCGCCGCTGTTGCCGGGATTTATTGCAGCGTCCGTCTGGATAAGGTTCATCGTGTTGTCTGTTGTCTGAACCTCACGTTCAAGAGCACTTATATATCCTACGGTTACCGACTGACCGTATCCGAGTGCATTTCCTATTGCTATAGCACGTTCACCGAGCTTGAGGTCATCTGAGCTTCCAAGCTCTGCCGTTGCGATTTTTCCCTTTGTATCGTTTGAAATAGCAGAAAGCTTTACTGCTATTACTGCAAGGTCGTAATCCGCATCAGTACCCTTTACGCTTGCAGAACAGCTTGAGCCGTCATTAAAGGTTACATTTATTTCGTCAGCACCCTTGACAACGTGGTTATTTGTTACTATAAGAAGCTCTGATTCATTTTCTGAAATAATAATTCCCGAACCGCTTCCCGTTGTTTCCTGCTCGTAGGTATCATCGCCGCCAAAGCTGAAGAAATATCTGTAGGGGTTCTGAACCGTGGTTGTTGCCTTTACGTTGATCGATACCATTGCAGGCATAACACGCTCAACTACAGAAGAAACATCGCTGTCTGTTTCCGATTTTGACGAGCTGTCGGTTTTCGTTTTTGTATCAGATGTGCTTTTTATTGTGGCTTTGTCTGATGAACCGGAAAGCGTCAGAGATGAGCTGCTTGAAGCATTATTGTTGTTGGGAATAAATCTGCTTCCTGCATAATTTATACCTGTCATAACCGTTCCTGCAACTATACCGAAGCAAAGAGCCGCAGCTATTACCTTTGCGAAAAATTTTCCGCTGCCGTTCTTCTTTTGCTTTTTTGTCTTAGGCATACTCGTGTATACGTTTGAGGGTGCGGTGCTTACATCGGGAGTGCTTTTTCTGTAGGAGTAGCTGTATTCAGACTCCTGATGATAGGCTCCGTTCGGCTGTGAGCCGTTCAGGCTGCTGCCGTAGGCTCTGCTGCCGTAAGCCGTGTTTTCAGACTGAGCATTATCGGTTGTATTTTCGTAAGAGCCTGCTGCATCGCTGCCGTAGCTCTGCTTGTTCTGATAATAACGGCTGTCAGAGTATATATTGTTTTCATCGCCTTGCATATTGTTCTGAACCCTCTGAGCTTCAGGTGTATTTTCGTTTGTGCTGTTATATCTGCTCTCATAACTGTTGAAGCTGTCGTTAAAGTTACTGCTGCTGTTGTTTTCGTTTGTGCCGTTAAAATTATTATTGTTGTTATTCATAAATCTCTTTCCTTTCTTTAAATAAATATCTGAGATGTCCGTTTTCTGTACTCCTCTTGGAACACCTATATAATAAAATTCAAACCTTGAAAAAATATTGAAAAAGCTTAAAATTTTTATTGTTTAAAGAAAGTTAATATTTTATCAAAAAGCATCTGTCAGTCAACCGAAGATGTATGCTTTTCCCTGAGATAAGTTGATTCCAAATCAGACAAATGCAGCTTTACTGCAAGCGGATATTTTTCATAAGCCTGACTCATCGTATAGCCCGTGCTTTCCTCAAAGCCTCCCATATGCCAGCGTATAGCCATAGCCTCGTCTATTTTCAGACGCATAAATCTTTCAATAAGAAAGACAGATTTTTCTCCGTGACCATAAGGGAAAGCGTCCTCGACAGTATAGAACGGAACCTTTTCCCATTTTCCCGTTTCCTCATTCTTGACGTTGCGTGTCGAAATTTTATAGAAATTCGCCTTGCATAAATCGTGAAGCAGAGCGGTTATTGCAAAGCTTTCAATACTGTCTGTTTCCTCGTCATAGTGCTTTTCCATCATAACATTGAAAACGCTTATGCTGTGCATTACAAGTCCCTGCGGACAGGCACAATGATATTTTGTGCTTGCAGGTGTAGTAAAAAAGTCTGTTTTGCTCAGCCAGTCCAGAAGCTTATCCTTTCCGGGTCGGCTTACGTGCTGATTGAAAAGCTCAAGAAACTCAGCCTTGTAATCGTGATTGCTCATATCCTCAATATTTTTATTCATATGAATTTCACCTCCTGTAAATAAGAAATCAAGCTTTTGAATTTATATTTTATTCAGTATAATTAAGATAACCCTTACATAAGACTGTGGTCATAAACGGCACGTTCTCCGCCTACGAATTTCGGACGTGTTCTTGCTGCTGTAATTCTTGCCTGACCTATGTTACGCTGTTTAAGAGGAACAGGAACAGCCGTTTCCTTAAGATGCATACCTATAAGAACTCCGCCTATGTCTATACCTGCACAGGCTCTTATTTTTTCGACAACAACAGGCTTTTTGAGAGCTTTATATGCAGCTGTTGCAAATGAACCTCCCGCCTTTGGCTGAGGAATAACGTTTACAGGCTCATAGCCGTATTTTTCTGCGGCTTCCTCTTCTATAACCAACGCTCTGTTGAGATGCTCGCAGCATTGTGCGGCAATATATATTCCTTTCTCATTTAAAGCCTCATATATAACAGAAAAGACCGTTTCAGCAATCTGCGGAGTGGAATTTGTTCCGGGATTACTGCCTGTTATTTCGCTTGTAGAACAGCCTATGACACATATATCACCCCTGCGGAGCTTGGCACGCTCCAAAAGCTCATCTATAACAGCCTTTGTTTCATTTACTATATTTTCCATAATATTAACATCTCACCTTGAATTATTTTATAAAATATTTATGTAATGATTATAAACTTTATTTCATAAAAAATCAATAAAAATTCCGCAGTAATGGCAACTGCGGAATAAAAAATTAATTGTAACCGGATTTGTCTGCACGATGTTATGCATAAATAAAAGATGTAAGTATCGCAAAATAATGAAGTATGCTTCCTCCCAGCGTAAAAAGATGCCATACGGAATGAAAATATTTTATTTTCTTTACAGCATAGAATATTACACCCACGGAGTATACTACCCCTCCCAACACAAGGAATATCAGGGAAATCCTCGGCATTGAACGAATAAGCGGAACTATAGCAAAGATAATAGCCCAGCCCATAACAACATAACATACAACCGAAGCTTTTCTGAATTTTTCCAAATCAATGGCGTTGAATACAATTCCGAGTATTGCAGCTCCCCACACAAGCCCGAACAAGACCCAGCCCAAGGCTCCACGCAGAGATACAAGGGTTATAGGCGTATACGTTCCTGCTATGAGAAAGAATATTGTTACGTGATCCATAACTCTCATAACCCGTTTCGCCTTTTCGTTTGTTATTGCGTGGTAAAGTGTGGACATTGTATAAAGTATAATAAGACTTGCTCCGTAGACTGCACTGCTTACAACCATCCATGCATCGTTATGTAATGCGGAGATTACAATAATTACCACCGTTCCCGCAACAGCCAGCAGGCTTCCGACACCGTGAGAAACAGAATTGAAAATCTCTTCTCCCGGAGAATATCTTTTGTTGAGCGGTATGTCCGTCTTATTCCTGGAAACAGCTTTGTTCACAAATACACTTCCTTTCCTGTTTTTTCATTTTTATTCTAATATTGGTTTGCACTTTTTGCAAATATATTATATAATAAATTTGTTAATAAATTCAGCAATTTTTAAAAAATTTTTCTGAAATTATCAAATTTATTCAGGAGGCGTATCATATTGAGTAAAAAAGTA
>ONDU01000030.1 GCA_900316615.1 uncultured Eubacteriales bacterium | reverse complement strand
AAGGCTTTTAAAAAAAATTTATGTTATTATTTGATATTTTTCCTTAATGTGTTATAATTAATTAAATATGCAAAATTTACGTATGCAGAGGGCGGCTTTTTATGAAGAAGGATTACAGTAACCGAAACGGAAGCTTCAAAAAAAAGGACGGTATACCGAATACCGAAAAAAACAGAAGGAAGTATGAAAATAAAAATCAGAATGAATTACACAATGATGTTATTATAGGAAGAAACTGCGTAAAAGAGGCATTAAGAAGCGGCAGGGCAATAGAGAAGCTGCTTGTTGCCTCGGGAAGCATGAACGGCTCCGCAAAAGAGTTGGCGGCTACAGCCAAAGAAAAGGGAATACCTGTAAAGGAAACAGATGCAAAGAAGCTGGATTTTCTTTGCGGAGGAACAGCTCACCAAGGCATAGCTGCAATTGCTGCCGTAAAGGAGTATTGCAGTGTTGATGATATATTTGAATGTGCGGAAAAGCGTAATGAAAAACCGTTTATAATTTTGCTTGATGAAATAGAGGATCCTCACAATCTGGGAGCAATAATAAGAACAGCAGAATGTACGGGAGTTCATGGGATAATAATACCTAAAAGAAGAAGTGCGGGATTAGGATATACGGTAGGAAAAGCCTCTGCGGGAGCTGTTGAGTATGTAAATGTTGCGAGGGTAACAAATATATGCAATACAATTGAAAATCTGAAGGAACGTGGAGTATGGGTTTTCGGCACTGATATGAACGGTGTTGATTCATCGAATATTGATTTTGATATACCTGTTGCCATAGTGATAGGCAATGAGGGCAAAGGAATGGGAAGGCTGGTAAGGGATAAATGTGACGGTATTATTTCATTGCCTATGAGAGGAAAGATAAATTCACTTAATGCATCTGTTGCTGCAGGAGTAGTTATGTACGATGTACTCAGGAACAGAGGTAAATGATTTCTTACTTTAGAAAAGAGTTGATAAAGATTGGCAAACGGAAATAACGGTGAAAAGAAGAATGTTTTAGAAAAAATCAGAAGATTAATGACAGTTACCGAAAAGGACGTTATCGAAGAAAAGGAAGCAGAAAGAAAAGCTCTTAAAGAAGCCGTTCCGGATTACGAAGCGGATTTTTCGGAGGATACTCAGTCGTTTGAGGATTATAAGAATTACGGCGGCAGCACAGAAGAAAGCATTGCAAATCATGAAATTGAGGAAAAGAAACCCAAAAAACCTTTTCTGAAAATTGTTGACAGCGATTATCATTTTGAGGAACAGACGGAATACGGACAGGACGAGCCTGTCGTAGAAAACGAAGATGAGGTTGAGCTTGTCGGAAAGCATGAGCGTGTACGGCAGGAAAAGGTTCGCAGTTCAAAGGTATCCGGGAAAAATTCAGCGGAAAATGAAGCACATAACGATGACGACGATGATGAACTCGGACAGGATTATGATTACGACGACGAGACAGATGAACAAAAGCCATATAAAAAGGCAAAATCCCTGTTCAATTCGATATTCAAGTTCGGGCAGGCACTGAATGCCAAGCCTGATGAATTTGTAAGTGATGATGAAATATCCGAGCCGAAAAAGGTATCCGGGGAAAGCAAATCAGAAAATGAGAAAAACGTCAGTAATACGAAAACACCTGAGCCATACGGTTATGATTTGGAGAAGGGAAAAAAAACTATCAAGGCACCGCCTCCGATAGAAAATATAGATATGAGCTTTGCTACGGTTAAAAAGGTAAACGGCAATATATTTATAGAAGATAATATTGAGCCTATGTATACTTTGGAAACGGCAAAGGAAACCTTCAATGTAGAAATAGGAAAGCTTTATCCTATAATTCTGGACGCTTACGAGGCATATCTTGAGCCTGAGATAAGAAAAGCAAAAAAGGCTGCCGAAAAAGCGAAAAAATTTTCCGATGCACTCGATGACGACATAATAACCGAAGCAACTACGGTTTTTGCGGCGGCTAAGGAGCAAAGCACTGCTGCTTTGAAGCTTTCGGGCTTTGAGGATAAAGAAAATAAAAATTCTGCCGTTTCTTCTAATGACGCTAAGGAAAGCAGTATTGAAGAAGATGATATTTTCGCCTCTTTCGGTGATGAAAAAAAGAAGAAATTCAAAAGCCTCCATAAAAAAGACGGCAGCAAAAATCCCAAAGCTGAACGCAGAAACAGACATGTAAAAGAGCGATTTTTCAGCGGCTACAGTACAGCTATGGATTACAGCTCACTTCAGTCAGACGAAAACAGCTATGAAAAGATAGAGGATTACGAGGTGCCACAGGACGCAAGAGCTGTTATGGTTGAAATAAATATGAATATACGCAAATTATTTTTCCGTATTATTATGGCTGCGATACTTTTCGTTCTGATTCTTATAATAACGGTTTTACAGAAGTTTTTTCAAACCTCATTCGCAGAGCTTGTTCCAAATGCTGAGATGGTGTACTGTACTCTCAACCTCATATTTCTTTGTGCCGGAGTGGGAGTATGCTTTGGCTCTTTTAAAAACGGACTCGCACCTCTGATATTCTTCAAGGGAAATTCGGATACGGCAGTATCAGTTGCTTCCATTGCCTGCCTTATTCAGTGCGTGGCTTCATTCTTTGACAGTTCATCATTCTATAACGGAACTCAAAGTCTTTATGTTGTTCTGATACTGTTTTCAATTACGCTGAGCTGTCTGGGCAAGCTCGTTATGATGCTGAGAATAAAAGAGAATTTTCGCTTTGTTGCACAGGAAAGAAAGAAGTATGCAGCAACTATACTAAACGACAAAAAAAATGCTGAAAAAATGGTAAGAGGTACAAATTCATCAGAGCCTATAATAGCTTATCAGAGAAAAACAGGCTTTTATAAAAATTTCCTCAAGCTTTCATATGCCAAAGATCCCAGCGAAAATATGGCTGCACAGTTTTCAATATGGGGTCTTGTATGCTCTGTTGTCGTAGCTGTTGTTCACGGAATAATATATAAAAGTATCATCGGAGCTTTTTCTGCTTTTGCAATGATATCCTGTCTGAGCATACCTGTGGTCTGTATGCTTGCGGTAAATTTACCCATGAAGCTTTTGTGCAAAAAAGCTATCTTAAACGACGCAATGATTGTGGGTTATCCTGCTGTGAAGCAGTTTGTTGATACGGAGGCAATTATGGTTGACAGTAAGGAGCTTTATCCCCGTTCCACCATAAAGCTTGTAGATTTGAAGCCGTTTGTACCTGATGAAATACTGGAGTCTTCTCTTCTTAATGCGGCGGCAGTGCTGAATGTAGCCAATACCTCGCTTACATTTGTGTTTTCCGAGGTTATAGATAAGAAAAGTGATGCTCTTCCTTTCGTTGACAGCGTAAAGTTTGAGGAAAACAAGGGTATCGTAGGCTGGATAGGCGGAGAACGTGTGCTTATAGGCAGACGTGAGCTTTTGCAGAAGTACGGTATAGAAAATATTCCCGTTATCCCCGAAGGAAAAGTAAAAATGACAAGCGATTTTGACAAGATTACCTATATTGCAAATTCAGGCAGACTTGTGGCACTTATAAAGGTTTCATATTCTCCTGATAAAAGAATAAAAAACGAAATGAAAAGACTGGAGGAAAACGGAGTTTCCGTTCTTGTTAGAACGGCAGACCCCAATATTACCGCAGATGTAATTGTAAACGACTACGGGCTGCACAAAAATTCCGTAAAAATTTTACCTAACTCGCTGGGAAAAATATACAAAGAGGCCGTAAACGAGAAAAATAAAAAAGCCCGCTGCTATATCGGTACAAGAGGAAAATTCTGTTCTTTGGCCAGAGCTGTCTCCGGCTGTATAAGAATAAAATACAATATTACAACAGCGGTTATCGTACAGACTGTAGGCGTGGGCATGGGCGTTCTCGTTACGTCTGTAGTTGCCCTGCTTTCGGGAGAACAGGGCATGGGGGCTTTTGAACTGCTTTGCTTTATGATATTCTGGGCGGCTGCCTCTATCATAGCACCCCTTGTCAGAAAATTATAAAATTTATATAAAATATGACAGCTTGCGGACAGCTGTGCGATTGCAGTCCACGGCATTGCCGTGAAATTTCAAGGCGTTGCCTTGGAATTTGTCAAAAGCTTACGCTTTTGACGGCTGCAATCGCTGCCTGAGTATAGCCGCAGGTTAATTATCATTACATACAAATGATTTTTGCTTTACTGCATACCCTGAAAGGAAGACGTAAAAATGAAAATAGCTCCGTCAATGTTATCGTGTGATTTTTCAAAAATGGGAGAGGAAATTATAAGAATGGATAAGGCAGGTGCCGATTATATGCATCTTGATGTTATGGACGGAGCGTTTGTTCCCAACATAACGTTCGGAGCACCTGTTATAAAAGCGGTAAGAGGACTTACAGAAGTTCCTTTTGACGTTCATCTTATGATAGATAATCCGCTTAATTATATAGATGATTTTGCAGACGCAGGTGCAGATATAATAACTTTTCATGTTGAGGCGAAATCTGATATAAAGGCTACAATAGACAAAATAAAAAGCCGCGGAGTTAAGGCAGGTCTTGTTATAAAACCTGATACGCCTGCAAAGACAGTTTATCCTTATCTCAAAGATATTTATATGGTACTTATAATGACCGTAGAGCCGGGTTTCGGAGGACAGTCATTTATGGAGAATATGCTGCCGAAGGTATCGGATATACGAAGAGAAGCCGAAAGGCAGGGTGTTTCCATAACTATAGAAGCTGACGGAGGCATCAATGAAAGTACTATAGGAAAATGTGCCGAAGCAGGTATAGATATATGTGTTTCCGGAACAGGTGTATTTAAAGCTGAAAATGCTAAAAATGCTATCGACAGGCTTAAAGCTTTTTAAAACTCCGTTTTTATTTTTTATTCTTTGTTGCTATTGCAACAGACAAACAAATTAAACAGATATATAATGAATATAATAATGAAAAAGAGGCTCTAACGGAAGCTTTGAAATCCGTTATAATAAATTATGTGTTAAAGGACTGAGAATTTTGAAAGAATACTTTGATTTAAAAGGTAAAACAGCTATTGTAACAGGCTGTTCTACAGGCTTGGGAGTTCAGATGGCAAAGGCTCTTGCTAATCAGGGCTGTAATATTGTCGCTGTCGCACGTCGTCAGGAAATGATCGATGCAGTTGCACATGAAATCCGTGAAGAGTTCGGTGTTGATGCAATAGCCGTACGCTGTGACATTACCGATACTGAAATGGTAAAGGACGCTGTATCCAAAACACTCGAGCATTTTGGAAGAATTGATATTTTGATTAACAATGCAGGAACAGGTGCTATAGCTCCTGCCGAGGACATCACAGATGAGCAGTTCTCAAATGAAGTAAACGTTGACTTGTTCGGAAGCTTTAAGGTTGCCCGTGAGGTAGCAAAAAGAGCTATGATACCTCAGAAATACGGAAGAGTTATCAATATAGCTTCAATGTACGGCTTGGTAGGAAATAAAATTGCAGGTTCTTCTCCGTATCATGCTGCAAAGGGCGGTGTAGTAAATCTGACAAGAGCTCTTGCCGCAGAATGGGGTAAGTACGGAATTACAGTAAACGCAATTTGTCCCGGATACTTCTATACACCGCTTACAAGAGAAACACTGGATACACCCAGCTTCAAGCAGTACGCTGACAGCGTAATTCCTTCCGAGCGTTACGGCGAAGAGGGCGAGCTCGATACCGCTGCAATCTTTCTTGCAAGCGATAACTCAGGTTATGTAAACGGAGTAATGCTTCCTGTTGACGGCGGATACACCTGTGTATAAGCTTGCTGCAAATGCTTGAAATACGGTTTCAGCTTATTGTCGGCAATAATAACTATATCTCCGTTTGAAGCTGTAATAAAAGTTAAGGTAACAAACAGAGTTTGCAAAAAATAAAAATAAAATTAAAAAGCAGAGCATATTTGCACCAAATCCGTTAGAACAGGACTAATAAGACCCCGTCAACGGAGAATGCTAATATGCTCTGTTCTTATTCTACAGAAAGTTAATCATTGAAAAAAAGAAAGTGCTGAAATTGATTTCTATAATACAGCCGTTAAGTATATTGCTGAAATTTTATCTGTGAATGTACATTCTCGTCATATCCTCTTCCCCATCGCCCTGAACCATACACAGAAATTCCCAGCCGTAACGCTCGTAAAAGCCCGTATGGTCGGTAACAAGATATATCGGAGTAATGCCCTTTGTTTTCATATCATCAACTGCCATGTCAAGAAGCTTTCCTGCAATTCCCTGACAGCGGTAGCTTTCTTCCGTATATACGGCACAGACATTAGGATAAAGATCTTTTCTGTTGTGAAAATCGTTTTCTATTGCTCCCAATCCTCCGATAATCCTTGTACCGTCCATACAAAGATACCAGCCGTATTCAGTTTTATTGTCGAGATAGTCCCTCATACATTCCATATAGGCTTCCTTAGGAACTCCCCACTTACTGCTGAACCACTCTGCGGCTGTATTCATCAGGTCGGGGTTTTGTCTTAATGTGATGTATTTATAATTTTTCATAATTTTAACCTCATATTTTATTTTATATAATATTTTGATATACTGAGAGTTAAAGGGTTTCACCCTTTAAAATCCTGACGAGGGCTCTGCCCTCGACCCGCAAGCCTTTGAAAAGGCTTGACCTAAACTTTATGGTTTTGCCACACCAAAGCAGCGTAATATCATTAAGTCGGGATTATTTCTGCAATAATCCCGACTTACTTCTTTAATAATTATTTTTTGCTTCCCTTTTTATTATTGGAAGCTGCTTTTTTAAGCTTTCTGTTCTGCCACATAACCCAGAGAGGTCCTGCAATACATATAGATGAATAACAGCCTGAAATTACGCCAATCATCATAGGAAGAGCAAATGTAACAACAGATTTTATGTTGAACACAGCCGCAAATATGAATACAGACAGAATAGCTGCCAGTGTTGTTATAGACGTACAGATAGTTCTTCTGAAAACCTGAGTTCCGCTCTTGTTGAACAGCTCATCATAATCAACCTTCTTGCCGCCAAGACGCTTTCTGTTTTCACGCACACGGTCATAGATTACTATTGTATCGTTCAGCGAGTAACCCAAAATCATCAGCGTAACGGCTATAAAGTTACTGTCTATAGGCATTCTGAATATTATGAACGTAAAGTATATCATCATAATATCATGGAACAACGCCACCAGTGCCATAACGCCTGCCGACCAGCCGCCTATTCTTCTGAATCTGATTGCAACAAAGACAACCATAAGCAGACACGCAATAGCAACGGCTACAATACACTTTAAGAAGAATTTCCAGCCCATAGAGGATTCTACCGACTGTGAATCCAATACCTTGAACTTATTGTCAGGAAACTTTTCCTGAAGCTTCTTGGTCAGATTGTCCATTATCTCGGGTGTGATAGTTTTCTTTCCTGAGAACTGCACAGCAAGCAGGTATCCGTTCTGAAGCTGACTTCCGTCCTCGTTTACTGTTATGTTTTCGCTTATATTGAAGCTTACCGTGTCGGCAGTTTCCCCCTGAATAAGAGTCTGCATTTCATTAGTATCTATGTTTCCTACATAATTATATTGCAGAATTGTTCCTCCCGTGAACTGAATATCCAGTGAAACTCCGAATATTGCATTGCAGATTATGCCTATCAGAAATATTGAAAGAGAAACACAGAAAAATATTTTAGAAGCACCTGTAAAATTAAGTATCTTTTTCATTATTTATCAGCACCTCCAAACAACCATTTTTTACGAAGAGGCTTCAGACCTGATGCTGATTTCAGCATTAATCTTGCAGCACCTACACCCATTATGAAGTTGGAGATTACACCTACAAGCAGTGTATATCCGAATGAGTAGATTGTACCTGTTGTGGAAGGTCCGAAAATACCTGAGAGAATATTAACGGGGCCGAATACCAGCAAAAGAATAATAGCAACTATTATAACTGTTACGTTACCGTCGAATATAGCCCAGAAGGAGCCTTTTGTACCTGTCATTATTGCTCCGTCAATGGTCTTTCCCGATCTGAGCTCCTCACGTACACGCTCGGCGGTGATAATATTGGCATCTGCACCCATACCGATTGACAAAATCATACCTGCAACACCGGGAAGTGTCATTGTAAAGCTGGGTATTACAGTGAAAAAGCCCGATACAGCGGCAACAGACAATGCAAGCTGTCCCATAAGTGCCAGTACGGCAATAAAGCCCGGCAGTCTGTACATTACTATCAAAAAGATTGTCATAAAGATAAGTGCTGCAACAGCCGCATAAGCCATAGCTACCAAAGCCGATTCACCAAGCGTGGGGTCTACAGAACCAAAGCTTGTTGTTTCAAGCTTGAACGGCAACGCTCCTGCATTGATTTTTGTTGCAAGACTCTGAGCTTCCTCTGCACTGCCAAGTCCCGTTATGGAAGCCTCTCCGTTTGAAATAACTGCCTGTACGGTAGGTGCGGAAATCATTTCGTCATCAAGCCATATTGAAACGGTCTGACCCTTATATTTTTCAGTAATATCAGCAAACACCGAAGCGTTCTTCAGCTTCAGACCTACAATATAGTCGGTACCGTCAATTCCTGCCTGAGCTGATGCAACATTACTTCCGTCCATAAGGATCGTCTCAGTATCTCCTGTGGGAGTTTTGTATATAACCTCTCCCTCTCCGTTTATGTCCTGAGAAGCGTATGAGTTTCCGGGACGGAAAGTAAGCTGTGCCGTTGCGGAAATTTCCTCAATAGCAGCCTTTGCATCAAATGAAGTCTCAGTTTCTTTCCAAGGAAATCTTACTATAATGGTATTACTTGAGGCATCTGCATAAAGCTCGTAGTCTGTAACGTTATTTGAAACCAGTCGGGTCTCTATAACAGCCTTTGCAGCCTCAATCTCCTCCGCTGTGGCTTCCACGCCGTCAGCAGGCTTGAAGGTAGCTTCTACACCACCTCTGATATCTATTCCCCATCTGATGTCACCGATACCCTTTATTACGGTGCTGTCAATATCACCGTACTGAGTGTGCAGACCAAATGTCGAAAAATAACTCAGAATAAGTATCAGGATGGCAATGATGAAAAATATCGGTTTTGCAACTCTTTTCACTCGTATTACCTCCATAAAGGAATTTTTTCTACTGTACTTAATAATATCAGGGAATATACTGTCAACACAAAATTTCACGAACCCCTAAGAAATAGTATCAATTACAGCCATAACAGAACAATTATATATTTTTCGTTAAAAAAAGTCAATTAAAAGTAATTTTTTTGTTATTACATAAAAAGTAAGCCTGTCAATTTGTGCAATTTTACTCTTACCATAAAATCAGCAATGCATAAAGTTATTAATTTTAAGGGCTTCATCAATTCTTTTTAGTAAAGTACTCATCTGTATATATTGCATTTGCGTTTATAATGCCTTTTTTCATTCTGATAACTTTACAATAATAACATCACCTGATTTTTTTACGGAATCTTTATGCGGCCATATCCGCATATTTTGAATATCATCTCTTTGTTTATCGCTTAAATCCGAATACCTGATATAGGGGAAATGATATGCATAATCATTTGTCGAAGGGAAATTCGATTCAAATTTCCCTATCTGAGGTAAATCAACATTGTTTTCGGTATAAAAAGCCAATGAAAAGTCGTAATAGTATGACATAAACAAATAAATACTGTTATTGTCCGATAACAGATTTCTGTCTACTTCGTTATTTAAAGCTCCCAAGCTTCTTAAACGTGAATTATCTAAATATTCAGAACTTTCAAAATCCGGCAGAGAACCAACAATCATAATATATTTCACATCTCCGTCATCCAGCAAATGAATTCTGGTAGATAATTCAGTCGCAGTATATTTTGCTCTGTCATTTGAGAGATTCATATAGTAATAGTATAGATTTGCTGTAATTGCATTATTAAAAACAAATACCATCATCAAAACAGTTATCAAAGTCTTGACATACCTTTTTATATCTTTTGAAGACAAAACAAGCAGAAGAATATATACAAGAGCCATGCTCTGATACATTCTGGGCGAATATACCAATGACGGATTTGCCAGACACCATACCGAGGCTGAGAAAGGTATTAAGAAAAACGCACCAATCACCAATATCAAATTAACTATATTTTTATAAATCCTGCTTCTGACGACACTTATTATAAATACGGTACATATACATATAACAGTCAGTATATTTATAAAGGAATACATAGTCAGTCCGTATTCAAAAATATTCCACTGGAATAAAAAGATGAAGGTATTATAAATCACAGCCTTTACAGCTTCAACCACAGAGAATGTACTACCCATGGAATTAATTCCGTAATAACTTGTCGAAGTCATTCCCAAACAAAACATTAAAGCTTTCCATACAACAAGATAGAGAATTAATGCTGATACATAAATAAATAATTGTAATAATATCCACTTCAGATATTTCTTTGAGGCTCTCTTTTCAGAAAAAACATCATTAATAAAGTATACAATGAGTAAGAGCAGTGAAAACGAAACATACGCCTGATATATTGCACAAGTTATTGCAATCAAAAAAATCGATGCAACTATTCCTAAAGGTGCAGCTTTTTCTTTAATCAATGTCAATTTCACAGACAATGTACACAAAAGCATTGCCCACATATAACCATCTGCGGTAAATTCAAAAAAGAATGTTTCAGTAATCGCAGGAAATGTTACCAATATCAAGCCTGTAAGCGATGCTAAAAGCTTATTATCAATATGTAAAATATCAACAATCAAAACAGCAGACAGACTTATAAGAAGTACAGACGCTATACCATTAACCCATGGAAGATTGAAAAAAGATGTCGGACTGCAGAATATACCTAACAAATATCTGCCCGAGCCTATCATATTTTGAGAACTGTAGAAATTATATAAAGAATCATGACCTATAATTGTATTTAAAAACTTATATATGTGTACTAACAGACCTCCTATAAATGTAACCATAAAAGTTAATCTATTCTCATAAAAATAGTTTTTGAAGCGACTTAACTCTCGTATAATAACAGACATAATTATTTCCACCTTTCACAGCACCGTTTAAAAGATTTTAATTTTTCAGACTTTGCAAGGGTGCAGGAATTCTTCCTCCGCGGTTTATAAATTTGGCGGGAGATTTTGTATTTACCTCCATTACGGGACCTTCGCCAAGCAAGCCGCCAAAGCTTAGCTCATCGCCTGCTTTCTTTCCTATTGCGGGTATTACTCTTACGGCTGTTGTTTTGGAATTTACCATACCTATTGCGGCTTCGTCAGCAATTATTGCAGATATGACCTCCGGCGTTGTATCACCCGGAATGTTTATCATATCAAGACCTACGGAACAGACGGCCGTCATAGCCTCAAGCTTGTTTAGTGTAAGGCAGCCCGACCTTGCCGCAGCTATCATACCTGCATCCTCGGTAACAGGTATGAATGCTCCCGACAGACCGCCTACATGAGATGATGCCATAACTCCACCCTTTTTGACCGCATCGTTAAGAAGAGCAAGTGCCGCAGTTGTTCCGAAACAGCCGCACTGCTCCAGACCCATTTCTTCGAGAATGTGAGCTACAGAATCTCCGACCGCAGGTGTCGGAGCCAGCGATAAATCCACAATGCCAAAGGGTACGCACAGTCTTCTTGAAGCCTCCTGTGCTACAAGCTGACCCGTTCTTGTTATCTTGAAGGCTGTACGCTTTACGGTTTCCGCTACCGCAGATAAATCGCATTCTCCGCATTTTGCAAGTGCGGCACGTACAGCACCGGGTCCCGAAACTCCTACATTTATTTCGCAGTCAGGCTCACCCGTACCGTGCATAGCTCCTGCCATAAAAGGATTATCCTCCGGAGCATTGCAGAATACTACAAGCTTTGCCGCTCCTATGCAGTCTCTGTCCGCAGTAAGCTCCGCCGTCTGCTTTATAACCTCACCCATAATTTTTACAGCGTCCATATTTATGCCCGCCTTTGTGCTTCCTATATTTACGGACGCACATACATGGTCGGTTATTGATAATGCTTCGGGTATACTTTCTATAAGGGCATAATCTCCGTCCGAAAAGCCCTTCTGTACCAAAGCGGAATATCCGCCTATAAAGTTTACTCCGACCGTTCGGGCAGCTTTTTCAAGTGCAAGAGCGAACTTGACAATTTTCTGTGTCTGACAGGCAGACGCTACCATTGCAATAGGTGTTACCGCTATTCTTTTATTGATGATCGGAATACCGTATTCAGAGGAAATATCATTTCCTGTTTTCACCAAATCCTGAGCATATCGGCAGATTTTATCATAAATTTTTGTACAGGCCTTGTCAATATCATCATCAATACAGCTTAAAAGCGAAATTCCCATTGTTATTGTACGGACATCAAGATTTTCATTGTCAATCATATTGATTGTTTCGATAATATCGTGTGTATTTATCATAAAGTGAAAGCCTCCGTCAAATTCTGTGCATTGAATTGAATATATCCTCATGCATAATATGGATTTTCAGTCCTGCCTCATTTCCCAGACTATCAAACTTGGACTGCATTTCACTTATGCTCTTTTTAGCACTGCTCATATCTACAAGCATAATCATAACAAATACGTCCTGAAGCACGCTCTGTGTTACCTCAGCGATACTTATATTCTCCTCTGCACAAGCCATAGAAACCTTTGCCAGTATTCCTACCATATCCTTACCCAATACCGTAATAAACGCACGCATAATAATTATTTCCTCCGTAAAAAATATATTTTAATTTAAAAGTTTTTCGACATTTCAACATGCTAAATAATCTTATCTATAACAACCGCACATCTTCCCATCTGAGCAAATCTTTCTTCAAAGATTTGCTTTTCATACGCCGTATGCGTTGAATCCAACGGGTCGTGAAGATAGTAATAATCCTTATCGTAGCCTGTAAGAAGCATACAATGCTCATTTGCCAGCCATTCACAGGTGTCGCCGTCTTTATAGGGTGAGCTTTTGTCAGCTCCCTTTACCTTCCACGTATAGGTCTGAACGGGATTTGCCATATACATTGTAGCCCATATTACCACAGGCTTGTTGTTTGTTATATAGCGGTTTACAAGATATTCCATAGATGCCCCCGTGAGGTCAACTGCTCTGTAGCCCTTATCGCTCAGATACTTGTTCATAGCCTTTTCTATTACGGGAGGATAGCAGCCGAGAGCATCACCTGAATAGGGATTGCCTAAAAATGCAGAATAACAGTCAGGGCCGTACATTTCGCCGTTCTTATCAAATTTCAAATCTCCCTTTTCCAGATATTTGTCTATGAAGGTTTCGACCTTTATATTGAAGCCGTAATAATTCAGAAGCATAACAGAGCTTACCGATTCACAGCCTGACGGATATTTCTCTCCCTGATATATAAACGGAACGTTTTTTATTTTATTCGCTTTAAGAGGTGTAACAGTTACAGGGACGGTATCATAAGTTCCGTTTTCCCGTAACCTGTCCGCTCTGATTGACTATTGCCACGTTCACATTTTTAGATGAGTATGTGGCTTTCGGCTTGGATTTTTTCTGATTTGTCTTACCGTCTGAGGACACATAGCCGTATGACAATGTTATTGTATTTCCTACTGAGGTTTTATATGATGTTTTGGTAAAGTGTATTTTCTCATTTTGTTTATTCGAGGAGGTATTTTTTACTTCTGTATCTGTTTTCTTAGCAGCTTCTTCGGTTACAGAATATACGGAGGAGGCTTGTCCGATAAAAATTACTGCACATATAACAGAAAGAACGGCCAAACCGAGAACTGCCGAAATTATATATACCTTTTTATCCAATCTTCTTATACCGAACGGTAATTTGTCATTATCATAAGAGTAAACGCTTCTTACTGTTGTATTAGCGTCTGATTTAATGCTGACAGAATTATCCTCACTGTTATCCGTATTTTCTTTATTTAACGAATCCGCTGTAATTTCAGAAATACTGCTGTTCAAAATATTCCCTCCTAATTAATGACATACTGCCTGATTTTCAGAGTAAATTATAGCATAAAATTTTGTATTAATGCAAACCATTACCGTTGGAGCAAATTGAAAATTAAAGAATATTATTATAGAAATTATGTATAATCTGTAAAAAACTGTTTAAGGACGCTGCCCTTAAAAATCCCGCCAAAGGCCCTGCCTTTGGAAACCGCGAGGGCTCTGCCCTCGACCCGCAAGCCTTTGAAAAGGCTTGACCTAAACTTCATGTTGTCGAAGTCAGACTTATGTCTATAACCGAAAGAAAGGTTTTATATGCCGTTATACAAAACCTTATAGTCACTGCTCTGAGAAATTACGGAAAAGGCTGACATCTTTGTTCTGTTTGCTTCATAAAGTTCATTGTCTATAAACATTACGGAGTCCTTATCACTTGAAAAATTATCAATATCACCGTTTTTACAGTGAGCGTCACAGTAAAGCTCTGCCGTAAGAATATCTGCCTGCTCCCATTCATATCCCTTGTAGCTGTAGCTGTTTTTTGTTTTATAAATATAGGTGTTTTTGCCCTTGTATTTGTCCTTGTCCTCAAGCAAGGTGCGAATTGCAGACTGCTCCGCATTTACGCTGTAGCTGCTGACTAAAACCGCATTTGAATACATAAATCTTGCAAGAAATATTGCAGCTGCGGACGATACAAGAACAACCGCCGCCGTCAGAACCGTTTTCAGTCTGCCGTCAAGGCTTTTCAGCGAATTTGCAAGCCTGCCGTACAGTATGCCCGACGCAAAAATCAATCCGACAAAGGTCGGGAAAAAGTACCAGAATGCCGCCGATTTCGTAATCAGATATACGGACGCAGGTATAATTAAATACAAAGCATACAGAAGTGCATTGGAATTTAAAATATTTTTGAAATCTATCTTTTTTAAGACAACAAGCAGTACCGCTGCCGCTATATTTATAAAAAGTATGAGCATTACAATATGATACGATAAAGTCTCACTAAGAAAAACGAAAAATCCGTCTTTTGAGGCATACTCCGTTCTTTCAACTACATCTACTCCGAACATAACCCCCAGAAAATCAAAGCCGTCATACAAAAATCTTGCAAAAGCCCATATGAGTACCGGTAAAAATGATGTCAGAAAGAATATTATATAATCCTTAAGCTTAAGCTTTTTAAATTCTCCGCTTAAAAGCATAAAGCAGACGATTATTCCCATTATTGATGCGGAATGAAAGCTCTTGCTCAGAAATGCCAGCGAGAACATAAAGCCGCTTAAATAGAGATATATAGGCTTATGTGTTTTCCTTTCATAAAAAAGGAATATTACCGAAAGCACAAAGAACAGGTTGAACAGAGCATCAGCGTCACCGCTTCTTCCGAAATGCTCAAAAAATAAATCACCGAAGCTGTCGAACACTGCCATAAATACTATAGCTGATACCGCACCGTAGTTCCTGTGCAGAAATATGCTTACCGCAAAAAACATCAGGGTAAAGCATAAGGCAGACGGAAGTCTTAACGCAAAAAAGCTGTAGCCGAAAATACTCATTGAGGCACTTTCAGCCCAGAAGCTCAGAGGCGGTTTCAGATTCCATAAATCCTTGCTGTAATTGTATGTATTCTCAATAAAGTTATTGTTCTGAAGCATTTCATATGCACTTATACCGTGACGAGCCTCGTCCCAGTTTTCTATGCTGACATTATTCAGGTTGCAGAATGTGAGATACAGGAAAACTCCTGACAGCAAAACATATAAAATAACGGTCGGAATAACAATCAGCGGTTTTTTTTCGTTTTTCATATGAGCAATACCTTTCATTTTACTTTCGGTTTCAACGCAGGTTGAGTATATTCGTAACTATCCCACGAGGGGTTATATCTATTATTCCGTAGGTAGCATTGTATCCGTGGGCACTTCCCGGATTCATAATATACAGACCGTCATCATAATCTGTGAAAGAGGAATGAGTATGCCCGAACAGAAGTATATCACAGCCGTTGTTTTTTGCCGTCTGAATAACCTCGCTGTATGTAAACTTTACATTATAGGTATGTCCGTGTGTAACCATTATTTTTTTACCCTCTGCGGTAAAAAAGTCCGTTGTCGGAAGTTTTTTTCCCCAGTCGCAGTTACCCTTTACCGGTATGAACATCTTTTCGGGAAAATTATTTTTTGCCGTTTCGATGTCGTCCTCCCCGTCACCGCAAAAAAATACTATTTCCGCTTTCGACTGTGACATCAGAATACGGTTTACATTGCTTACATCTCCGTGTGAATCAGATAAAACGACAATTCTCATAAATAATCCTCCGAATATAAATACAGTCATTATTTTTCATTCAAAATATAATTTTAATTATACAATATTTTCTGCATTAATACCATAGAAAATTTTACAATATTTTCTGTAATATATATATAATAAGAAGCATAATCATTTTATATATAAGGTGGTGTTTATTTATGAACGAAAAAGACAAACAAATACAGGAAATTATAAATTCCCTTTCAAAAAAGCTCGGTCAAAGTCCTCAGACTATTACGGAAAATGCCAAAAACGGTGACATACAGAAGCTTCTGAGCAACATGGACGGAAAACAGGCTGAAAAGGTCAAAAATATTCTGAATGACAGGGAAAAAGCGGAAAAACTTCTGAGTTCTCCTCAGGCTCAGGCTCTGATTAAAAAACTTACGGGAGAAAAATAAAATGGACAATATGTCAGACGCAATAAGCAAGCTGCTGGAAGATCCCGAAACAGTTAAGCAGATTATGAGCCTTAAAGATTTGCTTATGTCTGATAATGAACAGAACAGCTCCGCTCCGCCTGTGCTGACAAAGCCTGAGCCTAAGCTTCAGCTTCCGTCTGTGCCTAACGACACTCTTCAAACCGTTATGAAGTTTATGCCTCTGATTTCCGATATGCAAAAAGATGACGATACTACAAGATTATTAAAGGCTTTAAGACCGTTCCTAAGCAATGAGCGACGTAAAAAGCTCGATGAAGCCGCAAAGCTTCTTAGACTGACAAAGCTTTTGCCTCTGATAAGACAACTAAATCTGTAGGAGTATGATTTTCTTATGGTAAGATATACAGGTGAGGATATGGATAAAATGCAGCAGGAGGCTGTACGCAGAATGCAGGAAATGCAAATCCGCGGCAGAGGGGGCAGAGCCTCTCCCCCTGTTCCCGAAAAAAAAGAAAATACCGTTCCTGCCGTTTCATCTGAACCTCAAGAAACACCGGCAAAGGAGATTAAAGTACCCCCTGCACACAACAGCACTCCTAAAAAGGATAACGGATTTCTGGATATGCTTTTTCAGGATAAGGAAAAAAGCCTTATCCTTCTGCTGATACTTATTCTTAGCTCGGAAAAAAACGATACAGGCTTACTGTTTGCACTGGCTTATCTGCTTATATGAGCCAAAACCGCACTGCATCAGTATAAAAATCTCTGACTTCTGAATTTACATTTATTCTTAACCGTACAAGCGGCGATTGCAGACCGGTCAAAATCTTGATTTTGACCGGTTTCAAGCGTTATCGCTTGAAACCTCACGGCAGCTTTGCTGCCGTAGTCTGCAATCGCCTTCAGCTTTTCTCAGGCTTTATTCTATGCCCTGTAAATTAAAATCCGGTATGTAATCCTTAGTTGCTGATGAAAGCTCCTGAGTGTAGCCGTTCAGACCTGAGTTCTCCAAATAATCCAATACCTTGTTATATTCACGCCTTGTTATTTTTCTGTCTATTTCCGAAAAAACAGAGGCTTTTCCGCAAGGTACGTACTGAGCCATAAGACTTACCGTAATGTCCGTTCCGAAATTTTCTTTCAGCATATCTATAACGGCTATTGAATTCCTTGTATTTGAGGGTAAAATCAGATGACGTATAATAACACCCTTCTGAATTATTCCGTCTTTGTCAAATATATTTTCAGGCTGCTGCCTGAGCATTTCCCCTGCTGCCGTTACTGCAACGGAGGGATATTTTTTTGTCCCTGAGTATTTATCCGCAAGCTCTTCAAAAGCATACTTAAAGTCGGGAAGATATACGTCTATATAACCCTCCAGCTTTTTAAGGGTTTCTTTCTTCTCGTATCCGCCGCAGTTATAAATAATCGGTAAGGAAGGTCTGTAAATATCAAGACTTTCTATGATTGCCGGTACAAAATGTGTAGGATTAACAAGATTTATATTATGAACTCCCTGCTGCTCAAGCTTTTTATAGCAGTCTGCAAGCTGTCCTGCGGAAATTTCCCTTCCGAAATTTTCGGCTGATATTTTATAGTTCTGACAAAAAACACATTTCATCACGCAGCCGCTGAAAAATATCGTACCGCTTCCTCTGTTTCCGCTTATGCACGGTTCCTCCCACATATGCACGGATACTCTTGCAACGGTCGGTTTTTCACTCATTCTGCAAAAGCCCTGCCGTCCGTTTTTTCTTTCAGCCTTACACTCCCTCGGACAAATGCTGCATAATTCTGACATCTGTTTCATCTCCATAGTAATATGCAATAATTCTTTATTGTAAATAAACAACATAATTAAGTGTTAAAACGTTCAAATTTTATTCTTATTTTAGATATATAAAGTTAAAATATCAGTGTTAGAATTTATAAAGCAGTATTTACAATAATTTGCTTTTATTTCGTTCATAGATTTTTTGATATAAATACTTATGTTGTCAATAGGTAATTGAAGTTTCTCGAAAAAGTTGGAGAATAGCTGGCTGCAGTAATTTGCAGTCAGCTATTCTTTGTTAGAAAAAAGCCTGCGGCTTCACTCAGACGGCGATTTCAGTCGTCAAAATATTCATATTTTGACGGTGTAAAAGTGAAAATTCACTTTTACGCTTGCGGATTTATCCGCAAGCATACTGAAATCGCCACAGCGAAGCCGCAGGCTTTTTGTATAAAACAGCATTTACTGCTTGCTGAATATCATACCTGAGTGCCAAATCAACCGCCGGAAAACAGTCTTATAACATCATTTAGCGAAACAACTATCATAAGCAATATAAGCAGCACAAAGCCTATAGTATGAACCCAGCCTTCATATTTTGCAGGCACGGGCTTGCGGAATATTGCCTCTATAAGCAGGAAGAAAAATCTTCCTCCGTCAAGAGCAGGAAGCGGAAGCATATTGAATATGCCAAGATTGACTGAAATCACCATCATCATAAAGATAAGATTGTTCAAACCCTCCGTAAAGCTTTTTTCCAGACCCATGGCAGTAGCCTCCGATATAGCCGAGGTTGCACCTATAGGACCTGAAATATCGTTCATAGAGAACTGTCCCGTAACTATACCGAGCAGACTTGCCCATATCATACGAATAACGGAATAGGTCTGTTTAAAGGTCTGAATTACTATACTTCCGAAGTTTCTTTCAATAGGAACAACATAAAAGTCAAGCTTGATATAGGTTTTTCCCGAAGAATCCTTCGTAGTATCGAACTTAACCTTTCCGAGGTCAACAATTTCTCCGTTACGTTTTACCTTGATATCGGGAGCATCTGTTTTCATAGTAGCAAGAGAATAGGAAAAATCCTTATCCGTATATATATCGTAACCGTCGATAGAAACTATCGTATCTCCTACTTTAAGTCCGTTTTGTGCGGATACGGATTTTTCGTGAAACGACTCTATTGTAGTAGAGGCGAAATAGGGTATTTCCTGTGTTGAAAGGAGAATTGCCATAAGTACAAGTCCGAAAAGAATGTTCATAAAAGCACCTGCGACTACTATAATCATTCTCTGCCATACCTTTGCTTTTCCGAAGGAACGGGGACTGTCGCTTTCCTCGTCCTCTCCCTCCATTTTGCAGTATCCGCCTATGGGAAAAAGTCTCAGAGAATACTGCGTTTCGCCCTTTTTAAAGCCCAGCACCTTAGGCCCCATGCCCAAGGCAAACTCATGTACAAGAACTCCCGAACGCTTGGCACAGATAAAATGTCCGAACTCGTGTGATAGAATAATAAACTCAAATAACAATATGCCTATGATTATAAGTATTGCAACCTGTATGGTAACCATTCCTTTCTGTATAATATGTATACTAAAAATCTCAGTGATTTTGAAAACCTGTTTTTTGCTTTCTTAATAATAATCACTTCTCTTTTTTGTAATCTTTTGAGATGATTTTATTAAAATACTGAGGGTCGTACCAATAACAGCCCTGACAGTTTGATGTATTTTCATCTCCGACAATAAAGGATTGTGAATATCCTAATCTTTTAGCGTCATAACGTTTACCTGATTTGATACACTTAATACAATGACTTCGTTTGGCATCATTTGCAGCTTTGGATAATGGCTGAAAATCTGACATTTTTTGTGTATCTGATGACTGATTTGTAAGCACATCATAATGACCGTCTTTATGGTCACATTCGATTTGTGTTCCCACATCAAGTATTGCACATCTTTGTTTGGAGATTGCCTCAACAATCTCTTTTTTAATGCCGCGATTGCGTTTTATGGATTTATTGTTGGCACCATCTAATTTTACAGAGTACACTTTGCGGCCCTGATGTTTTCTGACAATAATATACTTCTTGCCGAGATAACTGTTATCAGACCTTGCCCACTGACAACCGTTTGTACTCCTGAAATTCGGGTGTATGTTTGCCAGTACATCAATACTTATTTCGGAAGAAAAACAACTCATGGGGTCATCTTCATCATATTCAACACCTGCTATTCTTTCAAATAACATACCAAGTGTTTGCGGCGAAAACGGGACATCACGACATTCACCTTTCACATATCTTATAATATCATCTGTTGAAATATCTCTGTCAACAATCATTTCTATAGCCTTTTTTTCTCTTTCATCTCTTGCCATAATATCATCACTGCCTTTTACTTTGTTATGCCTAGATTAGCTAATCTCATAACAGCTTTGTCATAATATTCTTTTGAGAGTTCACAGCCTGTAAAATCTCTGCCCAGATTATATGCTGCAACAGCGGTGGAAGCACTTCCTGCAAAGCAGTCCAATACCAAATCGCCTTCATCACTATGCTTTTCTATAATTTCTTCGAGTAACGCAACAGGCTTCTGTGTCGGGTGAAATCGTCCCTTATCATGACAAATCGGATAACTGTAAACACCGTTATCATATTCGGAATGAAATGTCGGTTTACCTTTTTTAACACCAACAACCGCTATTTCTCTTGAATTAGTAAGATAGTTTGTCTTGCTGTTAAGAGGAACAGGGTTAGTTTTAATCCATTCAATAAATCTTATCTGCTTGAATTTTGCAGCCTCAAAATAATCTTTCAGAGTTGTAAGCTTCCACAGATCATAAAAGCATATCAGTGTGCCGCCGTCTTTTAATATGCGATGACACTCCTTTATTACCTCATCAAGCCCTGTAAAATTATTATCCCAGTCACCGAAATCCATTGAAACACGGAAACGGTCTGTATCCTTACCTTTCGCTTCTCCTGACCGGAAGTTTGTATCTCTTGATACCTCATAAGGCGGGTCAATCAGAACTAATGAAACTGACTTATCCTCAAGAGATTTGAGATAATCAAAACAATTCTGATTTTGCAGTGTAACCGTACACATTCAATGTTACTTCCTTTCTTCAGCCGCATATAAATGTTTATGCGTGACTGAAAACAAATTCTCTGGCAGCCTTGTCAGCGTCCAGAATATCCGAAACAGACGTAATTGTATTTCTGCTTACAGAGTCCACAGCTCCCCTTACAAGCTCTCCGATTTGCAGAAACCCTATTTTTCTGCTGAGGAAAAGCTCTACAGCGGCTTCATTTGCTCCGTTAGCAGCAACGGGAGCAAGCTCTCCCTGCTTTATCGCCCTTATGCACTGAGAAAGACATACGAACGTATCAAAATCGGGCTTTGCAAATGTAAGGCTTCCTATGTCGGTAAGACTAAGCTCACGGACAGGGGACGGAAGCCTGCAAGGGTATGTTATGGCATACTGTATAGGAATACGCATATCCGCAGCTCCGAGCTGTGCTATAACGGAATTGTCCGCAAATTCTACCATAGAATGTATGATACTTTCCCTGTGCACCACTACTTCTATATTGTCAACGTCAACGTCAAAGAGCCATTTTGCCTCTATTACCTCAAGTCCCTTGTTCATCATAGTCGCTGAATCTATGGTTATTTTTCTGCCCATACTCCAGTTGGGGTGATTGAGTGCCTGTTCAACTGTGACATTCCGAAGCTCCTCTGAGGTTTTTCCGAAAAAAGGTCCTCCTGAAGCGGTGAGAATTATTTTTTTCAGCTCCCTTTTGTCGTTCATACCCTGTAAGCACTGGAAAATCGCAGAATGCTCACTGTCTACGGGGTACATATTTACATTGTTTTTCGCTACAGCGTCCATAACGAGCTTTCCGCCGGTTACCAGAGTTTCCTTATTGGCAAGAGCTATATTCTTACCTGCGTTTATAGCCGCAAGCGTCGGCTTCAAGCCCACCATTCCGACAACCGAGTTAAGTACAGTATCGGCATTTTCAATTACGGCAGCCTCCATAAGCCCTTCCATACCGCTCTTTACCTTTGTAGCTGTATCGGCTATTCTGCTTCTAAGGTCTTTAGCCGCATTTTCGTCATACATAACCGCAAGCTCCGGCTTGAACTCTCTTATCTGTGCTTCTATCGTATCTACGTCCGTTGCCGCCGTAAGTGCCGAGACCTTAATCCCAAGCTTTCTTACAACATCTAAGGTCTGAGTTCCTATAGAGCCTGTAGAACCTAATATACATAAATTTTTTGTCATTTTTCTGACCTCTTTTTTAATTATAAGTAAATAATAACCGTATTATACTGCAAAAACAGGGGTTCAAGCAAGAACCCCGTAAAAAATTTTCTGTTTCAGGTAAGCGACATAAGCGGAAAGTACAGCAAAAAAACGTACAGCAGCGGAGCTGTCATAATAACGCTGTCGCAGCGGTCAAGTATTCCGCCGTGTCCGGGTATTACATTGCCGTAGTCCTTGACCTTGCAGCTTCTCTTTATAATCGAAAATGTCAAATCTCCGAACATAGCGAAAACAACTCCTATAAGAGAAATAACCGCCACTCCGACAAAGTTTATTTTTACCGACTGACCTAAAATAATGTACTGAAAAACCAGAGCGTCCGCCAAAGCTCCCGCTACACCTATTATTACGCCGCCTACAGCTCCCTCAACGGTCTTTTTAGGACTTATTTCGGGACACAGCTTCTTTTTTCCCAGAAAGCTTCCCACAAAATAAGCTCCTGCATCGGAAATCCAAGCTATCGCAAGACAAAGTGTTATATAAAAACAGGATTTCGCCTCATCTTTGAGTGAAACAAATACTACACAGCTGATTCCGAACGCTGAAAGTCCGATAGCCGTACAAATATATGATATATCAGAAAAATCATACTCCCTGTGTCTTGTCACAAGCAACATAAAAATATACAGTATAAAAAATACCAGTACCGTAAGAAACATTCTCACGGTAACCGACATCGGAAGCAGCGACGCAAAAAGCATACACGGCACGGAAAGCTTCAAATCCTTAATCCATTTTTTTGCGTTTATAAGCTCTATGGCACAGCAAAGTGACGCAAATGCACAAAGTATGTTTATGCACAGCGGAAATACACTATGAAACGCAAACGTAAGCAGAATAAGCGGAACTCCGACCGCAGCCGATATAATTCTAATTTTCATAAACAAACCTGCCCTTCAGATTTAATACACTAATCTTCTATGAACAGTATACAGAAAATATAACTGTTGTTTACTAAGACTTTTTTACGGAAATTCTTACATAAACCTCCGTCAACACTCAAGCCTGCGATTGCAGATGTCAAAAGCTGTGCTTTTGACGAATTTAAAGTTTCTCTTTAAATTCACCTGCGGACTTGTCCGCAGGTATCTGCAATCGCCCCACCCTGAGCTTATCCTCAAGGTCTGAAATCATCTTCTGATATTCAGCCCTTGAATATCACACTCCGCCGAAGCGTCTGTTGCGTCTTGCGTATTCTATAAGTGCCGCATCGAGCATATCGGTAGTGAAGTCAGGCCATAAAACATCGTCCATAATTACATATTCAGCATATGCAGACTGCCATAAAAGAAAGTTGGAAATCCTGTATTCTCCGCTCGGACGTATAATCAAATCAGGGTCGGGCTGACCTGCCGTGTACAAATTATCGGAAATCATCTTCCGGTCTATGCTTTCAATATCGGTTTCACCTGATTTTACGCTTGCGGCTATTCTCCTTACGGCACGTACAAGCTCGTCACGGCCGCCGTAATTCATAGCCAGATTAAGCACCATTCCCTTTCGATGAGCGGACATAGTCTGGTTTTCCTCAATCAGAGCCTGAAGCTCCTCACTGAAGGCTGTGGTGTCGCCTATAAATCTTACTACAATATCATCGTCCTTGAAGTCCCTTATAGCCTCCTCAAGATACGACTTGAACAGGCTCATCAGTGCAGATACTTCCTCGGCAGGTCTTTTCCAGTTTTCGGTGGAAAAAGCATATACAGTCAGATACTTTATGCCTATATTGCTGCAATATCTTGTTATCGTTCGGAAAGTTTTTGCACCTGCCGAATGTCCCGCACTTCTGGGCAAGGCTCTTTTCTTAGCCCATCTGCCGTTTCCGTCCATTATTATGCCGATATGCTCGGGCAGCTTTATATCCGAAAGCTTTATATCCCTGTCCTTATTTTTGTCTTTGAAAAAAGAAAACATTTCATCACCCGATTATGTCATATTTATATAGACATAATTTCCTTCTGTTTCTTTTCTTCGAGAACATCAATTTCCCTGATGAACTTGTCTGTAAGCTCCTGAGTTTTCTTCTCGGCGTGCTTCAGGTCGTCCTCTGTAATCTCGCCACTCTTTTTCATAGCCTTGAATTTGTCAACGGTATCACGTCTTACATTTCTTATTCCTACCTTGCTTTCCTCTGCAAGCTCTTTAATATCCTTTACAATCTCTTTTCTTCTTTCCTCTGTAAGCGGAGGGAAAATCATACGCAGAGTTTTACCGTCATTCTGAGGATTTATTCCTACATCTGACTTCTGTATAGCTCTCTCTATGGGCGTAAGCACCGACATATCCCACGGCTGTATAAGAAGTGTTCTTGCCTCTGTAACCGATACTGCCGCAAGCTGGTTTATGGGTGTGGGTGCTCCGTAATAGTCAACAAGCACCTTGTCAAGAACGGCGGGATTTGCTCTGCCTGCTCTTATTGCCGCAAACTCACTGTTAAGATGGTTAACACGTTTGTTCATACGCTCCTCAGCCTTTTTTAATACCGTTTTCATTGTAATGCATCTCCTTTTTATTTTTACAGATACTGATAATTTCCAAATTGCCTGAATAAAAGCTTACTTTACAAGTGTACCTACCTTTTCTCCGCATACCGCCCTTACTATATTTTCAGGGTCTTCTATGCTGAGTACAAGTATGGGAATACTGTTGTCCGAACAAAGTGTAGCGGCAGTGGTATCCATTACGGCAAGCCCCTTGTTCAGAATATCAAGGTAAGATATTTCGTCAAATTTTTTCGCATTTTCGTTGGTTTTAGGGTCGCTGTCATAAACGCCGTCAACCATTGTGGCTTTAAGAATAACATCAGCCTCTATCTCGGCAGCTCTTAAAGCGGCAGCCGTGTCTGTCGAGAAAAACGGATTTCCCGTTCCGCAGCCGAAAACAACCACTCTTCCCTTTTCGAGATGACGGACAGCCCTGTTTCTGATGTAAGGCTCAGCAACCTGCTGCATGGTTATACCGGTCTGAACCCTGACAACAACATCAAGCTGTTCCAGAGCATCTGCAACGCCCAGGGCATTGATTACGGTTGCAAGCATACCCATATGGTCAGCTCTTGTTCTGTCCATACTTCCGCTGGAGCGTCCTCTCCAGAAATTTCCGCCTCCTACTACGATTGCAACCTGTACTCCCATATCAACCAGCTTCTTTATAGGATGACAAAACGACAGCACCGTTTCAAAATCAATACCGTGCTTTTCCTTGCCTGCGAGAGCCTCTCCGCTCAATTTTAAAAGAATTCTTTTATATTTAGGTTCCATAAATAAAATTTCCTTTCCAAAAAAGCCTGTAGCTTATAAGATTCCTTAATTATAATACTATATTTGAGAATTAATGTAAAGTGAATGTTCAACATTTAATTTTTAATTAATAATATACGAATTTCCGCTTATCTGCGTTCTTCGGCAGCAAGCGTTTGAGATAACCAATATACAGCAGTAAATCACAGCACAGCTATGTTCTCGGCAGAGCCTGATAATGTATGCTGTAAATTCATATTATTCTTAACGGCAGTTTCAATTATTCTGACAGTATCCTTACATATAATCTCACCGGGAGCGATAACAGGTATTCCGGGCGGATAAATCCATATATGCTCTGCTGAAACCTTATTCAGAGCATTCTTATAATGTATTTTTTTGAAGCTTTTTACGGAAGCCTTCCCAAAATTTTCTGCTTTTTCAGGAATTTCGGTTATGAGCGTATGCTCATTTTTTTTGACAACAGAAAGCAGACCGCGGTCAATATCAATAAGAGCATCTGCCAGTATCTCAAGGCTTTCAGGACTGTCCGCCATAGAAGTCATAGCAATCACATAGCCTTGGGCGGACATCTCCGTTTCAATGCCGTAATTCCGTCTGAGTATGTCTGCCAGCTGCATGCCGTTTATATTTGTTTTTTCCGTACATATCACTATTTTACTGCGGTCAAAGGCAAAAATTCCGCTGTACTCACCTATAGGGCTTGTATAGTCAATAACCGAAAGCTTTTCCAGCCTTAAAATCCTTTCTCCGAATAAATCAAGATTTTTTTTCCAGCTTAAAAAAAGAGTTCTATCCTGTATCTTTTCAATACATTCATCTATTGACGACATAAAAATATATGACGGACTGCTTGTCTGAAATACGGATAATTCCTTCTGTACTGCTTTTGCGTCAACAAGCTCTGAATTGACGTGCAGAAGCCCTGTCTGGGTGAGAGAGGGCAAGGTCTTATGCAGACTTTGAACCACAATATCTGCACCTGCCCTGACCGCACCGAATGAAAAATATTCCGATAAATCAAGATGTGCACCGTGAGCTTCATCTGCCAGAACAGGAACATCAAATTTATGAGCAATTTCGGATATACTTTTAATATCGCTTATAATACCCTCGTATGTCGGGCTGGTGAGAACAATAAGCTTTATGTTTTTATTTTTTTTTAGCTCTCTGAATATGCTTTCGGGAGAGATTGAGCCGTAAACATAAAAATCGTCTATAATTTCAGGCAATATAAAAACAGGCTTTAATCCGCAAAGCTCTGCTGCGTTATATACGGATTTGTGACAGTTTCTTGCCATAAGTATTTCATCTCCGTAATCAGTACACGCTCTTATTGCCGAAAGTATTCCTCCCGTACTTCCGTTCACAAGAAAAAAGCTTTTTTCACTGTTCCAGAGCCTCTCAGCCTTTTGCATACCTTCAAGTATTATTCCGTCAGGCGAATGTAAATCGTCCATACCGTAAATTTCGGTCATATCAAAATCTGCTCCGAACATTTCAAGGTAACCGGAAAATCTGATATTTCTTTTATGTCCCGGCATATGAAAGGGAATATATCCTTTTTCCGTATATTTTTTAATGTAATCTGTTATTTTCATAAATACTTTATTTCTCCCCGTTATACGCAGAGGCACTGCCGTTTGGCAGTGCCTCTGCGTATTTCCGCAATAATTTATAAGACTGTTTATCAGTCGCTTTCATTTATATATTCTGTACTGCTTGCCTGAGATTTTTTAATCATCATACCGTTTACAAAAACATATCCGTCCTTGTCCTTTGAAGATATTTCAGGTACTATGGGATTGCCTTCGTCATCAGTAGGTACAGTCACAGGCGTGGTAGGAAAGTCATCTTCTGTATTAAGCTCAAATAAATCCTCAATTTTGGGGTAAAGTCTGTAAACCGCACAGTATGATATTCCTGTAGGCAATATCAAAAGCAGGGCGAGTATAATTACGGCTATACCCAGAACAGCATTGTTCATAAGGAAAGAAAATGTTATACAGGCTGATACAAGCACGAATGAGGTAACGGCAATATAAAAATTTAAAGGAAGCTCTCCTATAGCCATAAGAGCCGCATTTTTCAGATAATACTTAAACTCAAGCTTGAAGGTAACGGTAAGTATAGGCAGTGAAAACGACACAAAAAGCAGAAACAAGGCTATAAGAACCGCTATGAAAAGGGGAACAAAGAATATTGTGTTCTGCATTGCAATCTTAAAATAAAGCACAATGCTGTAATACGATACAATAAACGCTATGTATATAAAAATACCGTATGCCACAAACGGCTTGAAATTGTTTTTCAGTCCCTTTTTATAAGATTCCAAAGCGGAAAAATTCTTATTGCCGCCGGCTACAACGTCCTTGGTTATCTGGGTTATTCCCGAGAAAAAAGGATACACAAATACCATAACCAGTCCTATAATAAGCATATTGTCCGTCTGCTTTAACAAAAAAGCTATTCCGTAAACCAACGCAAATGAAATTATCATAGGAACCGAAAAAAGCAGATTTCCGATAAGCATTAATTTAAAATTGCTGAAATACAGGCTGAAAAAGCCCGGTTTTTTATTTTTACTCGCCATATCTTTAATATTCCTTAATTTTGATATAATTCTTATGCTTGTATATAGTTGTCCGGAGCGTTAAATCAGCTCAGAACAAAATCAGAGAATATGCGATTGCATCTTTGCGGACAAGTCCGCAAAGCCTTAAGAGCGAAGCTCTTAAGCCTCAGATAAGACGAACGTCTTATCTGAGTGCAATCGCACGCACGAACCTGAGGCTTTGCAGTCAGGAAAAAACAAAAATGTCCGCAAAAAGAGTGTTCAGTATAGCGTCAACCATAGAGCTTATAGCCAGTGCAATAAGTATGAAGCTGTTCCTGACGGCATATTTATATACGGTTTCCCCCGAATTTGACGGCAAGCCTCTTACCCTTGCGA
>ONDU01000018.1 GCA_900316615.1 uncultured Eubacteriales bacterium | reverse complement strand
TGACACTACCGCTACTATTATTACCGCTATGATTGTTCCGAGCGGCTCGTAAATCTCTGCATAGCCGAATATGCACATTACTATCATAAGTGCGGCTATTGCAAGCAGTATCCTTATCATCGGGTCGCTGAAGGTTTCCAGAAATTCCTGCCAGAATGTGGTAGGCTCCGAATCGGGTATCGCATTTGAGCCATGCTGTTGTCTGGACAGTTCAACCTCTTTATCCGAAAGTCCTTTGAATTTCATAACTTTCCTCCTGTTTTTTCAAGGTATTAACCTTGCTTCTATATTCTTACAGAAAACATTTGTTTTCATAAGTGCAAAAGCTTTAAACAAAACTTACGCAAATCTCTTCGCAAGCGTTGCAAGACCGTCGTCTGTCGTGCCTTGTCCTATTGCCGTGAATTTCCACTCTCCGCCGTGTCTGTACAGCTCTCCGAAAATCATCGCTGTCATTCCCTGATAATTGTCAGTAAGGTTGTATCTGCACATCTCGGAGTTGTTTCTTGCATCAATCAGTCTTATATAGGCATTGCTTATCATTCCGAATTGCTGATTTCTTTTATACGCCTGATATATATTTACAACTATGACTATTTTGTCGTATTCAGACGGTACTCTTGCAAGCTCTACTATAATCTGCTCGTCATCTCCCTCTCCTGCTCCCGTAAGATTATCACCCATATGGGTTACGGTTCCGCTCTTGTGACGCAGATTTCCGAAATATATAAGATCTTCTCTTTCTGTCCATCTGCCGTTCTTAAGCATAATGGCAGATGCATCACAGTCTATAGGTTCGGGCTTCTTTTTGAAAAAGCCTCCCTTTCCACGGGGTGCTTCGTCCCAGCCGAGTGCAACTATAACTCTTGAAAGTCCTGAATTGTCTTTTGTAAGGTTTACCTTCTGTCCCTTTTGCAAGCTTATTGCCATACTGTAATTTCCCTCCCTCGGAAATTTTAAACTTTTTTATAAGCTTCAATATTAAAAACAGAATTTTCGGCTTCGCTGCGGCGATTGCAGACCCCTGCGGCGGATTTTCCGCCGCAGGCAGTCTGAAGAGCATAGCTCTTCAGACTATCAAAAACTTTGTTTTTGATGTCTGCAATCGCCTGCCACATCTAAGCCGAAAACCTGTTATTTAAATAAATAAAGTCTGTAATTTTACTTTACTCTACATCTACGCCGTAGCCGCCGCAAAGTGCTGCAAGACCTCCGCCGTAGCCGCTTCCTATTGCATTGAATTTCCACTCGGAACCGTTCTTATACAGCTCTGCAAAAACTACTGCCGTTTCTATTGAGAAATCCTCTCCAAGGTCATACCTGAGAAGCTCCTCTCCGTTTGCCTCGTTATAAATTCTTATGAAGGCATTGTTTACCTGTCCGAAGTTCTGCCGTCTGTTTTCAGCATCATATATCGTTACGGTAAACGCAATCTTGCTTACCTCCGGCGGCACTGTGCTCAGATTTACCTTTATCTGCTCATCATCGCCGTCACCCTCACCTGTCAGGTTGTCGCCCAAATGCTGAACACTTCCGGATGGGTGAACAAGGTTTCCGTAAAATACAAAGTCCTCGGGCTTTGTTACCTTTCCGTTCTCTCCCAGCAGAAAAGCTGCTGCATCAAGGTCAAAGCTTCCCCCTGTATCAAACATATTTACGTCCCAGCCCAATCCTACTACTACATTTTTAAGACCGGGGTTTCCCTTTGTCAGACTTACCTTCTGACCCTTTGAAAGACTTATAGGCATAATGTTTTCCTCCTTTTATACCTTATATATTGACATACTCCCGCCCGCTGCAAATGTGCTTAGAGGCAGGGGCTTCCCGTTCAAGTACAGCAAGCCGTACAGTATCAGCGAGCTAACCCCGTGTGTCCCACGGTTTTGTTTTTTTACATTTTATACTAATGCTATTCGCATATCGTATTTGAAAATACGCTCATACGGCGATTGCAGACGGTCAAAAGCTTCGCTTTTGACCAAATTAAAGCTGAAGCTTTAATTTCACGGCAGCATAGCTGCCGTGGTCTGCAATCGCACAAGCCTTGTGCAAAGCCGTTTCTTTCAGAAATGCAAATAATCAGGCTACCTCTATTCCGTAATGACCGCACAAAGCCGCAAGTCCGCCCTGGAATCCGCTTCCTATTGCATTGAACTTCCACTCTCCGTTATATCTGTAAAGCTCTCCTACAACTATAGCAGTTTCTATCGAAAAATCTTCGCTGAGGTCATATCTTATAATTTCCTGACCGTTTGCAACGTTTACAATTCTTATATAGGCATTTGAAATCTGTCCGAAATTCTGACGTCTTACATCTGCATCATATATTGTTACCGTAAAGGCAATTTTAGATACATGAGAGGGTACTGCTTTAAGATCTACAGCTATTTCCTCATCATCGCCTTCGCCCTCACCTGTGAGGTTATCTCCCATATGCTTCACGGCACCGCTTTTATGCTCAAGATTACCGTAAAAAATGAAGTCCTTTTCTGTAAGACATCTTCCGTTTTCTCCTACAAGAAACGCTGATGCATCAAGGTCGAAATCTGCTCCCGAATCAAACGCATTTACGTCCCAGCCAAGTCCTACCATTATTTTTGTAAGGCTCGGATTTCCCTTTGTCAAATCTACCTTTTGTCCCTTTGAAAGATTAATAGGCATTTTTCTACCTCCAACGAATTATTTTTTATTGGGCATACTGTACTTACTGTTAAATTCTGACTTAATAGTAGCAAGTCTTGCCTGATCTTCAACACGCTGCCTTCTTGCATTTTCCTCAATCTGTCTTGTTTCCTCAATACCGTTTACTATAGTTCTCCATGTAGTTTCGAGTGTTTCAATCTTTACTGAGCTGCCCGAAGCAAGCTGTGCTGTAAGCTTTGCCTGTTCTGCGGAATTTCTTGCATTCTTGATGAGCATTTCGTTTGTTTTCTCATCGAGTGCTGCCATTGACTCTGCCTGTATTCTCTGACGCTTGAGCATAATAGCCTGTGCAAGTGTCTGCTTGAATATAGGAAGTGTGATAATAAATGCTGAATTTATCTTTCTTACAAGATTCATGTTGCTGAATTCCATAGTCTTTATCATCGGAATTGACTGCATAGCAACATTCTCAGCCATTCTCAGATCCTGAGTTCTCTGCTCAAGCATTGTCTGTGCCTGCTGCAAGGTCTGAATTTCAAACTGGAGCGATCTGTCGCCTGTTTCGTCCATTTCCTTCTGCTTTGCGTCTATGTACTCGGCAATTTCCTTACAGCCCTGCTCTCCTGCGAGAATGTACTTTACAAGCTCGTGATAATAGCCTACGTTTGCGTCAAACATCTGTGCAAGCGTTTTGTTGGACTGCTTTATCTCAGATTCATACTGTCTGAGCTGAACATAGATTTTGTCTATATCCTCTCCCATTGTGTGATACTTACTGAGTATCTTTTCAAGTTGCTTCTTTGCATTGCCGAACCACTTGTTGAGAAGTCCCGGCTTTTCCTTGATTTCCTCAATGTCGAACTTATCCATAATCTTTGCAAGTGTCTTCAGCATCTCGCTGGACTCGTCAAGCTGAGAAAGGTTTACGCTGTTGAGTACTATATCAGATGCCTTTGATATTTCATCTGCTGCCTCAGAACCGAAGGTTACTATGGTCTCAAGGTCATCTATTGCTATAGTACTTACAAGAGCGTCTACCTCCTTAGAGTTTACAAGCTCTGCATTCATCTGCTGCCTGTCTGCTACAATGTCATACTGCTCTACAGGCTGTATCTCATTTGTTACGGTCGGTACAGCCTCAGTATTTATTATTGTCTGCTCAGGCTGTGCCTTGGGCATTTTGCTGAAATCCAATCCCATTTTAACTACCTCTCTTAAATAATTTTTTATGCCAAGGAACGTGGTCATTTACCGACACCTTCCTAAAGTCCGGTATTCTCAAATCATACATATACTCTCCGCACTGATGCTCAATAAGTATATCCTTATTGAAATATTTCTCCACACACTGATAACCTGTCGGTACAAAAAATACCACGTCAAAACCTATCAGATTCAGAAATGCCGTAAGTATTGCGTCCTCAACCGTTACCGGTGCTTCGCTTGTGTAAAGATATATAAGCTTGGGGTTCTTCTTGGTGAAGTCAAAGTTTTGTATCATTCTGACTATTTCTTTCTTCATATTCAGAACCACTGCTATTATGTTGTATTCCATTCCGTTCTGGAATGTTCCCTGTATTAATCTCTGGTCTATCAGTATTTGAAGCTTGTCAAGTATGTAATCCTGTATTTCACTTTTCAGAAATCCGTACTGATATGCCCTGTGCGATTTTATTCTTTCTTTCTGTAGTCTTCCGTTTCTGAAAAACTCCGCCGCAGAAGCCTTTATCGGGTTTGCTCCGCCTGCGTTTATAAACGGAACGTTGCTTATAAAATATGTATCGCTCGTCATAAGCTTCTTTATGCCTGACCAGTAGTGATTTACGTCACCGTTTTTTACTCCGCTTACCTTTGCAAATATTACGGGCATATTTACCGTATCGTTTGCTATTGTAAAGTTCGGACGGTATTTAAGCTCCTCGTTCCAGAGTATTTCTATTTCCTCGTACATAGTTTGAAGGGTTATTACTGCCGCCTTTGAGTACTGTCTGTCACGGTACATTCCCGAATCACGGTACATCAAGTTGTCAAGCTCTCTCTCTGCGTGATATGCCGCCGTTCCGACGCGTATTTCCGTACTGTCGGTAGGAAATTTGTCAACTGTCAGCGATGCGTCATGATTTATCTCATACAGAAGCTTGTCTTTTACGCAGCATACATCGTTCAAATCGGGCTTCAATATCAGAACGTCTACCGGAAGCCTTGACAAAAATCTTAAAAACAATGCTTCATTTTCGTCACGGCAGCCTCCCATATGTATGAAACAGCCTGTTTCCGAAATTCCCTTTCCTACAGAAAATAACTGACTGAAATATCTGTTTATCCAGCTAAGTATGTATACAGCCTTGTTTTTAAGCTTGTTAAGATTTCCTCCCGAACCCTGCTCACGCTCTGCTTCAAGCATTATATCTATGAAAGCTTTGTTCAGTATCCTTTTGAGCTTAGTATCACCTGTTCCGCTGAAAGCCTTGGACAAATCCATAAGCATAACGTCACGGTTATTGTACTCTCCCCTGTTTACTTTTGATATTTCTTCAGGTGTAGGTCTCGGAATTGCTCCGTCTGTTACTACTATTTTTCGTCCAGACTGCTTCAGGTCGCTGTAGAACTTGAAAAGCTCATTTATATAATATGTCTTGTCCTCTACACCGTTTATTCTTATAAAACAATTGTAAAAAAACCTTGTGTCATTTCCTCTCTTTGAAGCTGCCGTCAGTATATCGGGAAGTCCTTTTCCCTCTATCCACGCATTGGTACAGTTCTCCACATCGGGCAATGCTCCGTAAAGACGTTCCTTATTTATCCTGTTCTGTATTTCCTGCCTTATAACCTTCAGCGAAAAGTCCTGCGGAAACGCTCCTTCCACCGAAAAATTATCCGAAAACTCCGACTTAGGGTCAACCCTCAGATAACCTGCGTCCCCTGCGTACTGTAATATCACTATGTCACTTCCTGCTTTCGACAATACCGACAAAAGCATTATCTCATAGCTGTTCACATAACCCTCATATAATATCTTGGGTGTCCTGCCTGTACCCAGCTTGTTTACTATCCTCTCAAATTTATAGTATAAGCCGCACATCAGCTTTATATACGAATTCTTCAATATATTATCGTTTTTTCCCTTTTTACGCATATTGTCAAGTGCATCGTATATCGCTGTGCTGACATTCTCTCTTTGAAACATATTCATTCTGGGAAGCCACTTCTGTAAGCTCTGCGTAATGAACCCCTTGTTCATTGCAAAGTCCATTCCCATTACCTCTCCGTAATATGCCAGACTCTTTCCGTCGGGATTCGGTATTCCTCCCTCTACTATCACTCCGTTTAACCTGGATTCTTCATAATACTTCTGTAAAAATTCGGCTGTCTCCTGATTGTAACCGTTAATTCTGTAAAAGTAGACACCCTTTTCTTTTCTCCTGTCAAGCTGAGTAAAATAATCGTCCAGATTGGTCGTCTTTATCCTGTTAAACACTCTTAATCCACCTTTAAGCGTACTAAAATATATAATCCGTAATCTGCGGCTTCACTGCGGCGATTGCAGACCCTTAATCAAAAATTCACACAAATCCACGTATGAAATCGTTTATGTAGATGTAATCAATTGCAAGGTTTATATTCTGACCCGCATCAATTCCTGCGGTGCTTATGCCTATTACCTCACCATACATATTAAGTACAGCTCCTCCCGAGCTTCCGTTTGAGATAGGTGCAGTAAACTGTATCATTCTGACTTCGTCCGATTTCAGCCTGAAGCCTGATATTATTCCGTCAGACACAGAGTTGAAAAGCCCCAGCGGACTTCCTATCGCTACAACTCTTTGTCCCCTTACAAGCTCCTTCCTGCCGTTGTACACGGGTATTGGGTCAAGCGTCCTATCTATCCTTATTATAGCCAAATCCAGCATATAGTTATTTTTAACTATATCGGAGGTATAGTATACATGGTCGTCATTCTCTATCTTAACCGAATAGTACGCTGCACCCTTTGCAACATGGTTGTTTGTTAAAATATATCCGCTTCGTCCTATCATTATTCCTGAGCCAACACCGATAATATCTCCGTCCCTGTTGTGCAGAGAAATCATAACCACAGACCTTGCAAGAGCGGCAAGCTCCTCATAGGTTTTCTCTTTCCTTTCGGAAGCCTTCTCTTTTGTACTGCGTAAATTTCCGCCGCTTTTTACTTTATTCTCACTGACAGCCGTCTGCGTAGGCTCAGACTCGCACCGACGTTTAGATCTGTTACGCTCCGGAAGCGTTAATTTCAGGCTTCTTTCTGTCGCATTCTGTTCTTCCTTTAACGCACTTTCAGACGAAACAGCCTTTTTATCTGAAATGTATTCGGGAATTTTTACACTGTCAAAGCTTCCCAGCAATATTTTATGCGAAATACCAAGCCTTTCCTCAGCTTCAGAAATATCTCCCCTGCTTTGCAGCAGAAGAACATTCACCCCTGCCTGCGTCAGCATATAAAAAAATAAATATTCGTGCTTCTTTATGACGTTATCCGCAACAAGCTTCACCGGTAAGCTTCCGCCTGTTGCTTTCTTGATGCTGTCGGGCAGTTCGTCAAACCAGAACATAACCTTTACAAAGAAATTTTTCTCTATTGACGAGCCTGCACTTCCTTTTCCCATGCCAAGCTTGCCTGTCACTTCCTTACAGACCTTGTTCAATACTATAACTGTTTTTTCGTTTAAGCCTGACGTTCTTATCCTCAGATACGTTCTTCCGCTCGTCACCCACATATCATAGCTGTCCGAATAATATTCCGATTTGTCAAACGGTATACCGCCTGTAAGCCTTCCTATTCTCGCATATGCGGCAAGACCCTCCCTGCTTTTCTCTGTCAAGTCATTGTCAAGCATTTTCAAATCAGACAAAAAGCTTTTATTAACCCCTACAGCTCTCGCAAAGCATACCTCTCTTATGCTGCCGCAGGACGCTCTGCCGTTTATATCCGCAAAGCAGTGTACTCCCCTTAATTCGGAAGAATTATATTTCACCTTAAAATCCGTAAACACCATACTATCTTTCTCCAACAATAACTGCAAGTATAAACACACTCATATTAACATAAAACCATCTGCTTTTCAATAGTTATTTTGTGTAATTTGACCAAAAAACTTTTAAAAATACTTAGCTCATTTAATTTTAGCATAAATCCAAAAAAATATCTACCATTTTTTCTAATTTTGTGTTATATTTTGTACGTTGGGTATTTTTACTACAAATATTTATTATTCGGCAACGTCATTTAAATTTTTTCAGGAGGCTTTTATGAAAAACTCTGTTATTTATTACAGCGTGGGTGCTTTACTATACTGCCCTGCAAATAACAAAGGCATATCAAACTCTATCATAAATCAAAAATTCGGAAATAAATTTTCTCTTGCACTTTGTCTTGAGGATACGATACAGGATAACTGCGTCGCCGAGGCTGAGAACATACTGATTGATTCAATACAGAAAATATATGATGCAAGACTTGAAAACGATTTCTTTATTCCCAAAATTTTCATAAGAATAAGACATTCATCTCAAATCAAATCACTTTTCAAACGGCTGGGTGCGGCAAGTGAGCTTATATCAGGTTTTATCTTTCCGAAATTTACCCCCTACAATGCAGACCGCTACATAGACGAGCTGATAAGAGTAAACAGCAAAAGAACTGCTCCTCTTTATATGATGCCTATTCTTGAGCATTTTTCCATAATCAGCCTTACTCAAAGGTATGACATACTTCAGGCTGTAAAGAACAAGCTTGATGAAACGGAAGCTTTGGTTCTGAACATACGTGTAGGCGGAAATGACCTGTGTCACCGCTTCGGCTTCAGAAGAAGCTGTTCCGAATCAATACACAGCATTAAGCCTATATCTTCAATTTTTTCAGACATAGTGACTACTTTCGCTGAGGATTATATAGTTTCAGCTCCTGTCTGGGAATATTACGGAGGCCCGGGTTGGGATACAGGTCTAAAAAATGAAATTCATGAGGACCGTCTGTGTGGCTTTATAGGAAAAACCGTTATTCACCCTAAGCAGATAAGTATTGTAAATTCCGAATATGCCGTATACCAAAAAGACCTCGATAATGCTCTTTCCATACTTAACTGGGACAAGGATTCCCACTCCCTTGTTTCGGGCAGCATCTCAGGTGAACGTATGGACGAATTCAAAACACACTCAAACTGGGCATTGAAAACTCTTATGCTTTCAAAAGCATTCGGAATTAAGCCCGATTAAAATATTCTGCAAAAAAGACCGTCAATCATTTTATTTATGATTGCACGGTCTTTTATTATCCGCAAAAAACAGCCTTAAAGCAATCGGCTTAGTACTGCATGGAATTTATTTTTTTATTACAGCAGTCTTTTTTTCTATGCTGTAGTCACGTTTTCTTCCGCACTGAGAACAATACCCGTCAGAACGGAATGAACCTCCGCACCACTGACATCTCAATGCCGTAATCCAGTCGTGCTGCTTTCTTCCGAAGGGAGTTCCTGCAAATGCACCGTTTCCTATGCTTCTTACGCTGTGCGGAATATAAACCTCCTCAAGCTTCAGGCAACTCGCAAACGCACCTGCTCTTATAAATGAAACGCCGCTCGAAATATGTATGCCTGTCAGACTGCTGCAGCCGCAAAATGCATACTGTCCTATATCCGTTACACTGTTTGCCATATGTACTTCACTAAGGGAAGTACAGCATCTGAATGCTCCGTCACCTATGTATGCAACACTGCTGGGTATGTCCATTGATACAAGACCGCTGCAGCTGCTGAATGAACCGTCACCTAAAGTGGTTATACCCAACGGTATCTGTATGCTTACAAGACTGCTGCAGTTACTGAAGGTTCTCTCTCCTATCTGAGTAATTCCTACAGGTATCTGTATATTGCTCAGGCTGCTGCAGCCGGAAAATGCATAGTCTCCTATTTCCGTTACCGTATCAGGAATATGTATGCTCTTGAGAGAACTGCAGCCTCGGAATGCACTGTCACCTATCTTTGTCACGCTTGACGGTAACTGAACCGAAACCAATGACGTACAGCCTCTGAATGCTCCGTCACCTATATATTTTACACTTTTGGGAATAGTTATTGAAGCTAAGCTTTCACATTCGCTGAAGGTTTCGTCATCTATCTTTTTAAGGCTGTTGGGAAGTGCTATCTCCTTCAGATACTTGTTGCCCCTGAAAGCTTCCCTCTCTATAACCTTTACTCCGCTGGGCAGTACAACCGTATCAGCTTTTCCCGTATATTTCGTAAGTACTCCATGCTTTATGTCAAGATATTTCCATACCTGAAGATACTTGTACAGATTCTGCACATCGGTATTGTCGGCATTGCTCACTTCAAGAATTTTCTTTACTGCATTTTCCGCTGCAACAAAGTCAAAGCTGATGAGGTACATTGCCAGCATACTTTTCCAGCGGTCTACGTCCTCTCTTGTCTTAACGTTTTCTATGCCGGATAAATTAAGAATTTCACGTATTCTCTCTATGCTGTACTTTGTTCCGCAACGCTCGCAAACTCCCGATTTTCCTCCTGCCTGAATAACGACACTTCCGCCGCATATGTCACATTCTATTTTATTTTCAGCCATTTTCCATTCCTCCTGTATATCTCTATGACCTACAGCTACATTATACCTTTTCTGCACACCATTGTCAAATAAAACATAAAATTTAGCCATAATATTATTTTTTTTATTTTGATTGCTTGTATAAATTTATTAAGAAATTCTCTGCAAGTGCTATAAACACAAAATGTCCGTCTGGCTGCCCTGCTCTCACGGCACAGCCAGACGGACAAAATGCTTTTCTGCCAACTGACATACAAGAAAAAATTATTCTCCCTGCGTGACTTCCTCCGTATTCCTGAATGCAAAAAATCTTTGACCTATGTAATTCAAGGCTACAAAAAGACAGCTTCCTATTACCATAGATGCATTCTGTGCGAAAACGTCAGTCTCCCAGCCGAACATGGTTATATTGTTTGACGTACATATGTATGAGGTGAGCGGAATTGCAAGACCATATGCTATACCGTAACATACAGCTATATTCACTGCAAATCTTACAACAGGCTTCCAGCCCTTTTCGTTATTTTTGAACGTAAAATATTTATTCAGAAAATAACTCATGATGCTTGCAAGGAAATATGATACAGCAGAAGCAATAAATGTTCCCTTTTGTGACATTCCCTGCAAAGGAGTAAAATTATAAAGCACAAACTGCAGTCCTGTTCCGACAATGGTATTCAGAACTCCAACCAGTATAAATTTCCAGAATTTTATGTCAAAAAAATTTTTCAGAAAATCTCCCATTTATCAGCTTTCCTCCTGCTTATTATTCAAAATAACTGAAATCATACTCAACCTTTTCATTTTCAGCTTCTTCTGTTTTATCACCGACAGATTTCTCTGAACCTTCCTGTGATTTTTTCTTATCATCGTCAGGAACTGTTTCTTCCTCTTCGGCTGTATCGGTGCTGTCAGCCGTATCACTCACATTGCTGTCCTTTACAATGAATATCGGTCGCTTCTTGCTTTCAAGAAAAATCCTGCTTATATATTCACCGAGAATGCCTATGGAAAGCTCTATAACCCCTCCCAGAAGAAGTACGGCACAAAGCGTTGTTACATAACCCGGTACGTCAATTCCGAATATAAGCGTCTTTATCAGTGTTATTATTATATAGATAAATGCAACTCCCGAAAAAACAAAGCCTATACCTGACAGCAGTCTTAACGGCGATACTGTAAATGATACAAAGCCGTCTATTGCATATTTGAAAAGTCCCCAGAAGCTCCACTTGGTAGTGCCTATTGTACGCTCTACATTCTCATACGGCAGCCACTTAGTATCAAAGCCTACCCAGCTGAAAAGTCCCTTTGAAAATCTCTGTACCTCTCCAAGCGATACTATTGCGTCTACCATCTGTCTGGACATCATTCTGTAATCAACAGCATTGTACGGCATTTTTACTTCCGATATACTGTTGCTTATTCTGTAAAATGTTCTTGAAAAAAAGCTTCTTATCTTCGATTCACCCTCACGGCTTGTCCTTCTCGCCGCACAGCAGTCATAACCCTCCTCCATTGCCTTGCACATATCTGCTATCATTTTGGGAGGGTGCTGCAGATCTGCATCCATAACAACCACATAATCCGCACTTGAGTACTTGAAGCCTGCATACATTGCCGCTTCTTTTCCGAAATTTCTCGAAAATGAAATATACTGCACATTTCTGTACTTCTCTGCAAGCTCTTTCATTACTCCGTAAGTATTGTCCTTGCTCCCGTCATTTACCAGTATAAACCTGAATTTATATCCCTTTATTGTTTCTGTGACCTTTGTCGTTTCCTCTACAAATACGGAAAGTCCGTCCTCCTCGTTATAGCAGGGTACAACTAAATCTACCGTTTTCATTAGCTTATGCTCCTCTTTATATGAATGTCCGATATAATCAAATAAGCTTGCGGATACGCTCGGGCGGCGATTGCAGATGTCAAAAGCATTGCTTTTGACGTTCATTGATGATTTTAAAATCATCAATGAACCGCCGCAGATAAAATCTGCGGTGATCTGCAATCGCCGCCCGAGCGTATCCGCAAGCCAAAATATCCGTCTTTACTGACATTATATCAAATTAACTTCAAGAAATAAATATTTTAATTAAAAAATAAATAAAATATTTTTAAGTTTAGAAGGTTTTAAGTCTTTAAAATACAATATAGTATTAAAATAAATATTAAAAAGCGATTTAATTCATATAAACACATATTAAAAAATTTAAATAAAAAATCTGAATTTAAGCTATAGTTTAAGGTTCATTTAAAGTGATGCTGATATACTATAGTCAAAGCAAAGGAGGAACGGATATGAGTTATCAGAACATATTTAAGAGATACGAAATAAAGTATCTTATAACAAAGGAACAGAAAGAGACAATAGAGCAGCTTATGAGCGGATATATGGAAGCGGATAAATACGGAAGAAGCACCATATGCAATATATATTTCGATACTCCGAATTACCTGCTTATAAGACGTTCTACAGACAAGCCGATGTACAAGGAGAAGCTCAGGGTAAGAAGCTATGGAACAGCTGATAAGGAAAGCACCGTTTTTGTTGAGCTTAAGAAAAAGTACGACTCGGTAGTATATAAAAGACGAATAGATATGAAAGAGAAAACGGCGATGAAATTTCTCGGCGAAAGGAGAAAAAAGCCTGAATCACAGATAGGCAGAGAGATTGATTACTGCTTTGAGCGTTACGAGGGCTTACAGCCTAAAGTATTTATTTCATATGAGCGTGAAGCCTTCTACTCAAAGACGGATAAAAACTTCCGCATAACGTTTGACGAAAAAATACTTTGGAGAGATTACGACCTTTCACTTTGCAGCGGAGCTTACGGCTCAGAGCTTCTGAAAAAAGATGAAGCTCTTATGGAAATAAAAACGGCGGGAGCAATTCCGCTCTGGCTGACAAGGTTTCTCAGTGAAAACAAGATTTACAAAACATCATTTTCAAAATACGGTACAGCATATGCGGAAATTTTGAAAAGACCGTCAACAACTGAAACCAATCAGATACTTTTTCTTACACGGGAATACGATAATATTCCTGTAGCAGTATAAAATTAAAACAGGGAGGATAAAATTATGAGCAACATTTTTTCAGGCATTTTTGATGCAAGTACACAGGCGGTAATATCACCCGAAACCTTCATTTTATGCGTAGGTGCGGCACTTATTATAGGAATATTTCTTTCGTTTATTTACACGGTTAAGAACAAGTATACAAAGAGCTTTCTCATAACACTTACGGTTCTGCCTGCGGTAGTATGCGTAGTGATTATGATGGTAAACGGAAACGTCGGAGCAGGCGTAGCGGTTGCAGGAGCGTTCGGACTTGTAAGATTTCGTTCCGCACCCGGTACTGCAAAGGAAATAGCAACTATCTTTCTCGCAATGGGTGCCGGAATGATAGCAGGTATGGGTTATCTGGCATATGCGTTCCTGTTCTCGGTAATTATGGGAATTATTCTTCTGATATGCAATATATCGGGCTTTGGCGAAAACAGAAACGAATTGAATGAAAAAATACTGAAAATAACTATTCCCGAAGATTTGGACTACAGCGACCTTTTCGATGATCTTATGGAAGAATACACTGAAAAATATGAGATAGCTTCCGTAAAAACCACGAACATGGGCAGTATGTTCAAGCTGACATATAATATAACACTCAAGGATATAAACAAAGAAAAGAAGTTCATTGATGAACTAAGATGCAGGAACGGAAATCTCGAAATAAGCATATCAAAACAGGAGGTAAACACTTATGAGCTTTAATAAAAAACATTTCTTATCAGCAATAATTTCACTGGCAATGATAGCTTCACTGTGCAGCTGTACATCATCAGGTACAGGCAGTCAGAACTCAGACTCAGGCTCTGAAACGGCAACACTTAATTCTTCAGGCTCTTCGTCAGCCTCCTCGGATAAAGCCTCGGTACAAAAGACTTCTACAAGCTCCTCTGACAGCAGCTCAGATGACAGTATGTTCACAAGCAGGGATAAAGATGTAGGCTATGATGAAGCAGCTTCAACAGCAATAACGCTTTCGGACAACGGCACACAATGCAGTGATAAGTCTGTGAGCGTAAGCGGAAACACAATAACGATAACGTCTGAGGGAACATATATACTCTCAGGAAAGCTCAGCAACGGTCAGATTATAGTAGACGCTGACAAAGCCGACAAGATACAGCTTGTTCTTAACGGAGTAAGCATAAATTGTGATACAAGTGCTGCAATATACGTAAAGCAGGCTGACAAGGTTTTTGTAACTCTTGCTGAAAACACTGAAAACACACTTTCAAATACAAGCGAATTTAAGGCTATAGATGACAATGATATAGATGCTGTGGTATTCTCAAAGGACGACCTTACGTTCAACGGCTCAGGAAAGCTTACCGTAAATGCAAGGTACGGACACGGAATAGTATCAAAGGACGACCTTGTATTTACTGGCGGAGTATACAGCATAACAGCTCAGAACCATGCAATCTCGGGCAAGGACAGTGTACGCACAGCTAACGGAACATTTAACCTTAAAGCAGGCAAGGACGGCATACACTCTGAAAATTCCGAGGATACGACAAAAGGCTTCGTATACATCGAAAACGGAACATTCAAAATAAATGCAGACGGTGACGGAATAGATGCTTCTCTTACGATAGATATAAGGGGCGGAAGCTTTGACATAACATCAGGCGGCGGAAGCTCCAACGCTGAAAAGAAATCAGAGCAGATGTTCGGAAGAGGCTTCGGTATGCAGAACTCAGCACAGGAAAGTAGCTCCGACTCAGAAAGCACAAGTGCAAAGGGCATAAAGGCTTCAGGAAATGTAACGGTATCAGGAGGACAGCTTGACATAAATTCAGCAGACGATGCGGTACATTCAAACGCAAATGTAAGCATATCGGACGGAACATTCAGCATAAAAACGGGTGACGACGGAATACACGCAGACAGCAATACTGCAATAAGCGGCGGCACAATCAGCATAACGGAAAGCTACGAGGGTATAGAGGGACAGTCAATAGATATTTCAGGCGGTAATATTACCCTTAAAGCAAGCGATGACGGTCTTAACGCAGCAGGCGGCAACGATGAAAGCGGCTTCGGCGGAAATATGAAGCAGGATATGTTCGCAGTTGACAACAATGCCTATATAAAAATTTCAGGCGGTAAGCTTATAGTTAATGCAGACGGTGACGGTGTTGACTCAAACGGAAACCTTTATGTAAGCGGTGGAGAAACCTACGTAAGCGGCCCTACCAATAATGGCAACGGTGCTTTGGACTATAACGGCGAAGCTCAGATAACAGGCGGTACCTTCATCGCAGCAGGTGCAAGCGGAATGGCTCAGAATTTCGGAAGCAGTTCAACTCAGGGTTCAATTATGATAAATACACAGTCAGGCTCAGGCGGAGAAATCATACTCAAGGACAGCTCGGGAAATGTGATTGCTTCATATACCCCCGATAAATCATACAATTCGGTAGTTGTAAGCTGTCCCGGCATAAAGAAAGATTCAACCTACACTCTCACCGCAAACGGTACGGATACAACAGTTGAAATGACAGACATTATATACGGAAGCTCAGATGGTATGGGCGGCGGTATGCCGGGCGGCGGTATGAACGGCGGCGGTATGCCGGGCGGTAATATGAACGACAGCGGTATGGACGGCGGCGGTATGCCGGGCGGTAATATGAACGACAGCGGTATGGACAGAAAACGTATGAACAGTAATGAAACAGACAGCAGCAATACTACAGAATTAAATTTGAGTAATTCTATAAGCGTATAACTAATCTTTAAAATATATCTTCCCCTAAAAAAGGAGCGGCTTCAGATTTGTAAAATCCGAAGCCGCTCCTGCCTGTGCAAAAAAGCTGTGCTTTTTTGCACCTTGAAAATTTATGTGTTTTTAAGGTCTTCACCCTTAAAAATCCTGACGAGGGCTCTGCCCCCTACCCGCAAGCCTTTGAAAAGGCTTGACCTAAACTTCATGGCTTCAAATTCAGACTTTTATCCCGAAACATAAAACGCTTCCGAGTGTTTCTCGAAACCGTCAAAGCTTATGGCTGTAATAATATTTCACATTAATATACATAAAAAAACGTTTTTAAGAAAAAAAACGTAAAAATTAAAAAACTCCTTGACAATATGACATCAAAGAGCTATACTTATATAATGCAACATAATGGCAACAGGTGCATTTATTCATTCTTTAACTCGTGAATATTAGCACAAATCTTACAAAAAATCAATAGTTTTTTCTAAGAAATTTTTTGCCGTTCCCCGTCTGCCACACAAGACATTGCTGCAAAAAAATTAATGAACGGAGTGATACGCCTATGGTGAATGTCAAGGATGTAAAGCTTGGCAAGGCAGAAAGAAAGTCCTTTGCCAAGATTGAAGAAGTAATTGATATGCCGAACCTTATCGAGGTACAGAAAAATTCGTATGAAAATTTTCTCACCGAAGGGCTTAAAGAGGTATTCAAGGACGTTTCGGGAATAACCAGTCATACGGGAACCTATGTTCTGGATTTTATTGATTACTCACTTGATGTTGAACACCCCAACTACAGCGTAAAGGAGTGTAAGGAAAGGGACGCAACATATGCAGCCCCTTTGAGAGTAACCGCTACCCTCACCAACACCGAAACGGGGGAAATTAAAAAGTCCAACGTATTTATGGGTGATTTTCCGCTGATGACTGCAAGCGGAACATTCGTAATAAACGGTGCTGAGAGAGTTATAGTATCACAGCTTGTAAGGTCTCCCGGAGTATACTACAAAATGGAGTATGACAAGACCTCCAAAAAGATTTTCAGCTCTACGGTCATTCCGAACAGAGGTGCGTGGCTGGAGTACGAAAACGACCTCAACGATGTTTTCTATGTAAGAATAGACAAAAACAGAAAAATCCCCATAACGGTATTCATAAGAGCTTTGGGACTCAGCTCAAACGCAGAAATTCTCGAACACTTCGGAGATGACGAGAGAATACGTGCTACACTGGAAAAGGACCCCTGCAAAAATACGGAGGAAGCACTTCTCGAGGTCTACAAAAAGCAAAGACCCGGCGAGCCTCCCGTACTTGAGAATGCTCAGACACATCTTTTCGGACTTTTCTTTGATACAAGAAGATATGATATGTCAAGAGTAGGACGCTACAAGTACAACAAGAAGCTCGGCATAGCATCAAGACTTGAAAATCAAAAATCGGCAGATCCTATAGTAAATCCTCTCACGGGTGAGATTATGGCGATGCCCGATACCGTAATAAGCAAAGAGCTTGCTCTTGAAATAGAGAATGCAGGCGTAAAGGAAGCTTATGTTTACGATGCTGAGGGAACAAGAATAAAAGTACTTTCAAACGGTATGGTTGACATAAGCAAATATGTTGATTTTGATGCTGAAGCAGAGTGCGAAATCAACGAAAAAGTAGTGTTTGACGTGCTTGTTAAGATAATGGAGGCTTGTTCAGGAGATAAACAGGCTCTCAAGGAACAGCTCAGGCTCAGACGCAGCGAGCTTATCCCCAACACTATAACAATAGACGACATCTTCGCATCAATTAACTATATGAACAATCTCGCACACGGCATAGGTGTTACTGACGACATAGACCACCTCGGAAACCGCCGTATCCGCTGTGTAGGAGAGCTTTTGCAAAACCAGTTCAGAATAGGTTTTTCAAGACTTGAAAGAGTTATAAGGGAAAGAATGACCCTCAACGCTCAGGATATTGAGGGACTTACACCTAATAACCTTATCAATATAAGACCTGTAACGGCTGCAATAAAGGAATTTTTCGGTTCATCTCCGCTTTCGCAGTTTATGGATCAGACAAACCCTCTTGCAGAGCTTACCCATAAGAGAAGACTTTCGGCACTCGGCCCGGGCGGTCTTTCAAGAGACAGGGCAGGCTTTGAGGTACGTGACGTTCACTACAGCCACTACGGACGTATGTGCCCTATCGAAACCCCTGAAGGCCCTAACATCGGACTTATTTCATACCTCGCAACCTTTGCGAAAATAAACAAGTACGGCTTCATTGAAGCTCCTTTCCGTAAGGTGGACAAGGAAACCGGCATAGTTACAAATGAGGTTGAATATATGACCGCAGATGTTGAGGATAACTACATTGTCGCTCAGGCAAACGTTCCCCTTGACGAAAACGGAAGATTTAAAAATCAGGTTGTCAACGGCAGATACAGAGATGAATTTGTCGAGCTTGACCGTGAAAAATTCGATTATATGGACGTATCGCCCCGAATGGTTGTATCTGTTGCTACGGCTATGATACCGTTCCTCGAAAACGATGACGCAAACCGTGCATTGATGGGTTCAAACATGCAGCGTCAGGCAGTACCGCTTCTTGTTACGGAGTCGCCTATAGTAGGTACGGGAATGGAGTACAAGGCAGGCGTTGACTCGGGTATATGTATACTTTCCGAGGAGGACGGCGTTGTTGTCAGCGTAAGTGCGGATAAGATTTCGGTACGCTACGATTCGGGAAGAATACAGGACTTTGAGATAACAAAGTTTATGCGTTCAAACCAGAGTACATGTATAAATCAGATACCCATTGTTTCAAAGGGACAGAGGGTATCAAGAAATGAAGTGCTTGCAGACGGCCCCGCAACCCACAACGGTGAGATAAGCCTTGGCAAGAATGCCCTCATAGGCTTTATGACTTGGGAGGGCTACAACTACGAGGACGCAGTACTCATAAATGAAAAGATAGTAAGAGATGACGTATACACCTCCATACACATTGAGGAGTATGAAATCGAATCAAGAGATACCAAGCTAGGACCCGAGGAAATAACAAGGGATATACCCAATGTCGGAGATGATATGCTCAAAGACCTTGACGAGCAGGGAATTATTCATATCGGAGCTGAGGTAAAGGCAGGAGATATTCTTGTCGGAAAGGTTACGCCAAAGGGTGAAACGGAGCTTACCGCAGAGGAAAGACTGCTCAGGGCTATATTCGGAGAAAAGGCAAGAGAGGTAAGAGATACCTCCTTGAGAGTTCCTCACGGAGAGTCAGGTATCGTTGTAGATGTAAAGGTGTTCACAAGAGCAAACAGTGCAGACGAGTTACAACCGGGTGTAAATATGGTTGTAAGGTGTTATCTTGCACAGAAGAGAAAGATTTCAGTCGGTGACAAGATGGCAGGCCGTCACGGAAACAAGGGTGTTGTTTCGAGAATACTTCCTATGGAGGATATGCCGTTCCTCCCCGACGGTACACCGCTTGACATTGTTCTTAACCCTCTGGGTGTGCCTTCACGTATGAACATCGGTCAGGTTCTTGAGGTTCACCTCGGATATGCCGCAAAGGCTCTGGGCTGGAAGATTATGACACCTGTTTTTGACGGTGCTCATGAGCAGGACATCTTCGAGATTTACGGCGACATTATGGAAAAGGCGGCTAAAGGAGAGCTCCCTCCTCCCGAATCGCCTAAGTATATAGACTTTGAGGAATGCTTCAGAAGAAACGGCATTTCTCTTGAATGTAAAACAAAGCTCCGTGACGGAAGAACAGGCGAATGGTTCGATAATCCCGTTACGGTAGGATATATGTATTACCTGAAGCTTCATCACCTTGTTGATGACAAGATACACGCACGTTCAACAGGTCCTTACTCACTTGTTACGCAGCAGCCTCTCGGCGGTAAGGCTCAGTTCGGCGGACAGCGTTTCGGTGAAATGGAAGTATGGGCATTGGAGGCTTACGGTGCGGCTTACACCTTGCAGGAAATACTCACCGTTAAATCCGATGACGTTGTAGGACGTGTTCAGACATATGAAGCTATTGTAAAGGGACAGAATATCCCTACACCGGGAGTTCCCGAATCATTCAAGGTTCTTATAAAAGAGCTTCAGTCACTTGCACTTGATGTGCGTGTTCTCGACAGGAACAACGAGGAAATCGACCTCAGACAGCATTTCGATGATGAAGATGATATTCCTGCCGCTCCCAAGAGAAAGCTTAACAGTTCCGACAGCATGGACGATTATGATGACGATGACGATACTGACTTCGATTCTGAAATGGTTATGACGGATATGGACGGCTATCAGTATGACGAGGATCAGGACGGCGATATTATGATAGACGAATCCGGATTTGCGGAGGAAGAAACCGAGGATCTGATGGACTTCGGTGACGGCTACGGCAGCGATGAATTTTAATTCGGGAGGTAAAGCATAATATGGAATTTAATGTTTTTGAATCAATAAAAATCGGACTTGCTTCACCCGACAAGATAAGGGAATGGTCATACGGCGAGGTTACAAAGCCTGAAACCATAAATTACCGCACACTCAAGCCTGAGCCTGACGGACTTTTCTGCGAAAGGATTTTCGGCCCTCAGAAGGACTGGGAGTGCCACTGCGGAAAGTACAAGAGAATACGCTTCAAGGGCAAGGTGTGCGAACGCTGCGGAGTTGAAATAACACGCTCCAAGGTAAGACGTGAAAGAATGGGTCATATTGAGCTTGCCGCTCCTGTATCGCATATATGGTACTTCAAGGGTATTCCCTCCAGAATAGGTCTTATGCTGGACATCTCCCCCCGTCTGCTTGAAAAGGTTCTCTATTTTGCCTCCTACATTGTAATAAACCCCGGTGAGGATACGGAGCTTGTAAAGCAGCAGATACTCAGCGACAGCGAGTACAGGGAAATGCGTGACAAGTATGAGGACGATTTTGAAGCAGGTATGGGTGCTGAGGCTATCAAAAAGCTTCTTGCAGAAATAAACCTTGACGAACTTTCGGTTAAGCTTAAACATGAGCTTGAAGATGCAACAGGTCAGAAAAAGGTAAGACTTGTAAAAAGGCTTGTACCGCAGAGTTATAAACAGAAACAACCGTCTGAGAAAGCTTCTTGAACTGGAAGCTCCCGACATAATCATAAGAAATGAAAAGCGTATGCTTCAGGAGTCCGTTGACGCTTTAATCGACAACGGCAGACGCGGCAGACCTGTTACGGGACCTAACAACAGAGCATTGAAATCGCTTTCGGATATGCTCAAGGGTAAACAGGGACGTTTCCGTCAGAACCTCCTCGGAAAGCGTGTTGACTATTCGGGACGTTCTGTTATCGTTGTAGGTCCGGAGCTTAAAATGTACCAGTGCGGTCTGCCCAAGGAAATGGCTCTTGAGCTGTTCAAGCCCTTCGTTATGAAAAGGCTTGTTGAGAAGAAAACCGTAGCAAACATCAAGGCTGCAAGAAAAGCCGTTGAACGTGCAAAGCCCGAGGTATGGGACGCTCTCGAAGTAGTTATCAAGGGACACCCCGTACTTCTCAACCGTGCTCCTACACTCCACAGACTTGGTATTCAGGCATTTGAACCTGTTCTTGTAGAAGGCAGGGCTTTGAAGCTTCACCCTCTCGTTTGTACGGCTTACAACGCTGACTTCGACGGTGACCAGATGGCTGTTCACGTTCCTCTTTCGGCTGAGGCTCAGGCTGAAGCAAGATTCCTTATGCTTGCGGCAGGAAATCTTCTCAAACCTTCGGACGGCAGACCTGTTGCAATTCCTACTCAGGATATGATACTCGGTTCCTACTACCTTACACTTGACAAGGACGGAGAACCCGGTGAGGGCAAGGCTTTCCGTGACGAGAACGAAGCTATTATGGCTTATGACAGCAAATTCATTACTCTTCATTCAAAAATAAAAGTAAGAATCTCTAAAATGATTAACGGAGAGCTCAAAACCGCTATGGTTGATACAACTGTCGGACGTATCATCTTCAATCAGCCTATTCCGCAGGATTTAGGCTTTGTTGACAGAACAATCCCCGGTAATGAGCTTAAATATGAAATAGATTTCCTTGTAGGCAAGTCACAGCTCGGCAAGATTATTGACAGGTGCATAAGGGTTCACGGTACCGGTCCGACCTCAACCGTACTTGACGCTATAAAGTCGCAGGGTTACAAGTACTCTACTATAGGTGCTATCACTGTTGCCGTATGCGATGCCGCAATTCCTCCTGCAAAGAAAGACATAATCGCAAAGGCTGAGGTTGACAAGGACGAGATTACAGAGCTCTATAATATGGGCTTGCTAAGCAATGAGGAACGCTATAAGAGCGTACTCAAAATATGGAATCAGGCTACCGACGATGTTACCAATGCCCTTAAAGACAATATGGACAGATATAATCCCATATGGATGATGGCTGATTCAGGTGCCCGCGGTAGTATGTCCCAGATAAGACAGCTCGCAGGTATGCGTGGACTTATTGCCAATACCTCGGGTAAGACAATCGAAATTCCTATCAGAGCCAACTACCGTGAGGGTCTTAACATTCTGGAATACTTCATTTCCTCCCGTGGTGCCCGTAAGGGTCTTGCGGATACCGCTCTGCGTACTGCCGACTCGGGTTATCTTACAAGACGACTTGTTGATGTTTCTCAGGAGGTTATCGTAAAAGAGGACGACTGCGGAACTCATGAAGGTCTTGAGGTTTATACAATATATGACGGCAAGAGAAAAATCGAGGACATCAAGGAAAGACTTCTCGGAAGATACCTTGTTGACGATTTTGTGGACAGCGAAACAGGCAGGGTTCTTGTTTCAAAGGACGTTATGATGGGCGACAAGGAAGCTGAGATAATTGCAGACAGCGGCGTTGAAAAGATAAAGATACGCTCAATACTCGGATGCAGAGCTAAGCATGGTGTTTGTCACAAGTGCTATGGTTCTAACCTCGCAAACGGTATGCCCGTTACTGTAGGTGAAGCCGTAGGTATTATAGCTGCTCAGTCTATCGGCGAACCCGGTACACAGCTTACAATGCGTACATTCCATACGGGAGGCGTTGCAGGCGGTGAGGATATTACTCAGGGTCTGCCCCGAGTTGAAGAACTCTTTGAAAGCAGACGGCCTAAGCATCAGGCTATACTCAGCGAGATTGACGGCGAACTCAGGTTCGATATGATTAAGGGTGCAAGACACGCTGTCATCTTCAACACGGAAACCGCTGAGGAAAGAAGCTACCTTATCCCCCACGGCTCCCGTGAAAAGGTTCAGGACGGTCAGTTCGTTCATAAGGGCGATATGCTCACCGAGGGTGCTAAAAATCCTCAGGACGTGCTGGATATACTCGGAGTTGAGGCTGTTCAGAATTACCTTATCGAAGAGGTACAGTGTACCTACCGTTTGCAGGGTGTTGCCATCAATGACAAGCATATTGAAGTAATTGTCCGTCAGATGATGAAGAAAGTCAAGATTGATGAACCCGGTTCAACAAACCTTATGCCCGGTTCTCAGGTTGATAAAAATGAGTTTATACTCGCCAATGAAGAAATTCAGAAACGTATTGATAACGGCGAAACAGACCTTGAGCTTGCTACCGCTACACAGCAGCTTCTCGGTATAACCAAGGCTTCACTCGCTACCGACAGCTTCCTTTCAGCAGCTTCTTTCCAGGAAACTACCAGAGTTCTTACAGATGCGGCTATCAAAGGCAAGGTAGATCCGCTCGTTGGTCTTAAAGAGAATGTTATTATCGGTAAGCTTGTTCCCGCAGGTACAGGTATGCACCGTTACAGTAACGTTGAGCTTGAGGAAAATTTTCCTCAGGCTGTTGACCAGATGATTGAATAATAAACAGCTTTTAAGCCGCTCTGAATTAAGAGCGGCTTTTTGCTGCTTCTTTACAGAAAATAAAAAACTCTCAAAAATCATATTTTTAGGTAAGTACTTTTCACTTGGCTTGCGGACAGATTTTCTTCTTTTATTTTTTTATCAAACTCACGTTAATGTTAATATTATATATATAATTATAGCTGTAATTATATGGATAAAATATAAAATTACATAAAAAAATATATAATTGACTATTAACGCCCGAAATGTTATAATTTTTACGAAATTCGACACGGAGGGATTTGTATGACAACATCAACAGATTTGGTTGATATACTTTATTTCAGCGGTTATATAAGAAATTGGAAAAGCCTTTGCGAAAAGCTCGGAATTGAGCTTACTCTCGGAAGAAAAGAACGTGAAGAAGAAATATTGAAAAAAGCCTATGCTGAGTGGAAGCTCGGTATGATGGAGCATTTGTACGGAATGTTTGCCGTTGAACTGCGGGACAGAGAAGAAAAAAAGATTTACTGCATAAGGGATCAGGTAGGACAGAAGCAGCTGTTTTATGCAGTTGCAGACGGTGAGCTTTTATGTAACGGTGATATTGACGTTATAGCCAAAGACAAGCGTATAAAGAAAGAGCTTAACAAGCGTATGCTGCAGCAGTATTTATTTTACGGCTATCCTATAGGAGAAGAAACGTTTTACAAGGGAATATATAAGCTTATGCCCGGACACTATGCAGAATGGGACGGAAAAGAATTAAAGGTAACACGTTACTGGAAGCCCTTGTTCGAGCCTGATTACAGTGTATCCGCCGATGAGTGGGCAGAAAGAATTGAAAAAACCGTAGATGAAATTCTTGCAGAGGAAAAAGGAGATACGGAAATTCCATATAAGGAGTCCTTTCTTTCGGGCGGAGTGGATTCCTCGTATCTTTTTGCAGCAAGCGATGCACAAGCTGCCAATACGGTAGGCTATGAGGAATCGGGCTTTGATGAATCAGCTCTGGCACGTCATACCGCTGAGGTTCTCGGGAAAGGCTTTAACGTCAGGATGATAAGTCCCGGGGAATATTTTGAGCGTATACCCACGGTAATAGATAAAATCGGACAGCCCTTGGGAGATGCTTCTGCGGTAGCCTTTTCTATAGGCTGTGCGGCAGTAAAGGAACACGCTGATGTTGTTTATTCGGGAGAGGGAATAGATGAATTTTTCGGAGGCTACAATTCCCATAAAAATCCGCTGAAGGAGGGCTGGACATATCTTACCTGTTCGCATATTATGTCGGAGGACGTAGTAAAATCGGTTATGAAGGATTTTGACGAAAGCATCAGGGCAGCAGAGCCTGTTGAAAAACTTTGGAATGAGGTTCAGGGACAGGATGAGCTTTCACAAAAGCTTACCATTGATATATCACTATGGCTTGAGGGCGATATATACCTTAATACAGACCGTACAAGCACTGCCTGCGGAATAGAGCTTCACACACCGTTCAGCGATTTAAGACTTTTCGACATTGCAAGAAAAATTCCTGCTGAGTGCAAATTTGCGGAGGGACAGAATAAGTATGTATTCCGCAAGGCCGCAGGTACTAAGCTTCCGTATGATGTGGCTTTCAGAAAAAAGGTAGGCTTTGCAGTTCCTGTCAGAAAATGGCTTGCAGATGAAAAATTCAACAAGCAGATTAAGGAAAAGCTTCTTGGGGAAACATCAAAGAATTTCTTTAATCAGAACGAGCTTGAGAGCTTATGGACACGCTATCTTTCAGGAGAGGAATTTTTGTGGAGCAGGATTTATGCCATTTACGCCTTTTTGATTTGGTACGATATTAAGCTCAGAGACGCTTTACTTTAATGCCGGCAAAAAGCACCAGCCGATTTATATGTCGGTTGGTGCTTTATTTTAACGTATTTGCTTCTGATTATGATTATTACAGAAGATTTTCGCCCTCACCCATTACTGCAATATCAACTGCGGTCGCGTCCTCCAGATGAAAGGTCATCAGCTTGTTTCCCGTCTGCTCGTTGTAGATAGCCTCAAGATGGTTCGATTTTATCATCTGCTCTGCATATTTATAATCGGTTTCAAAAACAGCTCTGCCTGTGTAACGCAGCCAGTGACCGTCTTTCCTGCAGGCAACAATCTCAACAAGAGGATTTGCAG
>ONDU01000034.1 GCA_900316615.1 uncultured Eubacteriales bacterium | reverse complement strand
ATTCTTTCCATTCACTCACAAAACATCACCGTCCTATACAATATATTTTTATGTGATAACTTAACGTTAATTTGATTTACCCTTGCATATTGCAGGGGAGTAATAGTAATATTAAATTTGTTCATAATTTGTTTACTCATTCAAAAGCCCTGCGTTTTAATATCGGGGCTTGATTAAAAAGTAAAATTATAGTATAATAAGGAAAATGACTAAGCCGAACGACTGCGGAGAACAAGGTCGAAAGACAGTTTTCCGAGGAAAGTCCGGGCTCCACAGGGCAAGAATAACGGCTAACGGCCGCCGGGGGCGACCCCAGGGAAAGTGCAACAGAGATATACCGCCGATGAAAGTCGGTAAGGGTGGAAAGGCGAGGTAAGAGCTCACCGTCGGTTTTGGAAACCTGACCGATCTGTAAACCCTATTCGGAGCAACACCGTGGTACAAGACAATGAAGTATCTGCCCGATACGTCTTAGGAGGTGGCACTCGAGCAGCCTCGGCAACGAGCTGCCAAGATAGATAGTCGTTCCAGACAGAACGCGGCTTACAGGCTTAGTCATTTTTATATGCTTCTTCAAACCTTTGTCTTTGAGAAAAGCAGTCGTTTATGTATCGCAGGTTCGGTATGAGCGGCTGCTTTTTAGTTAAGGCAATACCGCACAAAGATAGTGCCGCAGATGCACCGCCAATTTTTTCGTCATAATGTGCAAAACGAGTGCAGTTAACCTGACGGTTATCAAGCGAGTTTTGTGCAGAATGACGGAAAAAGTGCAAGCAGATATTGTGCTAAGCCGTAAGGCGTTCTTTGTGCGGTGTTGCCTTAATAAAGAAGCTTATTGCGTTAGTATTTATGAACAAAAACCGTAAAGCTTAGGTTAAGCCCTTTCAAAAACCTGCGGGACAGTGCCAAAGTCTCTGCGGTTTCCAAGGCAGAGACTTTGACAGAATTTTTTAAGGTTAAAACCATTAAACTCTCAAAGATTGAGGAGCTTTCTCTGTACGGCAACGGCATCGCTGAGAGTTACCTCGCAGTTTTTGTCAATATCAGCACAAAACAGCTGATTTCTTGAAAATGATATGCTGTTTATAAGGTATCTTTGAATTAGTACGGTGTCAGCAACTGAGATTTTTCCGTCATTGTTGACATCGTATTTCTTAATTCCCTTGTCTGAGGTTGTAACGGCTTTTATAACGAAGTTTGAGCCTATATCGTCACCAAGATAGTTGCTGTAGAAATCGGAAAGCTCATAAACAGTGCTTCCGTATTTCATATAGCTTGTATTCTTTTTAACATCAGGATTGAAAAGAAGCTGACCGTAAGAATTTGTAAGCCACTCGTCGCAGCCGAGCTTGCTTGCAATATTATTTTGAGTACCGTCTATTTTTACACCTATTGCTCCTGAACCGTAGGGAAGAACATAGTTGCTTGTGTCAACGCTTACATATCCGCTGTACTCAACCGTACCCGAAGCGAGCTTTTTCCATTTGCTTTCATTTGATGATGGAACTCCGCTGCTCTCCAAAGGAATTAAATATACTGTATAATCTGCACCTGCGGAGGTAGTTTCAAATACGACACTTTCCAGCTTACCATATTTTTCGTTGAATTTGAATTTGTTTATAAATGTAAGATTGGTTACATCGGTAGTGTTGTCGTTTTCGTCTATTTCAAATATATTGAAATCATAGGTTGAGCCGTATTCCTCAACCTGATAAAGCTTTGTATTGCTGTCTGTTTTTCTTACTTTTTTTACAGCAAATGGAGCACTCAGAACATTTCCGAACAGATAAGGGTCATCATATGAAACCCATATATATCCGTTTAAGCTGTTGCTTTCAGCACCCCAGCTGTTTTTGCAGAGCCATGCTCCGTTGTGAGGGGGATTATAACCTGATTTGAAATTCAGCCTTGAATAATTATCGTCCCAGCCGACAACGCATATTGCATGACCCTCAACCTGAGATTTGTTGCTGAAAACCTGATATGCATAAAGAGCTGTTTTGCCTGAGTTGAAAAACATATTGTTTGCGGCAAGGTTTGCAGATACAGAACCGTAATTCATAACAGCAGTCTTTATTGTATCTGCATCGTTGGGGAGTACAACAATATCCGTTGCTCCGTAGAGATTTTGTCCTACGCTGTCTACTTCCTCGAAGGTTTTGCCTCTTGCGTAATCAAAAGGAATATCGCTGTCCAGACGGACACCCTGCCACGAAGCAAAGTAACCCATAGAAGCTTCAAATACCGAACCTGAATTAAGGCTTCTTGTCCAGCCTGTACCGTCACTTCTGCGTGTAGCCCATATGTCGAGATGTTCCTCCGAAATATCGTACTCACCGAAGCCGTTTTTGAGCAAGGCACTTTCCAAAGTAGAAACCGAGGAGAAAGCCCAGCATGTACTGTGTGTTCTCTGATTTTTAACAGAAGTAACATATCCCTTTTCAACACTGCTGTACGTTGATGGTATGTAATCATTGATTGGTATGGACTGAGAAGAAATTTCGGTATTTTTTGCAAGCGAGCCTATTTTTAGTGATGTTGCCTGAGATGTGATAATATCGCTTTTTTCAGTTCTTGATATTTTGGGAGTATCGCCCTCGGCAAAGACTACAGACGAGCTGACAGTTATCATAACAGCCGAAAGTATAATCGAAGCCGTAAATTTTAAGCTTTTCATTCAGATTATGCCGCCTTTCAAATTCTGAATTGTAATAAGTATATAAAAAGTATAACAAAAAAATTTTTTCTTGTAAATTGCTTTTATAAAAATATATTAAAATATATAAGCAGCATAAATTTCAAATGTAAAAAAAATGTCTATTGAAAAAAGACTGTGCTGTGATATACTATAGACAACGGATATATAATGTCAGTCTGTCTGAGAAAGCAGCAGCGTTTTGAATTAAGCTTTCCAAGGGCATTTAAATAAAAAGGAGTAGTTATGGCAGATAAGAAAATAGTGATAAAAGGAGCAAAGGAACACAATTTAAAAAACATAGATGTTGAGATACCCAGAGACAAGCTTGTGGTTATAACAGGCTTGTCGGGCTCGGGAAAATCATCGCTTGCATTTGATACCATATATGCAGAAGGACAGAGAAGATATGTGGAATCCCTGTCGTCATATGCGAGAATGTTTTTAGGTCAGATGGAAAAGCCTGATGTAGAGAGTATAGAGGGTCTGTCGCCCGCAATATCAATCGACCAGAAAACAACGTCAAAAAATCCCCGTTCTACAGTTGGAACAGTAACAGAGATATATGACTATCTCAGATTGTTGTATGCGAGGATAGGAACACCGCACTGTCCTGTATGCGGAAGAAAAATAGAGCAGCAGAGTATAGATCAGATTGTAGACAAGGTAATGCAGATAAAAGAGGGAAGCAAAATACAGATACTTGCCCCGATAGTCAGAGGCAAGAAAGGCGAGCATATAAAGGAACTTGAAAAAGCACGGAAAAGCGGATATGTAAGGGTGCGTGCAGACGGAATAATATACGATTTGTCCGAGGAAATAAAGCTGGAGAAAAACAGGAAGCATACCGTTGAGGTGGTTATAGACAGGCTTGTGATAGCGGAGAAAATACGCTCAAGACTGGCTGATTCGGTTGAAGCCGCATCTAAGCTTGCGGGAGGACTTGTTATAGTGAGCGTAGTCGGAGGAGAGGATATGCTTTTTTCGCAGAACTATGCCTGTCCCGAGCATGGCGTAAGCATAGAGGAGCTGTCGCCCAGAATGTTTTCGTTTAATAATCCTATGGGAGCGTGCCCTCACTGTACGGGACTGGGCGTTTTTATGAGAATAGACCCCGATTTAATCATACCTGATGAAGAAAAGAGCATAAGGAACGGAGGAATAAAAGGAAGCGGCTGGGCAATGGAGGGAAGCTCTATTGCGGCTATGTATTTCGAGGCATTGGCAGAGCATTATAAATTCAGTCTTGACGCACCGATTAAGGAGCTTCCTGCTGAAATAAAGGATATACTGCTTTACGGAACAAAGGGAGAAAAAATACTCGTTCAGAGGAAAACGGAATATATGAGCGGTTCATACTATACCGAATTTGAGGGTGTTATAAACAATCTTGAAAGACGCTTTGAAAATACGCAGAGCAAGTGGATAAAGGAAGAAATACAGAATTATATGAGCGAGGTTCCCTGTAATCATTGTAAAGGAAAAAGGCTTTCGGAAATAAGTCTGTCTGTGACTGTCGGAGGAATAAACATATCAGATTTATGCGAGAAATCTGTTGTGCAGATAATGGAGTTCATATCAGAGCTTAGTCTGAACGAAAGAGAAAAGATGATAGCACAGCCTGTTCTGAAAGAGATAAACAGCAGGCTTGGATTTCTGAACAGCGTAGGACTTGACTATCTTACACTTTCGAGGTCATCGGGAACGCTCAGCGGAGGAGAAAGTCAGAGAATAAGGCTTGCAACTCAGATAGGCTCATTTCTTATGGGAGTGCTTTATATACTTGACGAACCCAGCATAGGACTTCATCAGCGTGACAACGGAAAGCTGATAGGTACGCTTGAAAAGCTCAGGGATTTGGGAAATACCGTAATAGTAGTAGAGCATGACGAGGAAACTATGAGAGCAGCGGATTATATTGTAGACGTAGGGCCGGGAGCAGGAGTGCACGGAGGAAATATAGTATGCTGCGGAGATATAAACAGTATAATAGCCTGTAAAGCTTCAATAACGGGACAGTACCTCAGCGGGGAAAGAAAAATAGAAGTCCCTGCTGAAAGAAGAAAAGGAAACGGTAAAAAGCTTACTGTAAAGGGGGCAAAACAGAACAATCTGAAAAATATTACGGTAAGCTTTCCGGCAGGAACATTAATATGCGTTACAGGCGTATCGGGTTCGGGAAAATCTTCGCTTGTAAATGAAATTCTGTATAAATATCTTGCGGCGAAGCTCAACAGGGCAAAATGTCAGGCAGGAAAATTCAGCTCCATAGAGGGTGAGGAGAATTTCGACAAGGTAATAAATATAGACCAGTCGCCGATAGGAAGAACACCACGTTCAAATCCTGCAACCTATACCGGAGTTTTTACGGATATAAGAGAGCTTTTTGCATCAACTCAGGACGCAAAAATGAAAGGCTACGGTTCGGGAAGATTTTCGTTCAACGTTAAGGGAGGCAGGTGCGAAAGCTGTCAGGGAGACGGAATAATAAAGATAGAAATGCATTTTCTGCCTGATATCTATGTTCCCTGCGAGGTGTGCAAGGGAAGAAGATACAACAGGGAAACATTACAGGTAAAATATAAAGGAAAATCAATATATGATGTTCTCGAAATGACCGTTGACGAGGCAGTGGAATTTTTCTCTAATATGCCCAAAATATACAGAAAACTTAAAACCTTGCAGGAGGTCGGACTCGGCTATATAAAGCTGGGACAGCCCGCAACAACGCTCTCGGGAGGAGAAGCACAGAGAATAAAGCTTGCTTCTGAGCTTTCAAAGCGTTCAACGGGAAGAACGGTATATTTTCTTGACGAGCCGACAACAGGTCTGCATACAGCAGATGTACACAAGCTTGTTCAGGTGCTTCAAAGACTGGTAGATGCAGGAAATACTGTAATAGTTATAGAGCATAACCTTGACCTGATAAAAACAGCGGATTATATAATAGATATAGGCCCCGAAGGCGGCGACAGAGGAGGCAGGGTTGTAGCTAAGGGAACTCCCGAGCAAATAGCCCAAAATCCCGGAAGCTATACCGGTATGTATCTTGCTCCTCTGCTTGGTGAGAGCTGAAAAACGACATAAGCCGACGGTGTAATTTGAATTACATCGCCGGCTTATTTATTTTATATAGTATGCCAGTTTCCGTACTCTTTCGGCAATGCCTTCCATTTGCAGCCGTTTTTATGTAAAGTAATGCACAAAAAATAACTTGAAATCTCAGGTGGTTTTCGGAGAATCGGCATTAAATGCTCAATTTTTCGGTTCTTATCAGGATAAAAATATAAATCTCTTAATGCTTCTTAAGCTTATTATAACCGTCCTCACCCAAAATCAATTTCAGCAGTCTGTTCGGTATGTGTACTATAAAATCTCCGACAGACATAAGCTTATACTTTAAAAACCTTAATTTTCTGCTCTTTTTGTTTTCATTCGGATTCCAAGTTGCCTCACAATGATGAATTGAGTAGGTTTTATCCGTTACGTTCATTCTTCCTGACCATACATCAAACGGTGAGAAGTATTCTATAGGATATATCGTTACATCATGTATTTCCTGATAGCTGTCATCATTTCTCATTCCGTTCTCAAAAAGCCACTGACTGTTTCTTTTGGGACAAGTGAGCAAGTCCATTTCCCCGTTTTCATCTATAAAGGGTATATCTTCATAATCATCTATCATTCTTTTTAACACAGGGTGTCCTTTTTCAGCCCCGAAGCCTGAGCCTGTATTGACCTGAAAACCCTGCTGTCTGCCTATGAAAAATTTATGATTAAGCAAATCATCTAACGGCTTTATAACCTCAACATCGGTATCGAGATATATTCCTCCGTTGTTGTAAACTATGACAAGCCGTGCATAATCTGTAGCAAATGCCCATTTTTTTGCATCATACGCCTGCTTACAGTAAAGATTATCCTCAATACGAAAATTTTCCTCATTCCACTCTTTAATTTCGTAGCCGGGACAGTATTTCTTCCAGCTCTCAATACATTTGAGAACCGATGCAGGCTTGGCATTTCCTCCAAACCAACAGTAATGTATAACCTTGGGTATCACCGAACCTCACAACCTCTCAGCTTTTCTTTTTGGAAAATATTCCCGAAAGCTTCCTGAACCTCCAGTAAAAAAACATAAACAGCGGAAATGCTGTTTCGTAATACTGTGTATCGCTTCTTATTGAAACCTTGCAAGCCTTTGCTTTTGTAAGAAGAAGCCATGCAAGCTTTCTTTTCAGCTTAGCGGCATAAGGCTTTCCCTCGGGAAGCTGCCTGAGCTTTCGGGTATGCTCTGAATAATAATACATAAGTCTTTTATAAGCCTGTATAAGATTTCTTTCATCATTCTTTTCTTTGAAAAACTCAACCTGCTCCTCCCCCGCCTCAACTTCATCAAGCTTTCTCAGAGAATATGAGGAGTTCATAGAACTTTCGGGATTCTTGAAATAAAAGTATAACGGAAAATCTATAAAAAGAATTTCATCACATGCATAGAAAAGCTTGTACATAAGAAAAACATCTTCATAAAGCTTGCCATCGGGAAATCTGTAGCTTTCAAATAACCTGACATCTAAAAGCTTGCACCAAGGTGTATGACAGACGTTGCTTCTCTTAATCAGAAAGTCAGACGGAGAATATTTCACAGCCTTACAAGCACATTCAGAAAAATTCTCGCTGTATTTTTCTGTAATCACATAGCCGCATACAACCATACGGTTCTTTTCTTCAGCTGAATTTCGTATTAATATTTCAAGCATTTCAGGGTGAACCCAGTCGTCAGCGTCAATAAAGCTTATATATCTGCTCTTACTGTTTTTCTTCACCCAATCTATACCCGTGTTTCTCGCTGTTGCTGCTCCCGAATTTTTTTGATGTATTGTATGAATATTACCAAAACGTCTGCTGTAATCATCACACATACCTCCGCTGCCGTCCTTGCTTCCGTCATCAATCAAAATGATTTCAAAATCTCGGAACGTCTGCGAAAGAATACTTTCAACACATCGTTTAAGATATTTTTCAGAATTGTATACCGGAACAATTATACTGAGTTTGGACATACCTGAAATATTCACCTGCACCTATACTTTTATTTGCTAAATCTACCCGCAATTCCTTTGAAAAACCAGTAAACCGCCATCTCTCTCGGATAAGCTGTCTGCTTAACCCAGATTTTATCTTTCTCTAAGACCTTTCCTCTTGTCTTTTCAAACTGCTTTATTATTTTACGCAGCTTTTTCCTCGCATCTGAAAGATATTTTATTTTATAGTCACCGTTTCCGCTTTCTATTATATACTTACAGCTGTCACACAAAAAATACATATAATGCTCAAGTTGCCACTCATAAAGCTCTGAAAAACCTCTTTCTTTAAGATATTCAAGCTTCTCATCAAATGCTTCACAGCTTTTGAGTTCGTCAGGTGTCCATACTGAGTAAGATACACTGTTCAGATTAGTAAAATAATAGTACATATTACTCTTTATAAAAGCAATCTTTTCAGTACCAAGCAATATTTTATATGTAACAAACTCGTCCTCGTGCTTCATTCCCAAAGGATAGCGTATAGATGAAAAGCATTCCTTTTTATAAAGCTTTCCCCAAGGTACTATAGAATTTAAAAAATTGTTCAGAACAAAGTCCTTGCTGAGACATAAAACAGGAGAAGATATATCTGATATGTCTTCAGCTTGTTCACTTACTTTTATAAAATCACAGGCACTTATATCTGTATTGTTATCAATTGCGGCATTGAGCAGACTTTTAAGATAATCTCTGTGTATCCAGTCGTCACTATCAACAAACACAATCCATTTGCTGTCACTTTCCCCGAAGCACCAGTCAAGTCCCTTGTTTCGTGCCGATGCCTGTCCTGCATTTTTCTGATGTATAACAGATATGCGACCATCCTTTTCAGCATATCTGTCACATATTTCGATGCTCCCGTCAGAACTTCCGTCATCTACAAGTATCATGTCAAAATCTTCAAAGGTCTGATTTAATATACTGTCTAAACAGCGTTCCAAATACTTTTCTACATTATAAAGAGGAACTATTACCGATATTAATGCCAATGCAATCTTCCTTTATTGTTTATTATTAAGCCTTCCTACTGTAACCCAGTAAAGATGTGTAAGCCTCGGATAAGCAAGCTCATATATCCACTTTTCCTTTTTGAAGGATAAATCCATAAGCTTTTTGTTTTCCTTTATAAACCTGCGTAATTCACGTCTGAAATACAGCAGATATTTTTTCTTATATTCCTGATTTTCTGTTTCAGAGAGAGCTCTGCAATATTCGCATAAATAATACAGATATTGCTTTAACTGCCACATATAAACTGAATTTATATTTCTTTCTTTGAAATAAACCAATCTTTCCTGAACGGCTTCTATAAAATCCATTCTTGAAGGACGCCACTCTCCGAGAATTGTTCCGCCTGTAATTCCTGTTTCATTTACAAAATAATAATAAAGCTCCTCATCCACAAAACACACTTCTTTACATTCAAAAAGTATCTTATAAGTGGTGAATTCATCCTCATGTAATTTACCTTCAGGATAACGGATATTTTTGAAAAAATTTTTCTTATATAGCTTTCCACACGCTATAACTGCATTTAAGTTAAAATTTATAAAAAAATCTTCAGTCAGATATTTCCTTACTTTTAAATTTTCTTTAATAACAGGATTTATGGAATAATCTGAAGCTCTTAAAAAATTACAAACACTAATATACGTATTAAATTTTTTTGCACAATCCAATAATATCATTAAATAATCAGGATGGAGCCAGTCATCACTGTCTATAAATGTAATCCATTCACTATCACTGTTTTTTAATGACCATTCAATTCCCGAATTTCTTGCAGCTGAAAGTCCACCGTTTTCTCTGTGTATTACAATGACTCGATTGTCTGAAGCAGCATATTGTTCACATATATCTCCGCATAAATCCGGACTTCCGTCATCAACGAGTATAAGCTCAAAATCTATAAATGATTGCTTTAGAATACTGTCAACACAGCGACTTAAATATTTTTCGACCTTATATACCGGAACTATAACCGAAATTTTAGGCATATACCAATCACTCACTTGCTTATTTTTTAATTTTTTTCTTTAATTTATCATAATTATCTTCTCCTAGAAGTTTTTTCAAAATTCTGTTTGGAATACGTAATACGTAATGTTTTACATTATTTTTTCTCTTAATAAAAAGTATCTTTTTAATTTCTTTTTGACGCTCTTTCTGACTTTCTTTTTCTTTTTTAGTTAACCAACTTCCTGAAAACCAGTGAATTGTACATGTATTTTCTGTTTTTTTAAGTATTTTTGTGTCATAATCAATCGGACAAAAATAATCATTAGGATAAAGAGCAAATCCCTCTATAACCTGAAAAGTATTATTGGGATTTAAGCCTTTTTCTTTACATATTTTAGTAATAATAATCACATTAGTTGTTACATCAAGTGTATTGTCTCTATTTATAAAACTTTTACCTTGATAATAATCAAGAAATATTTTAAATAATGGAAATCCTTTTTCTGATGCCATAATTCCTGTAGGAATATTTATTTCATCTTCAAAACCCGAAAATGCCTGATGTATTAAAAATTTATCGAGAGGTTTAATTACTTCCACATCAGTATCCATATAAATACCGCCGTAATAAAACATAGCATATAATCTGACATAATCCGTAACAAAAGCCCATTTTTTATGTTCATAAGCTTGTCTGACATAAAGCGGAGCCAATGAAATATCAAAATTACTTTCATTCCATTCTATTATCTGATAATCAGGACAATATTTTTTCCAGCTTTTCATACATTTCTTTGCTAGCTTTGTTTTCGGATTATTGCCAAACCAACAGTAATGAATTATTTTCGGAATCATAAAAACAACCTCCAATAAATCGTTTTATATTTAAGGAAGACACTCTATATCATCAAACTTTATTCTTCCCCAGTGTCTAAAATCCCATGAAATATTTACAGCATTCTCACTGTCAACAATACTAAAATTAAATGCTGGAAATACTGCATCAATATCATAATAAGTTCCCATATCATTTACAGTATAAATAACCAATAGTGCAACATATTTTCCAGGCACAATACCACGCTGTTTCATATTAAACTTAAATACTTTTATTATATTTTCTTCTAAAGATACAAAGTTTTGTATCATACTGGTTGCTACAGATAAACCGTCTGCTGAACGTATTTCTAATCTCATAGAAATATCTCTAATTTTCTTATTGGATTTTATTGTCAATTCAAATGGTATATCTTCATTAAATTCATAAAAAGGATTTTGTTTACCCATCAATTTAAGCTTCGTCATCTTAGCCCATATTTCTTTAGAAAGATGTTCCATTCTTTGATTAGATAAATCAATATCCACACCCATAAAATCCGCATTTGCATTCATATATAATTCAATCGCGTTTTCCACTTCACCGTCATAAATAATTTTTCCTTTATCCAGTACAATACACCTGTCACAAAGCTTCCTTATCGTATTCATATTATGGCTTACATAAAGTACTGTCCTTCCCTCTTGATTGGCTGCATCTCTCATCTTATCGAGACACTTCGTCTGAAAATTCACATCACCTACAGCAAGTACCTCATCCATAATCATTATCTCAGAATCAAGATGTGCTGCAACGCTGAACGCCAGCTTTACAAACATACCGCTGGAATATCTTTTTACAGGTGTATCTATAAATTCCCGCACTTCGGAAAATTCTATTATATGCTCCATTTTGGCATCTATTTCAGCTTTTGTCATACCGAGAATTGCACCGTTCATATATACATTTTCTCTTCCGGTAAGCTCTCCGCTAAAGCCTGTTCCTACTTCAAGCATAGATGTAATTCTTCCATACAAATCTATTTCTCCCTCAGTCGGTGCAGTAACTCTCGATAAAATCTTCAGCAACGTACTTTTTCCCGCTCCGTTGCTTCCTATAATTCCTACAGCTTCGCCCTTGTATATGGTCAAATCAACTCCGTTAAGTGCCATAAATACAGTACCGTTGCTTCTTTTGTCCTCTCCTATGACAGAATTGGGGTCTTCCTTGCCTCTTACCTTAGCCCACCAGCTTTCCACATCGGCTTTAAGAGTTCCTCCTCCTATCTGACCCAACTTGTACTTCTTTTTGACATTAGAAACTTTTATTGCAATTTCTCTATTATTTTCTTCCATATCAATAATACCTCACTCACACTGTATCCATAAATGTTCTTTCTACACGATTAAATACCATCATTCCGAAAATTGCAACTATGATCGTAAAAATCCATGAAACCAACAACGGCAAAAGTAATATTTCACCCTTACCCAATATCGCAAATCTGAAAAGCTCCATACTCGGAGTTACAGGATTATAAATGAGGATTGTTCTCATAAGGCCATCACTTAACTGCGAAAGAGGGTATATAACCGGTGTTGCATACATCCACAAAGTCACACCAAATCCTATAAAAACAGTTAAATCCCTGTATTTGGTAGTAAAACTTGATATAATAATGCCAAATCCCATTCCCATAATTCCAAGATGTATCAGCGTAAGAGGAAGTAAAACAAGTGCATACCAGTTTGGCGAAACCTCTCCTATTATGACAAAATATATTAGGAAACCAAAAACCATTAACAGCTGTATAAAAAAGCGTATTATCGCTGCCAACACATTTGAAATCGGTGTCGTCAGTCTTGGAAAGTAAACTTTTCCGAATACCCCCGCATTATTTGTGAACGTGCTGGCATTTCCTGATAAACAGCTCGAAAAATATCCCCATAGTGAATTTGTACACAAGTAAAATAACATTTGCGGAACACCGTCCGTACTCATTCCTATAATTCCGCCAAACAGAAACGTATATACCACACTGCTTAAAAAAGGATTTAGCACCAACCAAATAGGTCCCAAAACTGTCTGCTTATATGACAGTGTAAACGAACGCTTCGTAAACAGCCATATAAGATCCTTGTATCTCCACACCTCTTTAAGCTTTAAATCAAACCATTTGTGCTTGGAGGATATATGTATATGATATTTCTCATTAGCCATAACAATAGTACTCTCCCTTATTTTTATATACTTTCGATTATATCCGCAATTCTCTTGCTTGCAAAGCCGTCACCGTACGGATTAACTGCATTGCTCATTTTTTTATACTGAGCTTCATCATCAAGAAGCAGTTTAAAATTTCTGTATATTTCTTCCCTATCCGTTCCTACAAGCTTTAATGTCCCTGCTTCAACACCCTCTGGTCTTTCAGTAGTATCACGCATAACAAGCACAGGCTTTCCCAGACTAGGTGCTTCCTCCTGTATCCCCCCTGAATCCGTAAGTATAATATAGCTTCTGTTCATAAAATTATGAAAGTCTATAACATCAAGAGGCTCGATTATACGTATCCTCTCATCATCACCAAAAACTTCGTTTGCAATGCTCCTTACAACCGGGTTTTTATGTATGGGATAAATTGCCCTTACATCATCATATTCATCTATTACTTTTTTTATCGCATAAAACATATTACGCATAGGCTGTCCGATATTTTCCCGGCGATGTGCTGTAATAAGTATAAGCTTTTTTCCTTTTATACGTTCAAGTTCAGGATGTGTATAGTCATCTCTTACTGTAGTCTTAAGTGCATCTATTACTGTATTCCCGGTTACATAAATCGTATCCGGATTTTTTCTTTCATTTATAAGATTAATTTTTGAAAGCTCAGTAGGAGCAAAATTAAAACGGCTTATAATACTTACACCCTGCCTGTTAAATTCTTCCGGAAAAGGAGAGTAAATATCGTATGTTCTAAGTCCTGCTTCCACATGCCCTACATCTATCTGCATATAAAAACAAGTCAGTGCCGTGACAAACGTTGTTGATGTATCGCCGTGCACAAGAACCATATCCGGTTTTTCATTTTCCAGAACTGTCCTCATTCCTTTCAGAACATTTTCTGTTATATCAAACAAAGTTTGATTTTCCCTCATAACCGACAAGTCATATTTAGGAATCACTCCGAATGTTTCCAAAACCTGATCAAGCATCTGCCGATGCTGACCTGTCGTACACACAATTGTTTCCAGTCCTTTTCTAGTTTCCAGCTCTTTCACAAGCGGACACATTTTGATTGCTTCAGGTCTTGTTCCAAATACAATCATTATTTTTTTCATTAAAATTTTCACTCCTAAGAACAAAAAATCATTTTTTCACTTTATTTTTCAATTTTTCGTACTTCTTTTTTCCAAGCATACCTAAAAAAATTCTGTTAGGCAAATGAATAATTTTATCAAATTTTTTCATCTTTCTCCATTTTCTCATTTGTTCCTGTTCTTCTTTGCTTCGCCAACTGCCTGCAAACCAATGTATAGTAAACGTATTTTGGGTTTTTATCAATTTTCCTGTCTCATAATCTATCGGACAAAAATAATCTTTAGGATAAAGTGCAAAACCATCTATAATTTGAAATTTATTATTTTTTATCAAACCA
>ONDU01000061.1 GCA_900316615.1 uncultured Eubacteriales bacterium | reverse complement strand
AAAGTCCGCACGGCAAGACTTAATGCTGTGCGGATTTTTTCTGTATAAAATTATTCCCTATATTTTTTATAAAACCGCTGTTTGGCATAAATAACATAATCAGATGTAATTTTTTATAAAAATTTTTTTCAGGAAAAGAAATTTTCAGATATTTTAAAGCTTTTTTGACAATTTGCTTTAATAAATGTGCTAAAGTCTATTGATAAAATTGAAGATTTATGATAAAATGTAGTGGAGTACTATAGTGGTATTGATAAGGCTTATTTTTTAATTTTTCAGAAAAATTTTTGATATGGAGATGATAAATATGTCAAGATGTGCAGGTGTACTTATGTCGATATCGTCGCTTCCGTCGCCGTACGGCATTGGTACAATAGGAAAGACAGCTTATGATTTCGCTGACTTTTTGAAGAAATCGGGTCAGAAAATATGGCAGATTCTTCCCGTAGGACCTACAAGCTATGGAGATTCACCCTATCAGGCGTTTTCTACATATGCAGGAAACCCTTATATGATTGATCTCGATTTCCTTGTAAAGGACGGTCTTCTCACAAGCAAAGACCTTGAGGGCAGAAAATGGGGAGAAAATCCCGAGGAAGTCGATTATGCACAGATTTATGAAACAAGATTTGATGTTCTCAGATGTGCATTCAAGAGATTTAAGAAAACTGACCCCAAGTTCAAAGCCTTTGTTAAGGAAAATGCAGACTGGCTTGACAACTATGCTCTTTATATGTCGGTAAAGAAAAATAACGACATGAAAGCATGGACAGAGTGGGAGGACGAGGATATAAAGCTTCGTAAGCCCGAGGCTATCGCAAAGTATACCGAAAAATTCAGGAATGAAATTGAGTTCTGGAAATTTGTTCAGTTTAAGTTCTATCAGCAGTGGGCTGCATTCAGAAATTATGTAAACGGTCTGGGTATTCAGATTATGGGCGATATGCCTATATACGTTGCTATGGACAGTGCAGATACATGGGCAAATTCAGAAGTATTCTGGCTCGACGAGGACAAGCAGCCCGTATGTGTTGCAGGATGTCCTCCTGATTATTTCTCTGAGACAGGTCAGCTTTGGGGCAACCCTCTCTATGACTGGGACTACCTCAGAGATACAGACTACAAGTGGTGGTTTGCACGTATAAAGAGTGCGGCTAATCTTTTTGACATTGTAAGAATTGACCATTTCCGTGCGTTCGATTCCTACTATGCAATTCCTTTCCCCGCAGAAAACGCTATAGGCGGAGAGTGGCTTGAAGGCCCCGGAATTGAGTTCTTTGAGAAAATGAAGAAAGCTATAGGTGAGTTCCCTATCGTTGCAGAAGACCTGGGAACACTTACTCCCGGAGTTGTTCAGCTTCTTAAAGATTCAGGCTATCCCGGTATGAAGGTTCTTGAATTTGCATTTGACAGCGGTGAGGAAAACGACTATCTACCTGCAAACTATACCGAAAACAGCGTTGTATACAGCGGTACTCACGATAACGACACTATTATGGGCTGGTTCTCTACCGCAAAGGAAAGCGATATTGAATTTGCAAAGAGTTACTGTAAGCTCACTGAGGAAGAGGGCTATAACTGGGGTATTATCCGTACCGCATACGAAAGTGTAAGTAAGTATGCAATTATCCAGATGCAGGACATTCTCGGTCTCGGAAGCGAGGCAAGAATGAACACACCGTCTACACTCGGCGGTAACTGGGTATGGAGAATAAAGAGCGATGCTCTTACAGATGAGCTTGCTGCTAAACTTAAAAACTTGGCTGTTACATACAACAGAGTGGAGGGAAATAAATAATGAGTGAAAACAAAATGATGAGCAATATGATTGAGATTGCAAAGAGCGATTACTGTAAAGAACTTGAGGAGCTTTCTCCCGGTGAGCTGCACTTTGTAGTCGGCAAGGCAATAATGGGCGAGATAAGCGACAGATGGAACGCAGCAAAGAAAAAACACGCTGACGGCAGACGTGCTTATTATCTTTCGGCAGAATTTCTTATGGGAAGAATGATGTACAACAATCTTTTCTGTATGGGTATTCTTGACGAGGTAAAGGAGCTTCTCGCATCAAAGGGAATAGATATAAACGTATTTGAAGAAATAGATGACGCAGCTCTCGGAAACGGCGGTCTTGGACGTCTTGCAGCATGCTTCCTTGACAGTGCCGCTACACAGAATGTACCGCTCGACGGATACGGCATACGCTATAAATACGGTCTTTTCAAGCAGCTCATTCAGGACGGCAGACAGGTTGAGGTTGCCGATGACTGGCAGAGATTTGATGACCCCTGGAGCATAAGAAGAGAAGAGGACGCTGTTCTCGTAAAGTTCAAAGACCAGACAGTAAGAGCCGTACCCTATGATATGGCTGTTATCGGATATGATACCGAAAATATAAACACACTCCGTCTGTGGCAGGCTGAGGCTGTAGAGGAATTTGATTTCCTTGCATTCAACAACTGCAAATATGACGTTGCTGTAGCCGCTAAAAACGCTGCGGAGAATATCTCAAAGGTTCTTTATCCTAATGACAACGATCATGCAGGAAAGGTTCTCAGACTCAAGCAGCAGTACTTCTTCTGCAGTGCTTCTCTTCAGAACATTATGAAGAGATATAAGGCAAGACACGGTAAAGATTTCAGCAAGTTTGAATATGAGTGTACTATCCAGCTCAACGATACTCACCCTGTTGTTGCTATTCCTGAGCTTATCAGACTTCTTGAAGCAGAGGGCGTTCATTTCGATGTAGCTTATGAAATTGCTCAGCAGACATTCAACTATACAAACCATACCGTTCTCGGAGAAGCTCTTGAAAAGTGGGACGTAAATCTTATGAAGGAAGTTATTCCTGAGATTTACCACTACATTGAGAGAATTCAGTGGCATATGGACAGAGATTTCGACATAAAGGGTATTTATGGCGAGAAGCGTAACAAGATGAGAATTATTGACAGTGGCAAGATTCATATGGCAAGACTTGCTATATATGTATCAAAGCATACAAACGGTGTTGCGTGGATTCATACAGAAATTCTCAAGAATGACGTTCTCAAGGAGTGGAACGATACATATCCCGACCGCTTCCAGAACAAGACAAACGGTATTACTCAGCGCAGATGGCTCGGACTTTGCAACCCTGAGCTTTCAAAGTTCATCACCGACAGAATAGGAAACGGCTGGCTTAAAAATCTTGACGAACTCAAAGGACTTAACGATAAGATTGATACCAAGGCAGTTGAAGAATTCAACGCTATCAAGAAAATCAAGAAGCAGCAGCTTTCAGAGTTTATTAAGAAGCACGAAAATATTGATGTAAACCCTGATTTCATATTTGATGTACAGGTTAAAAGACTCCATGAGTATAAAAGACAGCTTATGAATGCTTTCTCAATAGTAGCTATATACCAGATGCTTAAAGAAGGCAAGCTTCCCGACTGGAATCCCACAGTATTCATCTTCGGTGCAAAGGCAGCTCCCGGTTATGCAAGAGCTAAGGCTATAATCAAGTACATAAACGAGATTGCAAAGCTTGTAAACAATGACCCCGATACCAAAGACAAGCTCCAGGTGGTATTCGTATCCAACTACAACGTATCATACGGCGAGAAGATTTATCCCGCAGCTGATATTTCGGAGCAGATTTCAACAGCAGGTACAGAGGCATCAGGTACAGGCAACATGAAGTTTATGCTCAACGGTGCAGTTACTCTCGGTACTTATGACGGTGCAAACGTTGAAATCACACAGAATGCAGGCGAGGATAACGAATATATCTTCGGTGCAAGAGTTGAGGAGATTGACGACCTCAAGAGACGCAACGCTTATTATGCAAAGGGCAGATATGAGGCTAATCCCACAATAAAGAACGCTGTTGATACTCTTGTTAACGGTACATTCTCGGACGGCGGTGCACATGGTGTGGGAAGCTTTGCAGAGCTTTACAACTCACTTATCTACGGTGCAAACTGGCATCACCCCGACCACTACTACATTATGCTTGACCTTCAGTCATACATAGACAAGAAGATTGAGGCTAACCGCAATTACAGCGACAGAATTAAGTTCGGTACTCAGTGCCTTAAAAATGTTGCAAATGCAGGACATTTCTCATCAGACAGAACAATTCTCCAGTACGCTAAGGAAATCTGGGAAGTATAAAAAAACAAGCCGGAACATATTTTCAGGGTACAGCCTCAGAAGCTGTACCCTGATTTTTTGCAAAACTTTGACGGAGATAACCATAAATCTCAGGCTTTAAATCACATAAAATTATGCGTGTTAATCTTCTGAACGGGTCTGCACATCAATATATCATATATTTTTCGCCAGTCGGCTATTTTAAGCCAGTTTTTGACATATTCGTTTCGGTTGTTGATATACTGCGGAAAAAATGCGTGTTCCCAGAGGTCTACAGCCACAACGGGACTTACCACAGTAAGCGGAGGCGTATTCTGCTTGGTTGTGTTTATTATCTGAAGCCTGTAGTTACCGCCGCAGACGAGCCACGTATATCCGCAGCCGAAATTCGCGGCGGCACTGCTGTGAAGAGCTTTCTGCATATTGTCAAAGTTTCCGAAGGAATTTTTAATCAGCGTCATAAGCTCGTCAGTCGGAATGCGTCCGGAGGGCGACATACTGTTGAAATAGATAAAATGGTTGTAAAGACCTCCGCCGTAATTCTTTATGCCTGTTCTGAGAGCGGGAGGAAAAGTATCTGCATAGGCTACAAGAGAGGTAAGACTCCAGTCGTGATACTGGGGAAAATTCTTTAACAGTTCGTTCAGCTTGTTTACATAATTCTGCATTAATACTCTGTGGTGAATTTTTATAATTTCTCCGTTTATAAACGGCTCAAGGTCGTTGTAGCCGTAGCTCAGGGGAGGCAGCTTAAAAGGATACTGTTGGTTTATCAAAAATAATCGCCCTTTCATTTTATTTTTACATAAGAGTATTTTCTCTTGAAGTAACTGTAAAATTGTGTATAATATAGTTATTCGTAAAGGTGAGGAGATATTCTTATGAAATTTGAATTTAAGAGAGTAAGCGGCGGTGTATGTGCCGCAAAGGGATTTTCCGCAAACGGACTTAACTGCGGAATAAATCCCGATAAAAACAAAAATGACCTTTGCCTTGTGTACAGTGATATTTTGTGCAGTACTGCGGCAGTATATACACAGAATAAGGTAAAAGGGGCCCCTATAATTGTAACAAAGAGAAATCTTGAAAAGTCGGGGGGAAAATCACAGGCGATAATAGCGAACTCAAAGAACGCAAACACCGCAAATGCGGACGGCGAGCAGAAAGCTGAAAGAATGTGCGAGCTTGCTGCACAGGAGCTTGGTATAGCTCCCGAGCTGGTTATAGTGGCATCTACAGGTGTTATAGGCGAGGTGCTGCCCATAGAGCCTGTAGAAAAAGCTGTAAAGGAATTAAAGAACGGTCTTTCATATGACGGAAACGAAAGAGCCGTAAATGCTATAATGACAACCGATACCGTACCGAAAGAAGCTGCCGTACAGTTCAGTATAGACGGAAAAACCTGTACTATTGGCGGAATGGCAAAGGGCAGCGGTATGATACACCCCAATATGGCAACAACGCTTAACTTCATTACCACAGATACAGCCATTGAAAGTGAGCTTATGCAAAAAGCTTTAAGCGAGGTTGTAAAGGTGACTTACAACTGTCTGACAGAAACGATATGATTTCCGTAATGGCTAACGGTATGGCGGGCAATGACATAATATGTACCGAAAATGAAAGCTATGAAATATTTAAAGAAGCACTTCATGATGTGCTTATGAACCTTACGAGAATGCTCGCAAAGGACGGGGAGGGAGCTACAAAGCTTATAGAATGTACCTGCGAAAAAGCTTCCGATCTGGACACGGCGATTACGGTTGCAAAGAGCGTTGTACGCTCTCCTCTGGTAAAGTCGGGAATATTCGGAAGTGACGCAAACTGGGGACGTATTCTTTGTGCTGTAGGCTATGCCGAGGCTGATTTCGATATTAACAAGGTAGATGTTGATGTAAGCTCAAGAGCTGGCAGCATAGCGGCTTGCAGAAACGGTCTTATCATAGAATTTTCGGAGGAGGAAGCAAAGAGGGTTCTGCTTGAGGACGAAATATTTATAAATATAAAGCTTAACAACGGTGATATATCCGCCAAAGCGTGGGGCTGTGACCTTACTTACGACTACGTAAGAATAAACGGCGATTACCGTTCTTAAAAATATGAAAAAGCAACTGCTTAGGCTATGGGTTTAAGCAGTTGCTTTTGATTTAAAATTCGTAAATCCTTACGCCGTTTTTATATGCTTCAAAAAGTGTATCAAGTGCTTTTACAGCTTCTTCCTTTGTAGGGTAAAAATTTAAAATATCCTGATACTGATTAAGACAACCGTACAAAACGAATTTCTGCTCTTTTTTACCGCCTAAATTTCTTTCAACTGCAAAGCGGTTATATTCAGCAAGCTTTGTTTTATCCTTTGATACAACAACCATATCTATCTCCCTTTCTGAAATTGCGTGTGAATTAAAAAGATATATAATAATTAAAAATATAAATAATATTGGAAAAAATGACAAAAAATTCAATTATACATACCCTCTTTTTCGTTCCAATGCCAATATAACGGCGATATGATAACATATATGCGGAACAATGTCAACACAGAATATCCTGATACTGCTTTTTCTTACCGCCTGAAATTCCTGCCTGCGGCAAGCGGCTTCAGCTGTATAATAATACTTGCCTTGTTCATTATCTGATACCTCAGCACATAACGATAAGATAGATAATGCCTGCTAAATTAACACCTGCGTGAGGGATAATCGAGGAAATAAGATGACCGCTCCTTTTGTATGAAAATATCCAGATAAGTCCTGCGAAAAATGAAAATCCGAAATTGTACCAATCCAGCATAGCAAACATAATATTCACAAGAAGCAATGCTTTTGTTTCCCCAAGAACAGAGCCTACGAGGCTTTTTGCAAATCCTCTGAAATATATCTCCTTACATATGCCGCTGACAAATACCAATGAAATAATTTTCATTATCGTTGTTCCGACAGAAGTATCCGTATCGGTAAATGCAAGCTCCGACCTCCCTGCGGTATATACAAAGCTGTAAGCAAGAGCCAGAACAAGTGTAAGAGCCAGAGCCGCCAGACCAAAAAGTATATCCCTGACGAGTGTCTTTTTCTCGGCTAATTCTTTTTTGAGGCTTATGCCGCTCTGATGATACAGCAAAACTGCAAAGGGCAGAAGACTTAGATTCAATAAAATAAGTATCAGGCAGTATACATTCACGTTAGCTGTTGCGTATGTCGCAATATCAAAAATATTCATACCGGGGCGATAGCTGCTTGCCGCCATCAATACCTCAAAGCCTGCAACAAAAAGAGTAAGCACAGTAGTAATTGCAAGTGATGTCCTCGCAAGCTTAAATTTGTTTTCATTCATTTTTATCAACCTCCCGAAATGATAATACCGCAGCGTTTCGTATCCTTGAATTATATATCTTTTTCAACAAGCCTGCGGTCAATATCAAGAAGAATGTCGCTGAAGCCGCTTTCATCATTTTTATAAACCATACTGGATATGTGGTATTGGTCATAGTTGTTGTTGCGTCTGTAATTTATTACAAACTCCTTTCCGCCTGCGAGAGTATGATAGCCTGTAGCTATATTTTCGCTTATATTTTCAAAAAAGCAGAAATACGGGTCAATCAGGCGTACATCGTTAAGCTCATCGCCTATTTTTAGAGATTTCATTGTATCATAGGTTCTCAGAGCATCGGTACACCAGCCGTCCGTAAGGGTGCCGCTTTCCTTGTACATAATAAAGCCGTATACCGGTTTGTCGCTTTTGCCGTCGGTTATCTTATGGACAGAGTAGTAAATGTCATTTGTGTATCGTATGACCGGCAGACCTATATCCTTTTCAACATCAAATATATTCATGGTAGAAGCTATTCTGCTGTATGCTTCGTGCTTTATGTTGTATTTGTTGAAGCTGTCCAGTGTGCATACATCGGTTATTTTTTCTGCTGAGGCTGTATTGTCTGCCCTGCTGAAAATACTTTCTACCGAAGGCTTCGGATTATATTCCGCCTTTGAGTCTGTATCGCTGCCGCAGCCCGAAAGCAAAATCACGGAAAGAAGCGGAAAAGCAAGTATTTTAAGAAAAATTTTACTCATAATTCTGTTTTCTCCTTGAAGAGTTCTTTATTTGATTTTATAATATATTTGTCCGTAATGCAACAAAATCATCAATTTATTTTTTACTTTTTCAGGATATTGCCCGAATAACGAATAAAAGCTGTGGGATTACGGCAATATTTTGTAATATATAGTCCTGACACGGAATATAATATAAAATATGCTGTCAGAAAAGTAAAAAATATGGAATAAATATATGCCGCAGATAAAAACAAAATATTGAAATTGAACTTGTAATGTGGTAAAATAACCTACAGGCGGTTTTAATTTCTAAAATTATTATTATTATTTTACATATTTTAAGTAAGGGAGCGTAATAAGATGGACACCAACAAACTTTACGAGTTATGGACGGAAAATGCAAAGGAAGACCCTGAGCTTGTAAGCGAGCTTGAAAGCATAAAGGGTATGGATGATGAAATATATGACAGGTTTTACCGTGAGCTGGAGTTCGGAACAGCAGGACTCAGAGGTGTTCTCGGTGCGGGAACAAACAGAATGAACATATATGTAGTCCGCTATGCTACTCAGGGATTGGCTAATTACTTAAAAAAGAATTATGATAAATCCGCTGTGGCAATAGCAGGAGACTCAAGAATAAAATCAGATGTATTTGTAAAGGAGGCTGCAAGGGTTCTTGCGGCAAACGGAATAAAGGCTTACGTTGCAAGAGAGCTTCAGCCTACGCCCGTTGTATCCTTCTGCGTAAGAGAGCTTAAATGTCAGGCAGGTATTATGGTAACCGCAAGCCATAACCCCGCAAAATACAACGGCTATAAGTGCTACGGCAGTGACGGCTGTCAGATGACAGACGAAAGTGCAAATGCGGTTTATTCCGAAATTCAGGGCATAGATATGTTCAGTGACGTAAGGCTCATTGACTTTGAGCAGGGTCTTGAGGACGGAAGCATAGAATATATTGACGACAGCGTTTACGACAGCTATATAGAAAACGTTAAAAAGCAGGCTGTTAATCCCGGCTATTGTGAGGGCTCAGGGCTTAGGGTCGTATATACCCCCCTCAACGGAGCAGGAAACAAGCTTGTAAGAAGAATACTTTCCGAAATCGGTATTGATGACGTTACAGTTGTCAAAGAGCAGGAAATGCCCGACGGCAACTTTACTACATGCCCCTATCCCAACCCCGAAATACAGGAGGCTATGCAGCTTGGTCTTGACCTCTGCAAAAAGATAGATGCTGACCTGTTACTCGCTACCGACCCCGACTCCGACAGAGTTGGCATAGCTGTAAGACTTGCTGACGGCTCTTACAGACTTATGACGGGCAACGAAACAGGCATAATGCTTACAAACTACATTCTTTCATGCAGAAAAGAACAGAACAATCTGCCCGAAAAGCCTTTTGTAGTAAAAACTATAGTTACTACAGAGCTTATTCAAAGAATATGCGATAAGTACGGCTGTGAGCTTAGAAACGTGCTTACAGGCTTCAAGTATATAGGTGAGCAGATTTTGGAGCTTGAAAAGACAGGTCATGAAGAAAGATATATCTTTGGCTTTGAGGAGAGCTACGGCTATCTGTGCGGAACATATGTTCGTGACAAGGACGCTGTTGTTGCTTCTATGCTTATCTGCGAAATGGCTGCTTACTACAGGAAAAAGGGTCTTTCACTTGACGAGGTTATAACAAGCCTTTACAAAGAGTTCGGCTACTACAAGAACAAGACTGCAAGCTTTGAGTTCGGCGGTGCGGCAGGACTGGATAAGATGAACGGCATTATGAAATCGCTCCGTGAGAATTACGGTATTACGGAAATTCTCGGAAGAAAGATTGAGGCTATAAACGACTATAAGCTCAGCGTTAAATTTGACAAGGCTACAGGTAAGGAAGAGAAAATCAATCTGCCTAAGTCCAATGTAATAGCTTATATGCTCAATGACGGCTGTTCAATAACCGTAAGACCCAGCGGTACAGAGCCTAAGATTAAGCTCTATATTACAGGTGTAGGAAAAGATGAGGCGGAAGCTTCAGGTGTAGTGGAACAGCTTATAGTTGAGGGAAGAAAAATGATGGGTGTGGATTAAGCACTCAGCCCTGACGGAGATAACGGGAAAGTTTTGATTGAACTTTTTCAAAAGTTCACGGTTTCCAAAGGCAGAGCCTTTGGTGGGATTTTAAAGGGCAAAGCCCTTTAACACTCAATGCACAAATCAAAAATGCCTTGAAAAGGCATTTTTGCAGATACCTTGCCCTGATACCGCAAAGCGGTATCAGGGCTTTTTGACAATTAACGTTTAAGGGTTTCACCCTTAAAAATCCTGACGAGGGCTCTGCCCTCGACCCGCAAGCCTTTGAAAAGGCTTGACCTAAACTTTATGGCTTTGCTCCGCTCAGGCTTGGCAAAATACACAAAAATAATTTCAATTAATGACAATAATTCTAATCCGATGAAAAATACAGATTTGATAAATACTTGCAAATCCTGAATATATATGTTATACTCTTATGTGCGTGACTGCGACAGATATGCGATGAAGCGGGAGGTTGCGGCTGAAACAGGTCGGTTTTTCCGTGGAGTATGTCCGATTTTAAACCGGGCGACAATGATATTTTTAACGTGAAGCGGTGCAGAGGCTGCACACTGAGGGTTGCTGTGTGCCAAAATGCCGTTTCAGACACTTTTCGACTATTGCCCGGGTTGACTTGCGTCATCTCGGTTTTTAAATAGGCAGGGACGGAACACCCGGCAGGGTTTGACGTTTCAGAAAGAAAAGGTTGCCCGCCAACTCAAAATTTTTAAGGAGGCGATGATTGTGGCAGTCAAGGAGAAAATCAGAATAAGAATAAAGGGTTATGACCATCAGTTGGTAGACCAGTCAGCAGAGAGAATAGTGGCTACTGCGAAGAAGACAGGAGCAAGAGTATCAGGTCCTGTACCTCTTCCCACAGAGAAGCAGGTTGTAACAATCCTGAGAGCTGTTCATAAGTATAAGGACAGCCGTGAGCAGTTTGAAATCAGAACTCACAAAAGACTGATTGACATTCTCAGACCGTCAAACAAGACGGTAGACGCATTAACAAGCTTGGAGCTCCCTGCAGGTGTTGAAATCGAAATCAAGCTTTAATCAGCATAAAGACGGTTAAGCATAACAGCGAAATCAACCAACCTGACAGTCGGGGTCAAGTTGGCGAGAGCCAACCAATAACCTTATAGGAGGCATTATAAATGCAGAAAGCGATTATCGGAAAGAAAATCGGTATGACACAGATTTTCGACGAAAAGGGAACAGTCATTCCCGTTACGGTAGTAGAAGCAGGACCCTGTGTTGTTTCTCAGATAAAGACCGTAGAAAATGACGGATACGCATCTGTACAGATGGGTTACGGCGACCTCAAGGCAAAGAAAGTAAACAAGCCGATGAAAGGTCACTTTGACAAGGCAAACGCAGCTCCCAAGAGAACTCTCAGAGAGTTCAGATTTGATGATACAAGCAAATATGAGCTTGGTCAGATACTCAAGGCAGACGTGTTTGCAGCAGGAGATAAGGTAGACGTTACCGGAACAAGTAAAGGTAAGGGCTACGCCGGCGTAATCAAGCGTTGGAATTTCCAGAGACTTAAAGAATCACACGGTTCAGGTCCTGTAGCAAGACACGGCGGCTCGATGGGTGCATGTTCAAGTCCCTCCAGAGTATGGAAAGGCAAGAAGATGGCAGGCCATCTCGGAGCAGAGAGAGTTACAGTACAGAACCTTGCAGTAGTAAAGGTTGACGCAGAAAACAACCTTATCGCTATTAAGGGTGCTGTTCCGGGCCCTAACGGTGGAATAGTAGTAATCCGTGACACCGTAAAGGCTTAAGAAAGGAGGAGTTTAAATGCCTAACGTAGCAGTAGTAGATATGGCAGGCAAAGAGGTTTCGACCATAGAGCTTTCAGATTCAGTATTCGGCATAGAGCCCAATACAACAGTAATGCATCATATGGTAGTAAACTATCTTGCAAATCAGCGTCAGGGCACACAGTCAGCGTTGACAAGAGCAGAGGTATCCGGCGGCGGAAGAAAGCCCTGGAGACAGAAGGGAACAGGTCACGCAAGACAGGGTTCAACAAGAGCACCTCAGTGGACACACGGCGGTATCGTATTTGCACCCAAGCCCAGAGATTACAGTTATACAGTAAATAAAAAGGTGAGAAGACTTGCTATGAAGTCAGCATTCTCTGCAAAGGCACAGTCAAGCGATATTATCGTAGTTGACAGCATCGTATCAGAGAGCTTCAGCACAAAGACAATCGCAGCAATGCTCAAGGCAGTAGGCAGCGAGAAAAAGGCTTTGATAGTTCTTCCCGCAGTTGATAAAAAGGTTATCAATTCAGCAAGAAACATTCCCGGTGTTAAGACAGCACAGGTAAACGAGCTTAACGTATACGATATGCTCAATGCCGACAAGCTTATCATCGCAAAGGAAGCTGTTGAGAAAATACAGGAGGTGTACGCATAATGTTTGCACAGGATATAATCGTAAGACCCGTAGTAACAGAAAAGGGTATGAGCGGTATCGCAGCTAAGAAGTACACTTTTGAGGTAGCAAAATCCGCTAACAAGATAGAAATAGCAAAAGCAGTTGAAGAGCTGTTCAAGGTAAAGGTTGCAAAGGTAAACACAGTAAACGTAAGAGGAAAGCTTCGCCGTCAGGGAAGATACCAGGGCTACACAAGGTCATGGAAAAAGGCTTATGTAACACTTACAGAGGACAGCAAGTCAATCGAATTTTTTGAAGGCATGATGTAAGCCTGTTTAATTTATAAGTTACACGGGCAGAATGTATGGGAAGAGCCATTTTCCCGCAAAGCCATCATGAGGAGAGTGAAATACAATGGCTATAAAAGTATATAAACCTACCACTAACGCCAGACGTAATATGTCAGTAGTTGACTATTCAAACCTTTCAAAGGTAGCTCCCGAGAAGAGCTTGCTCGCTCCTCTCAAGAAGAAGTCAGGACGTAACAGCTATGGTAGAATCACCGTTCGTCACAGAGGCGGCGGAAACAGAAGAAAGTA
>ONDU01000055.1 GCA_900316615.1 uncultured Eubacteriales bacterium | reverse complement strand
ACGAATACAGGCTTTATACTGTTAAGCTTTTTCAGAAGTGACAGTACATCGTTCCCAAGACAGTCGGGACGGGTTGCTATGGACAATGCAACAATTTTGCTGTTGCTTAAAGCCTGTGTGAAAATACTTTCAAGATATTCAACGGGAGCATAGGTATTTGTAAATGACTGAAAGTATGCAATAAATCTGTTTTCCTTGAATTTATTACGTACCCTCAGAACAGCGGCTTCAATCTGTTCGTCAATGGAGAGAGTGCTTTCAGGAGAGAAATCTCCCGAGCCCGTTTCGCTGCAAAAGATACAGCCGTCTTTGGATAAAGTACCGTCCCTGTTGGGACAGCTCATACCTGAGTTCAAGGATATTTTATATACCTTGCTGCCAAAACGGGACTTATAATATTCGTTTGCGGAATAAAAGTACATATATGAACTTCCTTTGTAAATTGATTTATGAATATGTTAGTATTTTATTAATAATATTTTAAAAATACCCCTGCTGCGATATTATATCATACTTATAATTGACTTTAAAGCCATTATATGCTAAAATTGTTATGTTAGAAGCAGGGCTGAGGTTTTATTACAGGCTTTTTTAGGCTTGAAAATCCTGCTTTGTGCGGAGACTGAGGCGATTGCAGCCCGTTTCGGACAAATGTCCGAAACGAAATTTCAAGCGTTAAGCTTGAAATTTGTCAAAAGCGTAAAGCTTTTGACGGCTGCAATCGCAGTCTGAGCATAGCCGGGGGTTGATTTTTGTAAATCAGGCATATTTTAGTTGAAATTTGATAAGTAATAGGAGCTTTCAATATGAGAAGTATCCCATTTTCCCCGCCTGATATAACTGAGAGTGAAATAGACGCTGTTGCGGAAACACTTCGTTCGGGCTGGATAACGACAGGACCAAAAACAAAGGAATTTGAGAAAAAAGTAGCGGAGTTTCTGGGAACTCCGAAAGCGGTTGCACTTGGCTCGTGTACGTCATCGTTGGAGCTTACTCTGCGTATACTTGGAATAGGAGAAGGAGATGAAGTTATAGTTCCTGCCTATACGTATACGGCGAGTGCTGCTTGTATAGCACACGTAGGAGCGAGGATAGTTATGGTTGATACATCACCCGATTCGTTCCTGATAGACCCTGAAAGAGTAGCTGATGCTGTAACAGAGAATACAAAAGCAGTTATTCCCGTGGATATAGCAGGCAAAATGTGCGATTATGAGCGTATTTTTGAGGCGGTTGAGAGCAAAAGGCAGCTTTTCAGACCTAAGAATGATATTCAGAGGCTTTTTAACAGAGTGATTGTAGTATCCGATTCCGCACACGGCTTCGGTTCAAGCAGACACGGAGTTATGAGCGGCTGCGTGGCAGATTTTACGGCGTTTTCGCTTCATGCAGTAAAGACGATAACCTCAGCTGAGGGAGGAATAGCTACATGGAAGCATCATGAGGGGCTTGATGATGAAGAGCTGTATAACAAGTATATGCTTTACTCTTTGCACGGACAGACAAAAGACGCTCTTCACAAAAACCTTGCAGGCTCGTGGGAGTATGATATTGTTGTACCGGGATATAAGTGCAATATGACGGATATTCAGGCAGCAATAGCACTTGTACAGCTCAGACGCTTCAGGGAAATTCAGGGAAGACGGCGTGCAATTATAGATATGTATGATAAGGCTATGGACAAAATGGGAGTAGGTTATCTGCATCATGTGAATGCTGATTTTGTCACAAGCTGTCATATATATCTTACAAGAGTTCCGAATATCGGACACAGGGAGCGTAACGAAATTATAGACCGTATGGCAGAGCTTGGAGTTTCCTGCAACGTACATTTCAAGCCGCTTCCGATGATGACTGCATATAAGAATATGGGCTTTGATATAAAAGACTACCCTAACGCATATGCTCACTATAAAAATGAGATAACGCTTCCGCTTCATACAAAGCTGAGCGATGATGATGTGAAGTATGTTATTGAATGCTACAGAAAAGTACTTTCCGAAATGAAGCTTATAAAATAAAAATTATTTAGTTATTATTCAGAAATAGATGTAAAGGCTCTGTCCGCAAATACGTTGGCAGAGCTTTTTGCTTGTACAGAATTATCAGGAAAATATTTTTATTGACACAAGGGAAAATATGTAGTATAATACACAGGCGGTGTAAAGCTGAAAGATTTACAGGTGTGGAAGTGATTTGGTGAACGAAAAGATTATGATATCGGTGCTTCTTGACTTTTACGGGCAGCTTCTTTCTGAAAAACAGCTTGAGATTATGAACTACTATTACAATGATGACCTTACTCTCAGAGAAATTTCCGATATTGTAGGAATTACACGTCAGGGAGTGCATAATACTTTAAAAAGAAGCGGGAGCTTTCTGAAAGAGCTTGAGCGAAAGCTCGGACTTTACGGCAAATGGCAGGAAATGAAAGAGGAGCTTTGTGTTATAGAAGGCTGCCTGACAGATATTTATAACGAGAATAAAAATAACAGAAAAAGTCTGTATGTTACCAATAAATGCGGCAGGGCTATGGATGTCATTGCCAATATGAAAAGCAAATTCTGATAATTACTCATTTTTCAGATAGCTGTCAGAGAATATAAAAGGGAAAGGGTGATTTTTTTGGCATTTGAGGGCTTGTCGGAGAAGCTGAGTGCGGCATTCAAAAAACTGCGTTCAAAGGGTAAGCTTAACGAAAATGATGTAAAAGAGGCTATGAGAGAGGTAAGGCTGGCTTTGCTGGAAGCTGACGTTAACTATAAGGTAGCCAAGGAGTTTACAGCAAAGGTATCGGAAAGAGCCGTAGGTTCTGATGTAATGGAAAGTCTTACACCTGCACAGATGGTAATAAAGATTGTAAATGAAGAGCTTACGCAGCTTATGGGCGGAGAAGAGGTTCATATAAAATGGTCATCGAAGCCGCCTACAGTAATAATGATGTGCGGACTTCAGGGTTCGGGAAAGACAACCCATACAGGTAAGCTTGCAAAAATGCTGAAAAAAGAGGGTCACAGACCGCTTGCCGTTGCATGTGACGTTTACCGTCCTGCTGCTATAGAACAGCTTAAGATTGTTGCAGGAGGGGTAGGAGTTCCCGTGTTTGAAATGGGAAAGGCAAATCCCGTAAAGATTGCAAAAGAGGCTGTAAAGCATGCAAGGGATTACGGAAACGATGTCGTAATTCTGGATACAGCAGGACGGCTTCACATAGATGAAGCACTCATGGGAGAGCTTGAAAAAATAAAGGCTGAAGTATCACCGCAGGAAATTTTCCTTGTTGTAGACTCTATGACAGGTCAGGACGCAGTAAATGTAGCAAAATCATTCAATGATTTGCTGGATATTACGGGAGTAATTCTTACAAAGCTTGACGGCGATACAAGAGGCGGTGCGGCACTTTCTGTAAAGTCTGTAACAGGCAAGCCTATAAGATATGCCGGTACGGGAGAAAAAATGGACGATTTGGAGGTTTTTCACCCCGACAGAATGGCAGGAAGAATACTCGGAATGGGTGATATGCTCACGCTTATAGAAGAAGCCGAGGAAAAGCTCGACCAGAAAAAAGCTCAGGAAATGGCAGAGAAGCTGCAGAAAAACAAGTTTGACCTGAATGACCTTCTTGACCAGTTCGGGCAAATAAAGCGTATGGGACCCATAAAGGGTATTTTAAAGAAGCTTCCCGGTATGGATATGAACAAGCTTGACGATATGGACGTTGACGACAATATCATATACAGAAATGAAGCCATAATACTTTCAATGACACCCGAGGAAAGGGCAAAGCCGTCAATAATAAATCCGTCAAGAAAAAGAAGAATAGCGAAGGGCTGCGGACTTAAAGTTGAGGAAGTAAACCGTCTGCTCAAGCAGTTTGAGCAGATGCAGAAGGTTATGAAGCAGCTCGGAGGAAAAAAGGGTAAAAGACGCAAGTTTAAAAATTTACCCGGATTGGGCGGCGGAATGAACCCTATGGGCGGAAATAACCCTTTCGGTAAGATGTAAATTTGTTTAAATTATTATTTTTCAGTTATTGATCCAAGAAATTGGTGAAGATATAAAAGTTATTATTTTCGGAGGTAAAATACAATGGTTAAAATCAGATTAAGACGTATGGGAGCTAAAAAAGCACCCTTCTACCGTGTTGTAGTTGCAGATTCAAGATACCCCAGAGACGGCCGTTTCATAGAGGAAATAGGATATTACAATCCTATGGTTGAGCCTGCTGATGTTAAGGTAGATTCAGACAAGGCAAAGAAGTGGATTTCAAACGGAGCTCAGATGACTGATACGGTTAAGGCTTTGTTCACAAAGTACAACGTTCTGGGTGAGTAATTTAATTTAAGGAGACTGTTATTAATGGAAAAATTATTGATTACTATTGCACAGGGTCTTGTTGACGAGCCCGAGTCTGTAAGGGTTGACAAAGACGAGCCTGACGAGAGCGGAGTTATCGTTTATCATCTTCATGTTGCAGAGCCTGATATGGGAAGAATTATAGGAAAGCAGGGCAGAATTGCCAAGGCTATCCGTACTATAGCAAGGTCTGTTGCAGTAAGAAACAATACAAAGGTAATGGTTGAGATAGACTGATTAAGGTTAATCAAAATGGCAGAGCTTACAGAAGGGCTCTGTCTTTTATTTTGCGGAAAAACAGGGATAAGATAAAAATAAAGCTTAGGTCAGGCTGTTGCCCGACCTAAGCTTTATGCTTCCTCAGCCAAATTCTGTGAGGTATTATCAGAAGTATTCAAAGCTTTTTGTTCTTCCTTTAATTTTTTACGCTCTGTTCTTACGTTTTCAAAAAAAGCGGTCATAAGGGCGGCACACTGTTCTTCAAGAATACCGCCTTTTATGTCTGCCTTATGGTTGAACGGATAGTCAAAAAGATTTATAACGCTTCCGCAGGCACCTGCACGTATATTTTTAGCACCGTAATAGACATTACAAATTCTTGAATTTATTATTGCCCCCGTACACATCGGACAAGGCTCGAGCGTAACATACATATCGCAGTTCCAGAGCCGCCAGCTTCCGAGCTTTTTGCAGGCATTGTATATAGCTACAGTTTCGGCATGAAGAACGGCGTTCTGATTTTGTTTTCTTGTATTATAGCCGCACCCGACAATCTCGCCGTCACGGACTATAACAGCTCCAACGGGAACCTCTTTCTGATTATATGCCAGTTCTGCAAGTTTAAGAGCCTCCTGCATAAAGTATTCGTGGTTAACTTCCATATCAAAAAATCATCTCAATTTAATTATATAAATCCTTTATTTATTATATTATAAGGAAAAAGCTGTCATAAAGCACATGATAATGCTGTAGATTATAAAGATTATAAGCCACGGTGCAGTAAATACAGCCATAAGTCTCTGCTTCATATTTATATCCATAGCGGGATTTTCCATAACAAAAAGGCTGTTCTTATATTTTTTGATAAGAGATTTTGCGGAAATCAGTCCGAAAACTATAAAAGCGAAAGTAATACCAACATCTATAAGGAGAAAAGCATGCTGATTATTTGCTTCAAAGAACATACCTGCAACTGCGATAGAGTTGTTAAGGAAGTGCAGTATCATAGACGGTATTATAGAGCCTGTTTTTACTGTAAGATAACCCAGCACAAGACCTGTAAGGAAAGTCACGGGTGTCTGGACGAAGTTTGCGTGAGCAAGACCGAACAGAGCAGCCGAAACTATAATGGCAGGAGTATCGCCGTGAAGCTTGCGTATAGAACCGAGAACAGCACCTCTGAAAATAAATTCCTCAATTATGGGAGGAACTACAGCTATCGACACAAAGTACAGAATATAGCCTAAAAGATTATCGGGAGTTCCGTAATCCGGCATTGTATTCTTGTAGCCGAAAAGTGATAGGTTTACATTCATAAGCGTAAGCAGAAGATTAAAGACGAATACAAAGCCCATGCCGGCCGTTATAAGCTTTACCGTATCAGAAAAGTGTGTACGCTTTATAATCAGTACGTCATCAAGCCTGAGACGGTTCAGCTTTGTTATAACAATACCTGCTATGCCGAAGCCGAGCAGACACATTATTGCGTTGAGAAGATACAGAGAAACTACATCGAACGAGACAGAACCCATAATATCCGAAAGGTCAATGGAATTGTAATCAATCTTTACTGCAAAAGGAGTAGCGATAAATGTACCGATAAGGACAATTACCTGAGAAAGAAGAAGTCCCAGACCAATTCTGTTGGCTGTTTTTACCAGCTTTTCTTTTTGCTGATTAAGTCGCTGACGTTCCCTGAATTTTTCCAAATCCTGAGAGCTTATGCTGAAATCAGGCTTCTGATAGCTTCCGTAACCATTATTAGGCGTAAAGCCCGGGTTATAGCCGCTGCCTGCAGCAAACTGACCGTTGCCGCTTTGGTTATAGGCTGCATATGAAGCGGATTGATTTTGATTATACTGTGAATAAGTCCGGTTATTACTGATATTGTTTATATTATTGTTTATATTATTGAAATTATCGTCAGGTATTGAAGTCTGACCGTTAAAATCCTGACTGAAATCAGGGTTAAAATTATTATTGTCCATATAAACACCTCACTGAGATATTATAGCATTAAAAAAGAGCAAAAAGCAACACATTTGATTTTATTTACACATACTTAATATTTGAAATTCTGAGTAATCGTTAAAAAACAGAAAAATTTTGAATAAGCTATTGACAAAGCTGTTATAACTGTATATACTGTACATATACAGTTATAACAAATCGGGGGAGGTGTTACTGATATTTATATTTATAGACAATAAAAGCGGAGAAGCAATATATTCTCAGATTTACAGTCAGATAAAGGAGAATATAATCAGCGGAAAGCTTAAAGAAAATGAGCCTTTGCCGTCAATAAGAAGTCTTGCCAAGGATTTGCAGATAAGCGTAATAACCACTAAAAGAGCGTATGATGAGCTTGAAAAAAACGGCTTTATATATACCAGAGCAGGAAAGGGCTGTTTTGTGGCAAGGCAGAATACCGACAGGCTGAGAGAGGAAAATTTAAAGAAAATAGAAAATCATATTCTTGAAATAATAAAGCTGAAAAGAAGCACCTCTCTTACAACAAAAGATATAGTTGAAATGTTCAGAATTATGGAGGAGGAAATATAGTATGGACAACGCACTGGAGATAAAAGGATTATCCAAGGAATACAAGGATTTCAGACTTGATAATGTAAGCTTTGAAGTACCGTCAGGCAGTATCGTGGGACTTATAGGCGAGAACGGCTCAGGAAAAACAACAATCATAAAGCTTATTCTTAATATGATAAAAAAGAACGGCGGAGAAGTCACCGTACTGGGAAAAAACAAGGGTATAAGCGATATAAAGAATGAAATAGGCGTGGTTATGGACGAACCGGGTTTCCCCGGATTTCTGAATGCCAAGGAAATAAACAGGATTATGAAGAACATATTTTCAAACTGGAGCGATGATACGTTTTTCGGTTATCTGAAAAAGCTGAAAGTACCCGATAACAAGGAATACAAGGATATGTCAAAGGGTACAAAGATGAAAACAGGAATAGCGGTTGCATTGTCGCACAACCCGAGGCTTCTCATACTTGACGAGGCAACAAACGGACTTGACCCTGTTGTAAGAAGTGAGGTAAACGAAATATTTACCGAGTTTACCCGTGACGAAAGCCATTCAATACTTATTTCATCGCACATAGTAAGCGACCTTGACAGGATATGCGACTACATAGTATTCATACACAACGGAAAGCTTATGCTTTTTGAGGAAAAGGACAGGCTTCTTGAAAAATATTGTATAGTTCACTGTACGAGGGAGCAGTTAAGCTCAATCGAAAGAAGTAAAATCATCGGCAGAAAAGAAAACAAGTACGATATAAGCGTACTTATGGAGAAAAGTCAGGTAAAAAGCGGATTCAGCACATCACCTGTAGATATTGAGGAATTGTTCGTTTTTATGGCAAAGGAGGACAACTGATTATGAAAGGACTTTTGATAAAGGACAGCTATCTTGTGTTCAAGCAGTCAAAGCTGCTTGTTATTATAGCATTTGTACTTATGATAATAAATGCAGTTGCCGTATTTCATGGTGAAGAAAATATGGTAAGTATATTTATTATTATGAATTTTGCGGCATCACTGGGACTTGCGTCCATTACAAATGACGAAACTTACAAATGGAACATATATTGTGATACTCTGCCTGTTTCGAGAAAGAAGGTTGTTGTGGAAAAATATCTGTTTGGTTTTCTGTGTATATTTTCCGTGTGGTTTCTGTCAACGTTATTAACAGAAATTTCAAGGCTTTTAATTGGTTTATATATTAATTCTGAAATTTCTTTGATTGACAATGTAAGTTATAATATAGCCATACTTGCTTTTACGATTTTAATGCCGACTATAATATTTCCGTTTATTTTTAAATTCGGAATTGTCAAGGCAAGACTACTGATGTTTTTCGTTTTAATAGGCTGTTACGGAGCATTTATAGGTATCGGAACGGCAATGCTTGATGGATTTGGAGAAGGCTCAAACGCTTTTGTGTCTGAAAACTTTACTTTTATAGCAATAGCGGTACTGGCAGCAGCGGCTTTGATGTACACTGTTTCAATGCTTATATCCGTAAAGATATACGAGAACAAAGAGATTTAATTAAAT
>ONDU01000035.1 GCA_900316615.1 uncultured Eubacteriales bacterium | reverse complement strand
ATGCGTGAGGTCGTAGATGAAAAGCTTCAGAAAACACTTGACGAAAAGATGACACGCTCATTCTCTCTTGTAACCGAAAGACTGGAGCAGGTGTATAAGGGACTTGGAGAAATGCAGAGCCTTGCCGTAGGTGTAGGAGATCTCAAAAAGGTTTTGTCAAACGTAAAAACGAGAGGAATACTGGGAGAAATTCAGCTTGGAGCTATACTTAAAGAAATTCTTTCTCCCGAACAGTATGAAGAGAATGTAGTAACCAAAAAGGGAAGCCGAAATCCCGTTGAATTTGCAGTAAAGCTTCCCAATGACAACAATTCGTTTGTATATCTGCCTATTGATTCCAAATTTCCTGCCGATACATACCAAAATCTTCTTGACGCACAGGAAAACGGCACAAAGGAGGAAATACTGGCTGCTTCAAAACAACTGATAAGCACTATTAAAAGTGAGGCAAGGGACATTCATGACAAATACATAGCTCCGCCTGATACAACCGAATTTGGTATTATGTTTCTGCCCTGTGAGGGTCTTTATGCCGAGGCTGTAAACAGAGGTCTTGTAGAGGAGCTTCAGAGAGTTTACAAAATAAATATTGCAGGGCCAAGCACTATGGCGGCGTTGCTGAACAGTCTGCAAATGGGCTTTAAAACTCTTGCCGTTCAGAAAAGAAGCGTTGAGGTATGGCAGGTACTCAGCTCTGTAAAATCCGAATTTGATACCTTCGGAGATGTTCTTGATAAAACACAGCAGCGTCTTGACCAGGCAAACAAAGAGCTTGATAAGCTTGTCGGAGTACGTACAAGACAGATACAGAAAAAGCTTGCAAAAATCTCAGCTCCTGACGAAGCTCCGAAGCTGCTTGAATGATAAAGTAATTATTTTATCGTACTCACTTTAATTTTAAATTTTTTTACCGCAAAAAAGAACCTGAAGAATACGTACAGTAATCTTCAGGTTCATATGATTCGGAACAAATTTTCTGTCAGGAAAGTTTATTCTGAAGCTTGAAGGCAGTAAGAGTGTTTTTCATAAGTACAGCAATAGTCATAGGGCCAACTCCGCCGGGAACAGGCGTGATGTATGAAGCAAGCTTTTCTGCCTCGGCAAAGTCAACATCTCCGCAGAGCTTTCCGTCAGCGGTTCTGTTTATGCCTACATCAATTACTACAGCACCCTCTTTTATCATATCACCGCTTACAAACTTCGGAATACCTACAGCGGCAACAAGAATATCGGCTCTTTTGCATACCTCTTTCAAATTCTTTGTCTTACTGTGGCATACAGTTACAGTACCGTTCCTGTGTAAAAGAAGCATTGCCATAGGCTTTCCTACTATATTGCTTCTTCCTACAACAACACATTCCTTTCCTGCAATCTCTATGTTGTAGTAGTCGAGCATTTCCATAACGCCTGCGGGAGTACAGGGCAGAAAGTCAAAATCGCCTATCATTATTTTTCCGACGTTTGAAGCGTGGAAAGCATCAACGTCCTTTTCGGGAGCGATAAGCTCAATTACAGCTTTCTCGTCAAGATGCTTCGGGAGAGGAAGCTGGCACAATATACCGTTGATTTCCTTATCGTTGTTCAGCTCTTTTACAAGTGCGGACAACTCCTCCTGTGATGTTGAAGCAGGAAGTGCATACTCTCTTGAAACAAAGCCTACCAGCTCACATGCTTTCTTCTTGTTGTTTACATAAACACGTGACGCAGGGTCATCGCCTACTATAATTACGGCAAGACCGGGTTTTTTGCCTGTTCTTTCAAATAAAAGCCTGCATTCATCAGCTACCTTGCTCTTTACGCTTGCCGAAACCGTTTTTCCGTCTATTATGATTGCCATAGTTACCTCCGTCACATTACTCTTTATATTTTTTTACATCGTTGAGAATTTTATCTATCTGTTCGTCGTTTTCAGCTTTGCTTCCGATAACATCATTTATGTCAAGCATATCCTCTCCGTCCTCATCAGCAGACGCTTCCTCTTGCGTATCATTATCTTCAAGAGGTTCAACAGGCTCTCTTCTGGTTGAAGATGCCTTTGGCTTTTCAACGGTTTTTTCCGTCTGACTTTCATCGGAAGCTGTCTTGTCAGATAATTCCTGATTTACGTCATCAAGCTCTATTTTTACAGAATGTGAGCTTATTTCGTTTGAGTTGAAATCATCATCTCCTGAGCTTGAAGAATAAACAGGCTTTTTGAATTTTGCCAGCTTTATTTCCTCTTCATAAGGAACTAACTTTTCATACTTCTTTTTATAAAGCATTATCAGCACGACAAGACCTGTAATTGCGATTACTGCTGACAAAAGCTGAGATACTCTGAAATCTGTATTCGGAATATAAAGACTGTCTGTGCGGAGCCCCTCTACGAATGTACGCTCCAAGCCGTACCATACCATATAAATAAGTGCCATCTGACCGTGATACTTTCTCATTTTTGTATAGGAGAATATGTGAAGCAGCAACGCTCCCAAAAGACACCATACAGACTCATAAAGGAAACAGGGGTGTACGGCAATTCCGTTTGTACCCTCGCTCACCATTCTCCACGGCAAATCCGTAGCTACGCCGTATGCCTCCTGATTGAAAAAGTTTCCCCATCTGCCTATTCCCTGACCTATAAGAAAGCCTACTGCCGCAACGTCAAGAAGGGCGGGAATATTCATCTTTTCTTTCCTTCCGACTATAAGACCTCCTGCCAATGCTCCGATTATACCTCCGTATATGGCAAGACCGCCCTCGTTTATAGCTAAAATCTTATCCGGGTGTACAGAGTAGTAGTCCCACTGGAAAAGGACAAAATAAAGTCTTGCTCCGATTATTCCCGTTATAACACCGACTATTACACAGTTTAAAAGCTTGTCTGCTGAAATTCCCAGCCTTTTTGCGTTAAGACTTCCGTATATTACGGCAAGCATAAGACCTGTCGCAATTATGATTCCGTACCAGTATATGGAAATGCCGAATACATCAAACTGCTTCACAATGTCAACATCAATTCCAAATCCCGGAAAACTAACGTGATACATAAAGAATAAACCTCCTTTTCTGGTTTACGTTCTGAAAAACAAACAGAACCTTGTTGTACATCTGGCGATTGCAGCCTTGCGTACCCTGTACGCAAGAGTTAAATTTGCACAGCAAATTTAACAGTCAAAATACTGCGTATTTTGACAGCTGCAATCGCAGCCTGAGTGAAACCGCAGACTGCGGCGTTAATATATATTACTCTTATTCTTGTTATAAAGCAACACCTTATAGAGGAAGTATCACAGAAAGTGAGAATGCATTCACATCAAACTGTTGTTTAAGTCTGTTGTTTACACCCTCAAGGTCAGCATTTTTAACACACTCTATATAATCAAAGAACTCTCTGCCTGAAAAATCGCACTCCATAATACTGCCTGCTATACTCTCGTTTCTGTTGAGTGATGAAATGCACATACCATAGACGGATTTTTTGGCAAGCCTGAAATCTTCGTCTGAAATTCCTGTTTTCAGAAGCTCTGCAATATATTTCCTTATTATGTCGGCAGCCTCCTTGGGGTCACGGGATTCTCCGCCGATAATTACGCTGCTGTAGCAGGGTCCCTCAAAATGTTCATATTCAAATGTATTGTTTATAAGACCCTTATCCTCAAGTATTTTATAAAGCTCAGATGAACCCGAAGCTATTGCGGAAAGAAGTATTTCGCTTTCAGCCATTTCCATGTTCGAGAGACGTTCTTTCACGATATTTTCTTTAAAGCCTACATTGAAAAGCGGAACCGAAACAGCCAGCCTTTGTTCCGTATAATCGCATACCACCTCAGCAGGCTCATAAGGGAAAGTACTCTCAACATTTTTTTCAGGCGATACAGGAAGATATTTGTCAGCCATATCAATAATTTTTTCAGGTTCGGCACAGCCTCCTGCGATAACCAGTGCCATATTGTTGAGATTATAAAATCCGTTGTAGCAGTCATAAAGCTTCTGCGGTGTAATCTCTGCGATAGTTTCGACCGTACCTGCAATATCTATCTTTACGGGGTGATTGTGATACATAGCACCCAGCAGATTGAACATAACCCTCCAGTTGGGGTCATCATCATACATTCTTATTTCCTGACCGATTATGCCCTGTTCCTTCTTTACTGTTTCCTCAGTAAAGTAAGGCGAACATACAAACCCAAGCAGAATTTTCAGAGATTCATCAAAATTATCTGCACACGAAAACAGATAGCAGGTCTTGTCAAAGGATGTATAAGCATTTGCGGAAGCTCCTGTTTTTGCATATTTTGCGAAAGCGTCGCCGTCCTCGTCCTCGAAAAGCTTATGCTCAAGATAATGAGCTATTCCGTCAGGTACAGTAATAACCGTACTGTTTTCATCTTTGAATGTTGTATTTATTGAGCCGTATTTTGCTCCGAACAGTGCATAGGTTGATTTAAACCCCTTTTTCGGATAAACATATATTGTAAGACCGCTTTTATGCTGTATCCTGAAATACTTATCCTCAACTATATTACTTGTGATTTCTTCTGTAACAGTTCTGCTCATACTTCTGCCTCCTCAGCGGATTTTGGCTGTAAAATATATATTGTATCAAGCTTCAGGGTATTTGCAAGCTCAACTATAGTATTCCTGTCAACCTTTTTCAGCTCGTCTACAGCCTCGTCAACGGTAAGAATTTTATTGTCAAGCATTTGTCCGATATACCAGCCCTCTGTTCCCGAAACCGTATCCAATGCACTCTTGTATGAGTTTATAATCGCAAGCTTTGCCGACTCGATTTCAAAATCCGTTATATTGCCTTTCTGCATTTCGGCAAGCTGGTTGAGGACTTCCTGTATTGTCCTTTCGATATTTTCCCTTTCAACTCCGCTGTCTACTGTTACTATACCCTTCAGCTTGTCGTATCTTGCCGCACAGTAATAGCAAAGACTGAGTTTTTCCCTTATATTCATAAAAAACTTTGAGTTCGGAGTTCCTCCCAGAATTGCCGTTGTAAGCGACATCGGAATACTTTCATACTCAGGCTGTGCAAAGCCTGTTCTGAAGCCCATAACAAGCTTTGCCTGTGCAACATCGGAAGCTTCCGTCTTCTGCTTTACTTCACCGACACCGCTTATTATCTCCGTTGAAATATCCGGCACTGTTCTCTGCATACCTCCGAATTTTTCCCTGAATATATTTTCAGCAGAAACCGTATCGCTGTTTCCTATAAACATAATCTCCACTCTTGAATTTTCAAGAATTTCCTTCCATGCTCTGAAAAGCTCTGACGGTGTAAGCTTCTCAACTGCTTTTCTGCTTCCGTAGCGTTTTATACCGAATTTTTCGTCCCTGCACATTTCTTCAAGCATCTGAGAAATTGCATAGCTGCGTTTTTCGTTGAATTCACCGTCAATCGCTTCAAGAAGCTGACGTTTGCACTGTTCAAAATCCTCTTTTGCAAAAGCCTCGTTCTCCGCATTGGGATTGAATATAACCTCGCAAAGAAATTCCACAAGCTCGGAAGAAATTTTTTCATTATTCATTGTGTATCTGTCGTCAATTCCCGCAACAGTTATGGTAACAGCCAGAGCCTCGCCCATTTTACGGCAATATGCTCCAATGCCTGCTCCGTAAAGATTACTCAGCTCTCTGTTGAACTCTATAGCTGTAGGATACTTTTTACAGCTGTGAACCAGAACAGAGGGTAAAAGTGCATATGCCGCCGCTGTTTCCTTTGCCAGTGGAACAAACATCGTTACGGAAAGCTTTACTGTCTTGAACCTTTCTTCCTTTATGTTGCTGAATGAAACATTGTGTGCTATTGATTTTCTCACTATATTACTCATTTCATTTTACCTTTCACATAAAATTTATATAGCCTTAAACATCACGTCATTATATCACATAATTACCATATATTAAAGGGGTTAATCAAAAATTAATAATTCAGTTTTTAAAAATTTTCTGTTTCTATTGACAAAGAATGTAAGATATATTATTATTAACTTGTAAATATGAGCATATGTTCATATGTTCTTAAAGAGGAGGCATTTAATATGTCAAAAAGTATATTTATCCTTGAAAATCTGAATTGTGCAAACTGTGCATCAAAAATTGAAGCAAAAATAAACAAGCTTCCGCAGATAGAGAGTGCAGTATTTACTTTTACAACAAAAAAACTGGTCGTAGAAAGTATTCTGAATACACACGAGCTTGCAGAAATTATACAAAAAGTCTGTGACAGTATCGAGGACGGCGTTATTGTAAGGGAAATAAACAAAAACCTCCGCCATTCCCATTCACACGAAGAAGAAAAACATACCTGTGAATGCTCCGGTCATTCCTGCGGACATAATCACGAACACGAACATAATCACGAACACGAACATAATCACGAACACGAACACAGCCACAATCATTCTCATAATCATGGGGAAAATTCCTTAAAAAATGATATTGTTACAATTACAGCAGGAGCTGCCCTTTTTATTACTGCCCTGATATTGGAACATTTTTTTAAGCCTGATATAAATATTCCCTCAATAGTGGCATACATACTTGCCTATCTTGTGCTTGGCAGAGAAATTCTGATTAAATCGGGAAAAAACATATTAAAGGGTCAGATTTTTGACGAAAACTTTCTTATGAGTATTGCAACTCTCGGAGCTTTTGCGATACAGCAGTTTCCCGAAGCTGTAGGGGTTATGCTTTTCTTCCGTATAGGTGAGCTGTTCGAGGAAATTGCAGTTGAAAAAAGCCGTAAAAGTATTATGGAAGCCGTAGACTTACGTCCCGAAACGGTAAGGGTTGAAGCAGGCGGCGAGGTAAGGGAAATTCCTGCCGAATATGCTCAGGTCGGCGATATAATAATGGTACGTCCCGGAGACAGAATACCTCTTGACGGTACTGTAACGGAGGGCGAAAGCACTATAGATACCTCAGCACTAACAGGAGAAAGCATACCTGTGAGCATTAAAAAAGGTATGTCCGTTATGTCGGGCTGTGTAAATACGTCCTGCCTTATTAAAATAAGAGTTGACAAACCGCTTTCAGAATCTATGGTAACAAAAATACTTTCCGCAATAGAAAACGCTTCGGCAGGAAAGCCTAAGATAGATAACTTTATCACACGCTTTGCAAGAGTTTATACGCCCGCAGTAGTTGCTATTGCTTTTATAACTGCATTTATAATCCCGCTTTTGTCGCATCAGGAGTTTATGCCGTGGATATATACAGCACTCAGCTTTCTTGTAATGAGCTGTCCCTGTGCATTGGTTCTGAGCGTACCTCTTGCTTTCTTTTCAGGTATAGGTGCAGGCTCTAAAAAGGGCATACTCTTCAAGGACGGTCTGTCAATGGAAGCCTTGTCTAAGGTAAAGGCTGTCGTTATGGATAAAACAGGCACTCTCACAAAAGGCAGCTTCGATGTACAGAACGTAACGGCGGTAAATATGAGCGAAAAGGAGCTTATATCTCTTTGTGCTTCGTGTGAGCAGGAATCCACTCACCCTATAGCTCTTAGCATTGTTGAATATGCAAGGGCTCTGAATTTGAATGTGAGAAAAGCCGAAAGCATAAAGGAAATAAGCGGAAAGGGCATAGAAGCAGTAATTGACGGGAAAAAGGTTCTTTGCGGAAACAAGGCTCTTATGAATGACCTTGGCATTGATATAAATTCTTATAACGAAGGTGTATACGGAACTCATGTTTTAGTTGCGGCTGACGGAGAATACCTAGGCTGCATAGTAATTTCGGACAGCATAAAGCCTGACGCTGTAAAAGCTGTAAAGCGTCTGAAAGCACATAATATTTTTACGGCTATGCTGACGGGTGATAACATCAAATCGGCACAGAACATAGCTGATACGCTGAAAATTGATGATGTACACGCAGGTCTGCTTCCGCAGGATAAGCTGAGCGAGCTTAAAAAAATACGTGCAGAGCGTGGAAGTGTGATGTTCATAGGTGACGGAATAAACGATGCAATAGTTCTTGCAGGTGCGGACGTGGGGGCAGCTATGGGCAGCGGTGCAGATGCAGCTATAGAAGCCGCTGATGTTGTCTTTATGAACTCCGATACGGAGGCTATTCCCGAGGCTATGGAAATAGCTCAGACTACAACGAAAATTTCAAGACAAAATATAGTATTTGCAATAGCCGTTAAAATAATAGTTATGATACTGGGAATAACAGGTATTTATTCCAGTATGTGGCTTGCGGTATTCGCTGATACGGGAGTAGCTATGCTTTGTATTATCAACTCGGTAAGGATTTTATTTCAGTACAGGAAAACCCAAAAATAATCTGCTAAAAACCATAAAGTTTAGGTCAAGCCTTTTCAAAGGCTTGCGGTTTCCAAAGGCAGAGCCTTTGGTCAGGATTTTAAAGGGTGAAACCCTTTAACGGAAATTATTAAAATGCTCCGATAACGCTTTGCGTTATCGGGGCGAATTATTTCTTATCAGAATAGAATGCAGGCACATCGCCTATTATTATATTTTCAGCAACAGGAACTGTTGTAGATACTGTAGTATAGGTTTCCGAGTCGCTGTCAGAGGTTATATAGACCTTGCAGGTGACGATTATATTAAGTGTATGTTTCGTCTGGTTTATTCCGCATACCTCAAAGCTGCTCTGCATATCGGTTACGACGCTTGACGAAAAATAAAGCTGAACAAGAACATCAGGCCCTCTTCCCGCAAAAAGCTGCGAGCCGAAAAAATCCCCCAGATTATAGCTTATTGTCATACCCGACATTTTCTTTATCTCCTCCTGAGCTTTCAGCGAAACCTCAGACTTGAACTTATTCGTTTTTACGGAATTTGTGCTTATGCTTATTACAGAGCTTTCATTCTTATTAACCTGTGCAAAATCTCCGTAGCAGTACTGACCGCTTTCAAGAACTTCAACAACTGCCGTATTTACCGCATTTGTGCACAGCTCCTCCGCCTTTACCCTAGTTATATCCCTTATTCCGGGAGCTATCTGATTTTCAAAAAATATGTAAATTACAACAAATGCCGTAAGTATCATTGTAATTATTATTTTGCCTAAAGTTACTCTTTTTCTACGGTATCCTTTTCTCATAAAAGCACCCCTGCTTTTATAATAGTCAGACGGCGTATGTAATGTTCCGAAAAAATTTTTTAAAAAATTTTTTTAATTTTTTATTTATTGATGTTATTTTGTTGTTGTTGATATACTATAATATGCCTGTAGAAAGATGAAGCTAGTAATTAAGCTGTATGCCAAGCAGCTGAAAAGTGCCATATATCTATATTAGACTTCGTTCTTCCTAAGAATTTCTCACAAATCAGCTTCGTGCTGAAACTCTTGTAACCTTAAAATAAAAAAAACCAAAGGTAATGCTGAGACCTTTGGTTTTTTTTTGTGCAATTTCAGACAATAGTCAGAGTAATCCGAATAATAAAAGATAATTTTCAGATATTTACAGAATAAGTTTTAAACAAACGTTTGACGTTCTCTCAAATATATGTTATAATATATACAAACCGAAAGGAGTGTTAAATATGGCAGAGCTTTCAAAAAGTCAGCAAAAAATTCTTGATTTTATACGCAATTCAATACAGGAAGGAATTTCGCCTTCCGTGAGGGAGATATGTGCGGCTACCGATTTAAAATCAACGGCTACCGTACACAGTCACCTTAAAGCATTGGAGGAAAAGGGACTTATTGTACGGAATCAGGGTTCTAACCGTTCTATAAGACTTACAAACGACAATACAGCATTTGTTCCCGTTTTAGGAAAGGTTACTGCGGGAATCCCGATACTTGCTGTAGAGGACGTGGAGTGCTATATACCTATCAGCGAAAACGTGAGAAGAGGCAGAGAGCTTTTTGCACTCAGGGTTGTAGGTGAAAGTATGATAAATGCAGGAATTCTGGATAACGATATTGTTGTAGTTCACAAAACACCGTCAGCCGAGAACGGTCAGATAGTTGTAGCTATGATAGATAACGAAGCAACTGTTAAAAGATTTTACAAGGAAAACGGATATGTACGCCTCCAGCCTGAAAACGATACATTCCAGCCCATAATAACGGACGAATGCTCAATTTTAGGACGTGTAATATCAGTTGTAAGATATTACTGATTCCGCTTTTGGCATTACTTAAATATTAATTCGGTAACGGAGGTGAGGAAATGGCATTGGTGGATATAAAACAGCTTCACTGTCCGCAGTGCGGCTCGAAAAACCATATACACGTCTACAAAAGCATAAACGCTCAGGAGGACGTGAAGCTGAGAGATAAAATACTTTCGGGACAGCTTTTTGATTTTTACTGTCCGTACTGCGAATACAGAGCCAGATTATATTATCCTTGTCTTTACAATGACGTAAAAAATAAGTTTATGGTATATTTTATACCCGGAATAGAAAAAGGACAGATAACAGACAGGGCTGTTGAAATCGAATTTGAGAATATGCCTAAAATAACAAAGAGAATAGTTCCTACCTTTAATGAATTCCGTGAAAAGATAATAATATTTGAGGCGGAGCTTGACGATATGGCAGTAGAGCTGACAAAATCCGCTGTAGCGGGAGCTGTACACAAGAAAAAAAATATGGACGCAAGCGAGGGCTATTTTTCCGTTTACAACAAGGAAAGCAACATAATAGGTTTTACTTTCTTTCTGGGAGCCAATAAAGAGCCTTTTACTCAGACGACAAAGCTTGATGTCTATAAAAAATCGTGGAATATAGTCAGCCGTCTCGGAAAGAGAGAGCGTTCCATGAAAGGCTTCATAAAAATAGACAGGGCGTGGGCAGATAATATACTTTTCCGATACCAGAGATACGGCTTTGACACAATGTGAAGTCTTTCCTGCACTTAATTATGAGAGAAACAGAGTTTTACGAAAAATTTCTTCAAAGCAGAAGAAAAGCAGGCGGCAGTATGACACAGCCGCCTGCTTTTCCTTTCATTTCGTCAAGCTTCCCCAAATACTGACAAACAGCTCTTTTATTATTCACAATAGCTTTTACAAAACTTAAATAATTATTCATACGAGGTTCACAAGTAAAGCTTATCATCTAAGCATACTCAATGACGGAGCCGCACCGTCAGAGTATGTTATATGTTCTACCCTCCTCAAAAAATGTACCCCTCAAACTTTAAACAAAGAACAGAAAAACACTATGGATAACCGCAATTCCATAGTGTTTTTTCTTTTCAGAATTCAGTCTTAGGTACAAGCTCCTTAGCCTGTTTTCCTGTCATATGCTCCACGGAAATTTTTACACAGCACAGAGTACTCATAAAATGCCGGATTTCCCTGTCTATAAAATCAGCGTTTTTACAGTATTTCAGACCAAGTATTCTTGCTGCCTTCATTATATCCTCTTTTTCAGTCAGTATTTCTGCTTTTCCGAAAACTATAACGCTTCTGAAATATGTTGTAATCTCCTCTGCGGACACATCATCTTTATCAATCACGCAGAAAGACACCTTTTCACAATTTTGCAGGGCTGAAATCTTATGCCCTGCCTTTGCACAGTGAAAGTAGATTTTTCCGTTTTCATATACATAATTCAGCGGAACGGCATAAGGATAGCCGTTATCGCCAAGCACGGCAAGAACTCCCGTTTTTCCTTTTTCAAGAATTTCAATGCTTTCCGATAAAGAGAGCTGCTGGTTAAATCTTCTCATTTTTCTGAACATATTATGTAAAATCTCCTTTTTAAAGCTGTAAGCCTCCGTCAGCACCGGGGGCGGTTGCAGACATCAAAAGCTTTGCTTTTGATAAACTAAAGGCAAAGCCTTTAGTTTGCCTGCGGATAAATCCGCAGGGGTCTGCAACCGCCCCTGTGCTGACGTTTACTGATTACTCTGTTTCAAACGAACCCTTGTAAAGCTGATAATACTTTCCTTTCTGAGCCAGAAGCTCACTGTGCGTACCTCTTTCTATAATTCTTCCGTGTTCGAGAACAATTATCATATCGCTGTTCTGAATGGTAGAAAGTCTGTGAGCTATTACAAATACCGTTCTGCCTTCCATAAGGCTGTCCATACCTGCCTGAACTATGGTTTCGGTACGTGTATCTATGGAAGATGTAGCCTCGTCAAGTATCATAACGGGAGGATCTGCGACTGCGGCTCTTGCTATTGATATAAGCTGCTTCTGACCCTGAGAAAGTCTGCCGCCGTCACCTGAAATCATTGTATTGTAGCCATCAGGGAGCATTCTTATAAAGTCATCGGCATTGGCAAGCTTAGCCGCAGCAATGACCTCTTCATCTGTAGCGTCAAGCTTACCGTAGCGTATATTGTCCATAATAGTTCCCGTGAACAGATTAACGTCCTGAAGCACTATTCCAAGAGAGTGCCTTAAATCGGCTTTGTTAATCTTGGTTATATTGATACCGTCATATCTGATTTTGCCGTCATCTATATCGTAGAACCTGTTTATAAGGTTTGTGATAGTTGTCTTGCCTGCTCCTGTAGAGCCTACAAATGCAATTTTCTGACCCGGCATTGCGTGTATCTTTATGTCGTGCAGAACAGGCTTGCCCTCTATATAACTGAAGTCAACTCCGTCAAAAACGACCTCACCTCTCATTGGTGTATATGTGGTTGTGCCGTCACCGTGAGGGTGCTTCCATGCCCATTTGCCTGTATGCTCACTACATTCTGTTATTTTATCTCCGTCAATTTCAGCATTGACAAGCTTTACATAGCCGTCATTTACCTCGGGCTTTTCGTCCATAAGGTTGAATATACGCTGAGCACCTGCCAGAGCCATTATAACCATATTAATCTGCTGAGAAACCTGACTTATCGGCTGCATAAAGCTTCGGCTGAGATTAAGAAATGAAGCAATCACACCGAGAGTTACTCCGCCTGTAGTCACAGCTATAATGCCTCCGAATATTGCAAGAAGCACATACAGAAGATAGCCCAGATTACCCATCATAGGCATAAGGGAATTTGCGAAGCTGTTTGCCTTGCTTGAGTTTTCAAAAAGCCGCTGATTTCTTTTGTCGAACTCTTCCTTTGATTTTTCCTCGTGACAGAATACCTTTATAACCTTCTGACCGTTAATCATTTCCTCGATATATCCGTTCATATCACCGAGTGAGGTCTGCTGTTCTACAAAGTACTTACCGCTTTTTCCTGCGACCTGTCCCGTTACCATAAGCATAATAACTACAAACACCAGAACCAGAAGCGTTAAAATCCAGCTTGTAAAGAGCATTGTAAAGAATATTGATGTTATTGTTATTACCGAAGAAAACATCTGCGGCAGACTTTGCGAGAGCATTTGTCTTAAAGTATCGGTATCGTTTGTATAGTGGGACATTATATCGCCGTTGGTGTTTGAATCAAAATACCTTATCGGGAGCTTCTGCATTTTTTCAAACATTTCGTCACGTATCTCTTTAAGTATTTTCTGACTCATAACCGACATAAGCCTGTTGTAAAGATAACCTGAAAAGCTTCCTATAACAAATATGAAGCACATAATTATTATAAGTCTGAGCATTCCCGTAAATACAGGGTTAGACATTCCAAGTATAGGTATGATATAGTCATCAATCAGAACTTTGAGAAATATTGACGCAGCCACGTTTGTAAGAGAGCTTAGCACTATGCAGACAGCCACAACCACAAGCGTAAGCTTATGGTTTGAAAGATAGCCGAGCAGTCTTTTTATTGCCGCCGTTTCGAGCTTTTGTCCCGGTATGCGTACACCCTTCGGCGGTCTTGAATGAGGTGCAGGTCTTGTATTGCTTTCAGCCATTGTTATTTACCCCCTTTTGTCTGAGAAGTATAAATCTCGCTGTAAATTTTATTGGTCTTTATAAGCTCCTCATGTGTACCTACAGCCTCTATACAGCCGTTTTCCATAACAATTATCCTGTCTGCGTCCTGTACAGAGCTTATTCTCTGAGCAATAATAATCTTTGTCGTATCAGGAATTTCGGTAAGAAATGCTTTTCTTATAAGAGCATCGGTTTTTGTATCGACTGCACTCGTGGAATCATCAAGTATAAGAACCTTGGGCTTTTTAAGCAGGGCTCTTGCTATACAAAGACGCTGTTTCTGTCTTCCTCAGCCTGAGCAAGTCTGCAAACGTGCCTGATTTCCTCGTCCGAAGCGTCCTCCTTGCCCCAGCAGAGATTTTCCCTTATCGTACCCGAAAACAGAACGTTTTTCTGAAGCACAACCGCAACCGAATTGCGGAGCGTGTCAAGGTCATATTTTCTTACATCGACACCGCCTACCTTTACGCTTCCTGTGCTGACATCATAAAGTCTTGAAACAAGCTGGATAAGGCTTGACTTTGACGAGCCTGTACCGCCTATTATTCCTATCGTTTCGCCCGATCTGATGGAAAGATTTATATTTTTAAGACAGTAGTTATCGCTGTCCTTTTTGTAGCTGAAATTTACATCGCTGAATGTTATACTTCCGTCCCTTACCTCAGTAACAGCATTTTCGGGACTTACAATATCACTTTTTTCATTGAGAATTTCAGCCGAACGTTCAACGGAAGCTCTCGAAATAGTCACCATAATGAATATCATTGAAAGCATCATAAGACTTACAAGTATCTGCGTTGCATATGTAATAAGGCTCATAAGCTGTCCCGTTGTAAAGCCTTTGTCGGGATTGTTTCCCGAAGCGATTATAAGTCTTGCTCCGAACCACGATACAAGTATAATACAGGCATATGAACAAAGCATCATTATGGGCATAGCCGCAGCCATACGTTTTTCCGCCGTTGCAAAGTCCGTATATATTTTTTCTGATATTTTTCTGAACTTCTGTGTTTCGTAGTCCTCTCTTACAAACGATTTCACAACCCTTATTCCTCTTACGTTCTCCTGAACAACGTTGTTGAGCTTGTCATAGGTCTTGAAAACTCTCTGAAAAATAGGGTGTACAAAGCTGAGCAGTATAAGCATTGTAATCAGTATCACCGGCACACAGAATACATATATCCACGCAAGCTGAGCATTTATCCTGAATGAAGCAATAATCGCCACTATAAACATAATGGGGGCTCTCACGGCAAGTACAAGCGACATCTGATACGCCATCTGAATATTGGTAACATCTGTTGTAAGTCTTGTAACTATGCTTGATGTTGAAAACTTGTCGATATTGGAAAATGAAAATTTCTGTACCTGATAGTACATATCCTTACGCAGATTTTTCGCAAAGCCGGTAGAGGCTATAGCCGATGTAACTCCTCCGCCTATTCCGAATGCAAGCGAAAGTATCGTGAAGCATACCAGAATTATGCCCATCTGCACAACATAGCCCATATCTCCTTTGTCTATTCCGTAATCTATAAGATTAGCCATATAAAAGGGTATCAGGACTTCCATAACAACCTCAAGAATTTTCAGTAAGGGCGTAACAAGCGATACCCACTTGTATTCCCTTACGCTCTTTAATACGGTAAACATATAATCCTCCTAAATTATTATTTTTATATCAAACTGCCGCGGCTCACAAAACAACGCTTTAAAGCAGCTTATGCAGATTATCCTTTATTTTGCAGCATACTCTCATAAATACCTCGTATTCCTCCTTGTCTACCCCCTCCGTAATAATACTGTCCGTTTTCTGAAAGCTTTCAATTATTTTTTTATACATCTCCTCGCCATTATCTGTAATTACAAGCTTTTTC
>ONDU01000010.1 GCA_900316615.1 uncultured Eubacteriales bacterium | reverse complement strand
TCCCCGACACCCTCGCAGAATGCGGCATTTTATGCCCTTTTACAGCAATTTGAGAAAGGAAAATTCTATGATAAAAGTAATGTTCATCTGCCACGGCAGCATTCGCCGCCGTGCTCTGCAATCGCAGTATGTGCAAAGCCGTAAGCCTTGATATGAACAGCTGCAAAATTCAGGATAAAAAAGATTTTTAAAGTAAATAATCTGACTTTATTTTTGAATAATAAGAAATAAGGAGCTGATAAGTAATGAAAAAAATAATTCTGGAGCTGGTTATAACCGCAGGGGTGGTGATTATGCTTATGGTATGCGGAGCGGCGGTAAAGAACAATGTATATGCGGCAGATGTTTACAGGGTAACGGCAAGCAGGGTAGAGGATACAGTAGTATGCTACGGAAAAATTCAGTATAAGGAAGCTTGTGAGGTGACACCGCCGTCGGTGGGCAGAATAAATGATATTGCTGTTGTTAAGGGGGATATTGTAGATAAGGACGATATTCTGTTTACGATGTCTGCAGATATACCGGAGGAGTACAGTCAGCTTGAGGGTATGCTCAGTGACATGGTGAAGAAATCGGAATTAAGTATTACAGCTCCGGTATCAGGTAAGATACTGGATATAGGAGTAAAGCAGGGAGATGAAGTTGTAAATACACAGACAGCAGTAACCATAGTGAACAGCAAGGATTTATGTGTAAGCATACCTGTGAGCGAGAGCAAAATTCCGGTTATATCTGATGGTCAGAAGGTTAAGATAACAGGTTCGGCACTTGGAGATAAGGAGTATGACGGAGTTGTATCGGAAATAGACAACGTAGCAAAGCAGGTTATCACAACATCAGGAAAAGAAACGGCGGTAAATGTGACGGTAGATATAAATAACCCTGATGACAGCATAAGACAGGGCTATACTGCAAAATGTACCATAATAACAAAGGTCAAGAATAATGACTATATCATTCCCTATGAAGCGGTAGAAATGGAAAGCGGCAGCAAAGGAGCAGTATATACCTACAATAAAGGAAAAGCTGTCAGAAAGACTGTAAGAACGGGAAATGAGTATGAAAACGGTATAGAAATACTTTCGGGAATAAAAGAAAATGACCTCATAATAAATTTTCCCGACAAAATGGAAAACAAGGAGAGTGCGGTAAAAATAAATAAACTTCTGGAGAATAACAATGCTTGAACAAATGCTGATATATCCCCTTAAAAATATTATGAGAAAAAAGGGAAGAAGCTTTATAACAATATTGGGTGTTGCCATAGGCGTATGTTCTGTTATAATAATAAACAGTATAGGAGTTTTCGGGACAACAGCCGTAAATACGGAGATAGAAAGCCTGGGTCTGGGAGGACTTACGATAGCTGCAAAAAACAGCAGCATTCCGCTCGGCAGAGATGAACTCAATACCATAAAAAGCATAGACGGAGTAATCAGTGCTATGCCGGTTTTTGCGGAAAATTCAGAAGCACTGTCATCATTCGGAAAAAGCGAAAATTCCATTATATGGGGAATAGACAGCAACGCAAAGGATATAGTATCGCTTAAAACAGTTTACGGCAGAGATATAAGCAGAAGCGATATAGTAAACAATGCCTGTGTATGTGTTGTAGACCAGACGTTTGCCAGAAATATGTTCGGAAAGGACAATGCCGTAGGGCATATGATAACGCTTACAATCAAAGGCAATACTCAGGATTTCAAGATAGCAGGAGTAATAAAAACAGGAAGCGGATTGTTGCAGTCGGCAATGGGAAGCTATGTGCCTAATTTTATTTATGTGCCGTATACTACCGTTCAGCATCTTACGGGAGCTGCAAGCTATAATCAGATAATAACAAAAGCCGACAGCTGTACAGACCTTTCCGTTTTATCAAGAGCGATAGAAAAAAAGCTTACTGCATTAAATTCCGAGAGTAAGGAAAGCTATAAGATAACAAATCTTGCAAAGCAAAAGGAGTCGCTGACCAATATATTGAGTATAGTTACATCAATACTTTCGGCTGTCAGTGCTGTATCGCTTATAGTGGCAGGTCTTAGCATAATGACGGTTATGCTTGTATCTGTGGGGGAAAGAAAACGTGAGATAGGCATAAAAAAGGCTATAGGTGCAGGAAGAGCCGTTATAGTAAGGGAATTTCTTTCTGAGGCACTTATACTGTCGTTTACGGGCTGTATTCTGGGTGCTGTTATGTCTTTTTTTATGGTATTGGCAGGAGGTATGCTGGTGAACAGCAGTTCGTTAAGTGCGGATTTAAAGACTGTAATTGTAACGTGTATTATTTCACTGCTTTCAGGTGTTGTTTTCGGGGGTTATCCTGCTTTAAAGGCTTCTAAATTAAATCCAGCTAATTCTTTGCGTTCTCTGTGAGTGCCGTCAACGCTCAGGCTGCGATTGCAGCCATCAAAAGCAGAGCTTTTGATGATAAAAAGGCAAGCCTTTTTATTGCCTGAGGACATTTGTCCGCAGGCAGCTGCAATCGCATATGCTGGCGAAAAATGAAAGGAGAGTATAATTTGAGAGAATTTTGCAGACCAAATCTGCCCCAAAAAAGAGTAACCGACGTTATAGTATCAGGAGAATATACCTACATAATAAAGGAACTGGAAAATCTGGGAATTAATGCAGTAAAAGTTTTTCCTTGCCGTTATCTGCCGTACTATGAAAGATACCACGCAGATATGCAGTGTTCATATTACGAAAGGGGAAGGGTGTTTGTAAGTACTGACAGTTCGGTAGAATTAGGAAAACTCAGTCTTAAAATCAAGACTGAGTTTTCCGAAGATAAGATAGGAACGGAATACCCTTACAATACATTGTTTAATCACGTTGTTATGGGAAGCTTTTTGATATGCAGGGAAAAATATACCTGTACGGAGGTAAAGAGCTATTGCATAAGCAAAAAAATCCGTTTTATAGATGTAAAACAAGGTTATACAAAATGTTCTGCAGCAGTAGTAAATGAAAATGCAGTCATAACAGCGGATTCGGGAATATACAGTGCGTGTATAAAAAACGGAATTGATGTACTTATGGTTGAACAGGGAGATGTAAGGCTTTACGGATACGGCTACGGATTTATAGGAGGCTGCTGCGGAAAAATCAGTAAAGATATTCTTGCGTTTACGGGAAAGCTAAGCTTACACAGAGATTTTGACAGAATAAAATCCTTTCTTAGAAATTACAATATCTACTCACTGGAGCTTAGCAATAAGCCTTTGGCTGATGTCGGCAGTATACTTCCTGTTATACAGAAAGACAGATGATGACAGGATTAAAAACAAAAGCCTGCTGTTTTGCTCATACTTGCGATTGCAGCCCGCTGCGGCATATGCCGCAGTGAAAATTCAGGCATCTGCCTGAATTTTGGTTTCGGACGTTTGTCCGAAACCGGCTGCAATCGCCTGTGCTTTTCCGCAGGCTGAATTATATATTTATATTTCCTCGTTTACTATTTCATAAGACAAGGAACGGTTTTTGTATCTGTCATCATCGGTTACTTCCTTTATAACCTCAATAAAGGGAGGAAGCTCGAAGTTTTCGTTTTCATCGCTCAATTCTATTTCAAGCGTAGCTCTGTCATTCCAGAAAGGATATATGTCAAGCTCGAAAAGCTGTCCGCTGTACATAAAGCAGTGACGGACTTTTTTGATTGGTGTACTGTCCGGATCCTTATTGAAAAGCAAATCCTTCCATGTTTGTTCGGATATATCGTCCTCTATTTCTATTCTTGTCATAAAGCTTATGCTTTTTTTATAGGTTTTTTTATATGATGTTTTTCCGTTAAGCGTACTTTTTCTTATACGCATACCGGAATTATCCCCGAAATCCCTGAGATATGCCTGCTCCATTTCTATACGCATATAAAGTGGCTGCTTCTCCAGTAAGGATACGTCGGGCATTTTAATAAGATATTTTCTTTCTATCTCCAATGGCAGTCTCTTATTACCGTTCATAAAGCTTTCTCCTCATCTTCCAAACAAATATTTTCCTGCATGGTTTGTACAAATCTCCCTGCAAACAATCAACATCTGTACAGAATATGAAGCTTAAGGGATTGAGGTACTTATTTTTCAGGTTAATTAGTATTATAAACCCAAATCCGACAATATTCAACCCTTTTATATATTTACATCACTGTTTTTAACCTTTAAATAACTTATCTTTGATTGATTGCAGGTAGTTTAGGCTATTTTGTCCGAAACAGAAAAGCAGAAACTTCTTATTTTCTGCAATCGCAGTATGAGCAAGTTTTTTGAATATATTTGGGTTATTACAGCTATATCGCCAATATAATAAATATCCGCATGTTTTTTATATCGTCTGATAATATATTGAAGGAAAATCAAAAGGAATATTTGTTTCGCTTACTTTATGTGACGGATTATTACAGCATTTTTAAATATTTGGCATAATACGATATTGATTTTTTATTCGTGTGTGATATAATATGATTTGCGAGTGATAAAATTTCCCTTAACTATTTACCGCTTAGTAAAGCTTCCTCTATTGCTTCAGGTAAATGTACAGGTTCAAGATCTAAACTGTTACAAAGACGCACAAAGCTTAATGCGTCTTTTTCGCTGAGAAATACATCAGAAACGTATTCAAGCCTTTTACGTGACTTTTCTTTGACGAGATAAACGCCTATTCCGTAAGAAACGTATCTGCCAAGCTGATAATTATATAAAACTTCTTTTTCTACACAATATTCGTACACATGCAACCCCTCCGTTATTTTGACGTGTAACGTTATCACGGCTATGGATTATATCATAAAATTACTGCGATTTTAGTCTGTTTTTGAATTTATCGGATTTTCTGATGAATTTTACAAAAACAGTAATATTTACGAGATAATCAAGGGGTATTGATTATGTATATTAAGCTTTATAAATATTTTTAAGATTTCTAAATGTTTAATAAAGTACGTAAAGCTCTATGAAAAATAAGTCATTTATTTTTTAAAAATTTGTTTAAAAAGAAAACAGAAGGTTGTGATTTTGATTGATTATTGCTGTTTGTGATGATAACAAGCAGGATATGGAAACTGTTTCAGGATTGATTTATACTTATTTTTCCGAGCGTTCCGTTGAATATAAGCTTGTATACTATGAAACAAGTCAAGAGCTTTTATGTTCTGTCATTGATGAGTACAGACCGGATATTATCTTTTTGGACGTTTATATGGACAACTATCAAAGACTTGGAATAGATGTTGCAAAGGAACTGAGAAAAGAAAATTTTGATGGAAAAATAATATTTACAGCGTCAACCCCAATCTTTGCCGTGGAAAGCTATGACGTAAACGCATCAGGCTATCTTATGAAGCCTTACAGCTATACAAAGCTTTGCAGTGTTATGAACAGAATTATAATCAATTACAGCATAAATTCTTATTCCGTAAAGCGACGCAGCAGTGTTGTAAGAATACCGTATAACGATATAGTTTTTGTTGAAAGCATAAATTCCAAATGTGTTCTTCACCGAAGTGACGGTTCTGATTATACCGTATACAAGCGTTTGAGCGATATAGAAAATGAGCTTAATGATTCCAGATTTTTGAGATGTCATCAAAGCTATCTTGTCAATATGAACTATATAAGCAAGGCTGACAAGAGCTTTATGCTTTTCAGCGGTGATATTGTAAGCATACGTCAAAGAAACCTAAGATCCATAAAGAAGCAGTATTTTGAATATATAAAGAATAAGCACGATATTCAGTATATGTAAATGTTAATAAGGAATAAGTAGGTCTGAAAATTCAAATAATATTGTCTGAGGTGATATTATGATAAACTTCGATAAGCTGAGTCCAGATGACAGAGAGTATTTTTATTCGCTTCCGTTTTCGGTTCAGAGAAAGATTGTAAGTTCCAAGCTTAATATAACCTGCCGTGAGGATATGCAGCGTTATTTTACAAACGTAGTAAGATAATTTATCTGAGTTCAGATGAAACGGCACGGGCGGCGATTGCAGACCACTGTCGAACCTTGTTCGACAGATACGCCAAAAGAGAAAATCTCTTTTGGTGTGTCACAAGCTTTGCTTGTGACTGTCTGCAATCGCCGCCCTGCATTGAGAAAGAGCCGAAGTATTGATAAGCAAAATAAAATATAAGCTTGTAATTTTTTGGTTAATATGTTAAAATTAAGCGTAAAATTTTTTGAGTTATTAATGATTTATTTACAAAATCTTAACAGATTTTAGTACAGACTATTTTAGTAAGGTGATTTTAATGAAACAATGGATAAACAAATCAATTTTTTACCACATATACCCTCTGGGTTTTTGCGGAGCTCCTGAGTATAATGACGGAGTACAGAGCTACAGACTGGATAAGATTATTGACTGGATACCTCATCTGAAGGCTCTGAATATAAATGCAGTATATTTCGGACCTGTTTTTGAAGCTACAAAGCACGGATATGATACAAAGGATTATTATAAGATAGATGTAAGGCTGGGAGATAATGCTTCGTTTAAGAAAATATGTGATCTTCTTCACGCTAACGGAATAAAGGTAGTGCTTGACGGTGTATTCAACCACGTAGGCAGGGATTTCTGGGCTTTTAAGGATGTTCAGCAGAATAAGCAGAACTCAATGTACTGTGGCTGGTTTCACAATCTTAATTTTGGCGGAAGCAGTCCGAAGGGCGACCCTTTTTGGTATGAGGGCTGGAGCGGACATTATGACCTTGTAAAGCTTAATCTTCAGAACAGTTATGTTGTGGAGCATCTTTTGGGAGCAGTTGAAAAGTGGATAGATGAGTTTGATATTGATGGTCTGAGATTAGATGCCGCAGACTGTGTTGATATGAACTTTTTCAGACAGCTTAAAGATTTTTGCAGCAGAAAGAAGCCCGGTTTCTGGCTTATGGGTGAGATAATACACGGAGATTATAACCGCTGGGCTAATGAAAATATGCTTGATTCCGTTACAAACTATGAGTGCTATAAGGGATTATACTCATCTCATAACGACCATAATTACTTTGAAATAGCACATTCTCTTCAAAGGCAGTTTTCGCAGGGAGGAATTTATCAGAAGCTTACTCTGTACAGTTTTCTTGATAACCACGATGTAGACAGAATTGCAAGTCAGCTTAAGGATAAGAACCATCTTAAAAACTGCTATACTCTTATGTACTGTATGCCCGGAGTACCCTCCGTTTACTACGGAAGCGAGTGGGGAGCAGAAGGAAGAAGGACGAGAAATGACGACAGACCTTTAAGACCTGAATTAAATCTCGGCAGGATAGAAAATGCGGACGAAGATTTGAACAATTGGATTGCAAAGCTGGGAAAGATAAGAAGTGCTCTTGAGCCGCTGCAGTTCGGCAGCTATAAGAACGATTATATAAGAAACGAACAGCTTGTATTTTCACGTTCTTACAATTCCCATACAGTTTATATCGCACTGAACCTCAGTCAGAACGACAGTGAGGTATCATTCAATGCGGCAGGGGGCTTCAGCAGGCTTACTGACGCACTTACAGGAGAAAGCTTTGACAATACAGGCTATGTCAGAATACCAGTCTGCGGATACGGAGCAAGGATACTTGTTATGAATAACGGAGATTTCAGTTTAAGCTTCGATGATAAAACCGAAGTTGTTACAAATCTTGAAGGTGAAGAAAATACGGTCAGCGTTCCGGCTAAGAAGAACAGAAAAAAATCCGTAAAAAAGGAAACCGAACCTCTTAAAGAAGTGACTGAAGGAAAATACATAAGCTGCGAAGGCTCGGAGTGTGATGTTTTGTGTATATGCGAGCATAGCAAAACAGGCGAAAAGCTTGTAATCTGCAAGGATATTTCCAAAAACAAATCGCTTGCGGTTCCTTATGATACATTCACAAGTCTTGTGAAGAAGAACGGAAAAACAGTAAGGAGCTTCGATAAGATATAAAAAATAAAAAGGGTTTATCGGTATATCAATCAGGCGATTGCAGATTTTTGCGGATTTATCCGCAAAAATGCCTTAAAGGCTTTGCCTTTAAGGTCACTCAAAAGCTTTGCTTTTGAGTGCTGCAATCGCCCGGCGAGCTTTTATGGCGTTACGTTATTAATTCCTAGTAAATTAGTGTAATTTTTTTCCGTATTATATTGAATTTGAAAACATCAGGTGTTATAATAATTACTGCCTGAATATGCATATAGAGGATTTTTTCATGAAAAACGTAGAAATATTTACAGACGGTGCCTGTTCGGGAAATCCCGGACCGGGAGGTTGGGGTGCCGTTCTTAGATACAAGACAACCGAAAAGGAAATTTCAGGCGGAAGTTCAAAAACAACAAACAACCGTATGGAAATGACCGCAGTAATAGAAGCACTTAAGCTTTTAAAGGAACCGTGCACAGTTACTCTTTACAGTGACTCTCAGTATATCTGCAACGCCATAAGCAAGGGCTGGGCAAAAAAGTGGAGGTCGAACAACTGGATGAGAAACAAGACCGAAGCGGCATTGAACCCTGATTTATGGGAGATATTGCTTGATTTGTGTGACAAACACGAGGTTAAGATAGTCTGGGTAAAGGGACACGCAGGGCATCCTGAGAATGAAAGGTGTGACAGACTTGCCGTTGTACAGGCTAAAAAATATTCACGACAATAAATAATATATGTAAGGAAATTAAAAAATAATAAAAGGAAGTGTCCTATGAACAGACTGATATATGCCGATAATGCCGCAACTACATCATTATCACCCGAAATACTTGAGCAGATGATGCCTTATCTTACGGATAAATACGGAAATCCGTCCAGTATGTACGCAAAGGGAGCAGAGGCACAGAAAGCAGTAGAGCTTTCAAGGGAAAAGGTAGCCAAGGCTCTGAATGCAAAGACAAACGAGATATACTTCACGTCAGGCGGCAGTGAATCCGATAACTGGGCGATAAAGGGCGTAGCAAGAGCTTTAAAGGCAAAGGGAAAAAATCATATTATAACGTCAGCATTTGAGCATCACGCAGTACTTCATACGTGTGATGCACTGAAAAGAGAAGGTTTTGAAATAACTTTTCTTGATGTTCACAGCGACGGACTTGTAAGACCTGAGGAGCTGGAAGCAGCTATAAAGGATACTACAGCAATAGTAAGTATCATGTACGCAAATAACGAAATAGGAACGATACAGCCTATATCGGAGATAGGAGAAATATGCAGAAGACACAAGGTTATTTTTCATACCGATGCTGTTCAGGCAGTAGGAAACGTTCATATAGACGTAAAGGCTCAGAATATAGACCTTCTTTCGCTTACGGGACACAAGCTGCATGGTCCCAAGGGCTGCGGAGCTTTGTATATAAGAAGCGGTATACGACCGGAGATTTTGATTGACGGCGGTGCACAGGAAAGAGGTATGCGTGCAGGCACAGAAAACGTAGCAGGTATAGTTGGTCTTGCGGCAGCGGTAGAGAAAGCAGTATCTACAGTTGACGTTCGCTCCAAAAGAATAACCGTTCTCCGAAACAAGCTTATCGACAGACTTCTTACCATAGAAAAAAGCAGGCTCAACGGGGACAGGGAAAAACGGCTTGCAGGAAATATAAATATGTGTTTTGAGGGAATAGAGGGAGAAGCACTTCTGTTAAGACTTGATATAAAAGGAATAAGTGCCTCATCAGGCTCTGCGTGTACATCAGGCTCACTTGACCCCAGTCATGTTCTGCTGGCTATAGGACTTCCTCATGAAATTGCCCACGGCTCACTGCGTCTATCTCTCGGAGATGATATAACCGAGGACGACATAGACTATATAGCCGAAGCTGTTCCCGAGGTAGTTGATACCTTGAGAGCGATGTCTCCCGTATGGGAAAAAATAAAGGACTGCTGAGATAATATATTTTATACAAGGAGAGAATAATTATGGCATACAGTGAAAAGGTCATAGACCATTTTGCAAATCCCCGTAATGTGGGAGAGATAGAGAATGCTGACGGCATAGGAGAGGTAGGAAATGCCAGATGCGGGGATATAATGAAAATGTACATCAAGGTAGATGACGACATTATAACCGATGTAAAATTCAAGACGTTCGGCTGCGGTGCGGCTATAGCCACAAGCTCAATGGCAACAGAGCTTATCAAGGGAAAAAGTGTTGACGATGCTCTCAAGCTCACAAATAAAGCTGTTATGGAAGCGTTGGACGGTTTGCCTCCTGTAAAGGTACACTGCTCAGTGCTGGCAGAGCAGGCTATAAAATCGGCAGTTGATGATTACTACAAGAACAAGGGCATAAGGGCAAATCCTCAATAATTACGAAAAACACGAAAAAACGTAAAAAATTTATCAATCCCCCTTGTAAACGGAAGATATTTATGGTAAGATACAAAGCGAGTATTTTTGATTTTTCATGAAAGGTGGGAATGAAATATGTTGGTAGTGGATTATATTATCGGTGCAGTACTTATACTGTTCTCAATAGTTATGATTTTTGTAGTTATACTCCAGGAGGGAAACTCAAAGGGAGTTGGCGTTGTAACGGGAGGAGCAGATACTTTCCTTTCAAAGAACAAGGCAAGAACTGTTAACAGCAAGCTTGCACGCTGGACAAAGGTTCTGGCAATAGGCTTTGCACTGCTTGTAGTGGCTATAAACGTAGTTGACCGTTTTATGCACTGATTATAAGACTGATTTTTACCGCACAGACTTAGGCTGTTGAACGTCAGGTTTGTGCGGTAATTTTTAGAGTACGGTGAAGTCAGAAAGACAAAAATATTTCAGATTGAGAAGAGGGCGGCAGATGTGAAGGAAGTTAAAAATAATATAAAACCGAAAAAATTATGGCTTAAAATTATTCTGATTTTTGTCGGCGTACTGTTTGCGGTTATTTCAGTATATGTTATTTACGTATCTGTAAGCTACAGTCGTATTGAGGACAATCAGACGCTTATTATTGAGGGGAATGCCGAGCATAGAAAAGTAAAGCGGAATACGGAATATACTGCTATTTCATATAATATCGGTTTTGGTGCATATACACCCGATTTTACATTCTTTATGGACGGAGGGACACAGTCATGGGCAAGCTCTGAGGAAAGTGTAAATTACTGTATTGACAATGATATTGCCCTGATTAAGAAAGAAAATGCCGATATTGTATTTTTGCAGGAGGTGGATTTCAACTCAACAAGAAGCTACCATATCGATGAGGTAAGTAAAATCCGCAGTGCTTTTGAAAATACGTCATCATCTCTGGCAGTAAATTATCATTCAGCCTTTTTGTTTTATCCTCTGTTACAGCCTCACGGCTCATCTAACGCAGGAATGCTTACAATGAGCAAAATTCAGATTAACTCGGGCTTAAGACGAAGTCTGCCTGTTTCAGAGGGCTTTTCAAAATTTATTGACCTTGACCGCTGTTATTCTGTCAACCGCATTCCCGCTGAGGACGGTAAGGAGCTGATACTTATAAATGTTCATCTTTCCGCATACGGAGCTGACGGAAATTTACAGCAGCAGCAGACAGAAAAGCTTTTCGGAGATATGCGTGACGAGTACAAAAAAGGAAATTATGTAATATGTGCAGGAGACTTCAACCACGATTTCCTTAAAAATTCCGTTGAGATATTCAATAATGAAGTCCCTGATGAATACAGCTGGGCAAAGCCGTTTCCTGATGAACGTATTCCGGAGCATTTCCGAAAGCTTGACGATTATCCGAACGCCGCAGCAGTTCCGTCATGCCGCAACTGTGACCGCCCGTATGATGAAAGCTGTTTTACACTTACCGTTGACGGTTTTATTGTTTCCGACAATATAAATGTTACATATGCAAACGTTATTGATACACAGTTTGCATACAGCGACCATAATCCCGTAGAAATCAAATTTAAGCTTTAAATTCAGAATGCCGTACAGCTCAAAAATGGCTGTACGGCATTTCTGCGTTTAAGAAATTTACTGTCGGTTTTAAGATGTAACTCTTCTGGGCTCAGGCTCTTCCTTGAACAGAAGAGAAATGCACCACAAAGCGGATAATCCGACAAGGGTATAAATAATTCTGCTTACAATTCCTGTCTGACCTCCGAAAATCCACGCTACAAGGTCAAACTGAAAAATTCCTACCGAGCCCCAGTTGATTCCGCCTATTACAAGCAGGGTAAGAGCAATTTTGTCTAACATATAAAAACCTCCTTTGTCTTTGTTATTATTTCAAAAAGGAGGTTATATATGCGTATGATTTTTAAAATTTAAAACGGAACGATTATTCCGAGAGCAAGACATACTGCACCTACAATAAGAACAGCTGCACTTATCATTCTTGTGGTTTTGAGGCAGGTCTTAATTCCTTTTTTACGTATCTGCTCATCAAGACCGTAATAAGGAATGATTATGTATACCGCTCCCAGAAGAAAAACAGCCGAGCCGACAATAATAAGTCCGAGCTTCAAATTCTGAGCTATCAGACCTATGAATGTTCCGAGCATAATCACAGCAAAGCATATTATACTTACCGCATTGAAGCCGGTCTGGAACTGCTTTCTTTTTTTATAATAGGTGAAGGTATTGTTTTCGCACTCTTCATCGCAGAATGCGTGTTCATAGTCAAGTTCTTTTCCGCAAAATTCACATATTTTCATAACAGAAGCACCTTTTCAGAATTAATATTTATTTGAAAAATACCGTCAGTAAGACAGTCACTATTATTTATTATAACTTAAATGTCTGTTTTTTGACAAGTATGTAAATAAAAAATCTGTTTATTTTTGATTGAAATTCCATTTTTCCAATTTGTTTCCTTTTACAATAAAGCTTTCCGAAGCAAGCCTTGCCAGAGGTGTGTCGCTGTATGAATCCGAAAAGAAATTATCAACCCTTATGCTTTCGGGAAACTTTTCATAAAAACGCCTTACCTTTTCCTCACCGTGACAGTTTTCACCGTCATATAAGCCAGTATCAGGGTCAACTCTGCTTGCCATAAGATATTTTATACCCAAGGCTTCACACGGAGCTTTAAGAAGAAATTCGGGTGAAGCTGATATTACAACATCATTTTCCTTTTTGCTGTCAAGATACCATTTCTTGATATTTTTCATATGTGCTTCCCAAAATTCGGGTACTTCTTTTTCAATATCACAGCACTTCAGAAACCTGTACATAACCTCCTTGAACTGAGTTTTGCTTCCCTTTTTTAAAATATAAAATTTTATGAATGCTTTCAGAGTATTCGGAAGCGTCAGAAAAATTTCAGGATGCTTTTTCAGGCTGTATATAAAAAAATCAGCTGTGCTGTCACCCTTGTATATGGTATTGTCAAAATCATATACGTTTACGTTAGTTTCATCATACATCTTTAATCACCAACTTCATATTATAGCTTAAAAATAAGCTCTAGGTACGGGCTTGCGGAGCGGACGGCGATTTCCGCCCGTTTCGGACAGCTGTCCGAAACGAAATTTCAAGGTATACCTTGAAATTTGTCAAAAGCGGAATGCTTTTGACGGCGGAAATCGCCGCCCGCTCCGCAAGCCTCAGAAGATACCATACTATGGCTTTATGCTTAACATATCAGTTTTTAAAGCGGAGTTGCTGCATATGAAGCACAAAGAACCTTATCCGCACCGTGTTTTCTGAGAACCTCAACACACTCATGCAGAGTAGAGCCTGTAGTAACAATATCGTCCACGATTAATATACTTTTATCTCTTACATCAAATGAAGGATTAAGCTCAAACGCATCACGGACGTTCAGCTTTCGCTGCTGTGCAGACAAATCATGCTGAATCAGGTTGTCCTTTACCTTTACAAGCAGACCGCAGCACGGAACATCAAGCCTGAGTGAAAGGTAATTTGCGAGAAGCTCGGACTGATTATAGCCCCTTTTCCTTATGCTTTTCCTTACGGCAGGAACAAAGGTTATTATTTCGGGCTTTTCATCGGGAAATTCTTTTTTAAGAGCTTTGCACAGGGAAACAGACATAGCCTCCGCATAAAAAGGCTTGTTGTGAAATTTCAGGTTAAGTACGGCTTTTTTGAATATTCCGTCATATTCAAACGGAGATACGCACAATGAATTTTGTATATCCGTAACGGTACAGCTCACCGACAGCTTTTTCATACAGCTTTCACAGGCTTCCTCATCAGGCATTATGACGCATCCGCAGTACGGACATACAACGGGAAAAATCATCTGTAAAAGCTTATTTGATAATTTTCTGAAATTTATTTTCATTTTATTCCGCTTCCCTGACTATAAAATCTTTAAGTGCCGAATACCTCAGAGTTTTCTTATTATTTTCGACCATTCTGTAAAGTGTGTTTGTACTTCCTACAATTATGAGCATTTTTTTAGCTCTTGTAACAGCAGTATAAAGAAGATTTCTGTACAGAAGCTGAGGAGGGTTGTTGTAAAGAGGTATTATAACGGCATTGAACTCATTACCCTGACTTTTATGTACGGTTATGGCATAGGCAAGCTCCAAATCGGCGGCACTTTCCGCATCATATACCGCTGTTTTGTCATCGAAGGTTACCTGAAGCATAACGGGATTGTTTGTAACGGAGGTAAGTATCCCTATATCTCCGTTGAATATACCCTCGCCGTTTTCGCCGTTTGGTTTAGTCCAAGCTATGTTGTAGTTGTTCTTATTCTGCATAACCTTATCGCCTGTGCGTAAAAGTGTTCCGTTTATGTTTACCTCACGCTTGAAGCTTTCCTTAGGATTTATAACATTCTGCATAACCCTGTTTATTTCCGCAGTACCGGTCTGACCCTTTCGCCCCGGACAAAGTATCTGTATATCTTTAAGCGGTGAATAGTCATATGTCTTCGGCAGTCTTTTTACGAAAAGCTCTGCAACCGTATTTACAACCGTATCTGTGCCGTTACGCCGCATAAAGAAGAAGTCAGAAGTCACATCGTCAATAACGGGATATTCGCCTTTTACAATTCTGTGAGCGTTTGTGATTATAAGGCTCTGCATAGACTGTCTGAAAATTTCATTGAGCTGAACAACAGGTATTTTTTCGGAGACTATGAGGTCGCTTAAAATGTTTCCTGCACCCACACTGGGAAGCTGGTCGCTGTCGCCTACCATTATAAGCCGGCAGCCCAAGGGCAAGGCTCTCATAACGCTTTCAAAGAGCTGAGCGTCAACCATTGAAAGCTCGTCTATTACAAGAGCGTCGCAGTCGAGAGGATTTTTTTCGTGACGCATAAAAACAGGCTGGTCTTTATGATTCCACATTACCTCAAGCAGACGGTGTATTGTTTTAGCCTCACAGCCTGTAAGCTGTGTCATTCTCTGAGCGGCACGTCCCGTAGGTGCTGCAAGTGCAACCTTCAGACCGTTTTTATTAAGAATACTTATTATAGCATTCAGCGTTGTCGTCTTGCCTGTTCCGGGTCCTCCGGTAAGAATAAGTATTCCCTTTGAAAGTGCGGTATCTATCGCCTTTTTCTGAAGCTGTGCATATTTAATATTGTTTTTTTTCTCTATTTCGCTTAGGGTTTTACCGGTATTTTCTATTTTTTCTGCGGGAAACCGCATAGCCATAGCAATTCTCGATGCACTGTAGCTCTCGCTCCTGTGCATATCGGGAAGAAAAACAAACTCCTTTTCCCTTACAATATCACATACAAGAGAGCCATCCTCAAGCATACTCAGAAGAGCTTCTTTTGTTTTTTCATTTTCGGTTGAAAGAAAACTGCTGCATACGTCAACAAGCTTGTCCATAGGCAAACAAGTGTGACCGTTGTTTTTGTTGTGTATCAGAATGTGCAGAAAGCCTGCACGTATTCTGTTTATGTCATCAAACTGTCTGTTCTGTTCTATTGCGATATTGTCGGCAAGCTCAAAGGAAATGTTCAGCCCCTCAGCACAGAGTGCATACGGGTTTTCCTCTATAATGTCAAGCAGACTGTTTCCGTACATATTCCACGCTTGTATGGACTGCCTTGCGGAAATTCCGTATTTTGAAAGCCTGCTCATAATCTTTCTTACACCCAGTATGTGCGTCAGACTTTTGCTTATTGTCTTTGCCTTTTCAATACCTATTCCCTTTATTTTGGCAACCCTTTCAGGCTCATTTTCCATAACCTCAAGAGTATTTTCTCCGAAATTTTCAACAAGTTTTCTTGCAGTGGAAGAACCAATTCCTTTTATTACACCAGATGAAAGATATTTAAGTATGGCTGAGGTGCTTGTCGGGATATTTTTTTCGCATACCTCAAAGGCAAACTGCTCGCCGTATGAGTGGTGTGTCTTGTAGCTTCCTATAAGCTTTACCTCTTCGCCGACACTGATTGAAGCAACGTTTCCTACAGCGGTTACCTGCTCGTCACCGCTGATTATCTCAAAAACAGTGTAGCCGTTGCTTTCGTTGCGAAATATAATATCCTCAACTTCTCCGATAATCTCAATAAGTTGTTTATTATTTGTCATTTTTTAAGCTCCGTCCGATAAATATTTATCCTTTATTATATTGCATTATACTTCATTTTGTTTTATAATTAACAGGCTACAAAAACTGCATCAATTTTCCAAAGAAAAGGAATGAGTGTTTGAAATGGAATTTTACGCTAATGAGGGAAAAAAATCCGAGGTTGAAGTAAACGGTAAAAAATATATGCGTCACTCCATAAAAACCCACTTTGTAAAGCAGGGTGAGGATTATGTAGAGGTTTTCAGAAAGTATGTATCGCCTCTCTATCAGGAAGGTGACATAGTTTCTACCAGTGAGAAGATAATCGCCCTTTGTCAGAACAGAGTAATAAAAAGGGAAGAGCTGAAAATAGGCTTCTGGGCAAAGTTCCTGTCAAAGTTTGCATCTCACCCTGATACGGGATACGGTGTAGGCGAAACCATAAAAATGCAGTACGCTATACATGAAGTAGGTCTGCCGAGAGTTCTGTGGGCAAGTATTGCAAGCGGAGTTACAAAGCTTTTCGGAAAAAAGGGCGTATTCTACGAAATAGTAGGTACTGAGGTAAGCGGTCTTGACGGCTTCTACGATAAGGTCTGGGACGAATACGGAGATATAGGAATAAAAATTCCCGAAAATCCCAACGGCGTATGCAACGAGCTTAAAGAAAAGCTTGGTATGAGCTGCATAATAGTTGATGCCAATGACCTCGGTCAGGAACTTCTGGGAGCTTCCGATGATTTGAGAAAGCAGATTCCCGAAGACGAGCTTATAAAATTCGTAAGGGATAACCCATCAGGACAGGGTAAGGAGCTTACTCCGATTATTCTGATAAGACCTCTCGAAAATTTTGAAAGAAACGGCGATACTCTCGCACCCGGTGTACAGGCATAATGCTTTTTGTGTACTATGTAAAAAGCATTCCTGCGGCTGTGCTGTATGTGCGATTGCATAGTCAAAAGCGAAGGCTTTTGACTGCTTTGCGGAGAAAAATCTCTTTTGGAGAGATTTTTCTCCGCAAAGCCCCCTTTCGGACGGAACGTCTGAAAGGGGAATGCAATCGCACAGGTGCGGTATACAGGCAAGTACCATTTTTTTAGTCTGTAGTGATATTATATAATATTTTCTGAAATTTTACAATATGAAAAAACAAAAGCAGACTTAACATAGGTATTTTTCAATAATGAATACTGTTTTTTATTTTCAAGATAAGTTGAGTATACTTTTTTCAGTCAGGAAAATCTGTGAAAAATCCTCGTGTGTCATATAATGCATAAAGCTGTATTCTCTGCACAGAATTTTAATTATCTTTTTCGTTTCATCGTTACAGCCGTAATCCAAGCATATTATTTTATCCCAACGGCTTTTTCCCATAAGCATACTTCGTTCTGCTGTACTTCGTATAAGCTGTTCGGCGTTTTCGCAGGTATCGCTGACAGGAACTATTATGTAAACGTCAGAATCCGATTTATTTCTCAGAATAAACCGAATAAAGCATTTACAGCTGCACATAATGCCGACAACGGAAAAAATTATAAGAGAAATGTATTCAACTGTTTCGAGCATAAAATATCACCTCTTTATAATTTATGATTTTATGAAAGTGTTGTGAATAAACGAAAGTCTGAGCGGCAAAAATAATATTGACGAAACAAACGTCAATATTAAAAGCAAGGAAGGCAAGAAATTATGCACAACACTTACGCAAACGAAGCAATAAAATGTACTGTTACACAGTGCAGACATCACTGTGACGTAAAAAACAATTGTTCGCTTAACTGCATACAGGTAGGCACACATGAGCTTAATCCTACCGAGGAGCAGTGTACAGACTGTATGTCGTTTGAGAAGAAGTAACGGTTTAAAAGGAAAGTTTGAATAAATTTCACTTTGACTGAAATTTTATTTGAAAATTTTGATAAATATTTATCAAAAAATTATGTAAGTTCGTTATAAATAAAAAAATTTTAAAACTGGAAAATTTATTTTTTAGAAAATACTTGACATTCTGTATGAAATAAATTATCATATTAATGTAATAAATATTACGAAATATTAATGCTTACAACTTACAATTAACCCTAATACACTATCTGAATGAGCTCTCCGGTAATACATATCGGGGAGCTTATTCACTTTATTATGTCCGAGAAAAGCGAAAGATGTATTATATTATTTGTTTAACTGAACACAGGCTGTAAGATGAAAAATAAATAGTGAATAATACAGTGCACAAAAATGCTCTGCTTACATAGTATATACTAACCGTATTAAAATCAAGCAGAGAGGTACAGTATGAAGAATATAGAAGCATTCGGAATAATAGGCGGAGATAAGCGTCAGCTTGCCGCAGCACAGGCGATAAAATCGGAAGGATATACGGTACACGTAAGCGGCTTTGAAAAGATGAAAGAGGCTGTTGCAGATTTTGGAGGAACAATATCGCCGGAGGAGTGTGCGGTGTGCAGTGACGTAATAATTTTTCCGCTGCCGCTGACCAAAGACAGTATAACACTTAATACTCCGTTTTCGGACAAAAGGATATTTCTTAATGAAGAATTTGCCAAGCTTTTCAGAGGAAAGCTTGTATTCTGTCCGTCTAAGGAAAAGCTTGTAAAGACGGGTAGATATTGGCAGGAAGCAAAAATATATGATTTTCTGAACAGGGAAGAAATGCAGGTGAGCAATGCAGTACCTACTGCGGAGGGAGCTATAGAGATAGCGATAAGAGAATATTCAGGAACGCTGAACGGTTCGAGGTGTCTTATAACAGGATACGGAAGGATAGGAAGAGTTCTTGCAAAAATGCTCAGCGGAATGGGAGCAAGGGTCTGTGTTTCTGCAAGAAGAAAGGACTCTCTTGCGTGGATACGCCTAAGCGGATATACGCCTGTGGAGCATTCGGATATTATAAACAGCGGAGAATTTGATATAATTTTCAATACGGTGCCTGCACTGATACTGGACGCACATATTATGGCTAAGATTGCAGTCCGTTCTCTTATAATAGACCTCGCCTCGCAGCCCGGAGGAGTGGATTTTGAAAGTGCGAAGCGAATGGGAATAAAGACAGTACACGCACTGTCTTTACCGGGAAAGATTGCACCTAAGACCTCAGGAGAAATAATAAAGGAAACAATTTTTAACATTCTTGAGGAGGAAAAATTTTGAGCAGTACAAGATTGGCTTTTGCACTGTGCGGCTCGTTTTGTACCTTTAAGGAAGCAATACCGCAAATGGAACAGCTAAAGAAAAAGGGTTATGACATAACGGCGATTATGTCACAAAACGCATCTTCAACGGATACAAGATTTGGCACGGCAAAAGAATTCAAAGAGAAGCTTGAGCAGATTTCTGAAAAAAAGCTTATAAATACGATAAAGGAAGCGGAACCTTTGGGACCGAAAAATATGTGTGACGCTATGGTTATAGCCCCCTGCACGGGAAATACCCTTGCAAAGCTCTGCAACGGCATAACCGACACCAGCGTAACTATGGCGGCGAAGTCTATGCTGAGAGTAGGAAAGCCTGTAGTTATAGCTCTTGCGTCAAACGATGCCCTTGGTATTTCGGCACAAAATCTGGGGAAAATTTTAAATTACAGGAATATATATACAGTTCCTATGGAGCAGGACGATGTTATAAAAAAGCCTAATTCACTTGTGGCGGATTTTACAAAAATATATGATACTCTGGAGCTTGCGTTAAAGGGAGTACAGATACGTCCTTTATTTATATAGCATTAAAAAATCTTTATGTATAAAAAAATCGGGATTGTACGGAAAAAATCTGTACAATCCCTTATTTGATTTGCAGCTTGAAAAATCTTAAACTGCAATTTTTCCGTCGCTTATTTTTATTTGTTTAGGAATAACGGAGGCTATAGCGTTGTCGTGGGTTATCATAACTATTGTCTTTCCCTCCTTGTTGAGATTGAGCAGAATACTCATAATTTCTTTTCCCGAAGCTGCATCAAGATTGCCTGTAGGTTCGTCGGCAAGTATAAGGGGAGGGGACAGAGCTATTGCCCTTGCTATGGCGACACGCTGCTGCTGTCCTCCGGAAAGCTGACCGGGAAGATGGTCTGCTCTGTTTTCAAGTCCTACCATAGCAAGTGCATTTTTTGCAAGAATGCGGCGTTCTGCTTTTTTAATTCCTCTGTATATGAGCGGAAGCTCTATGTTTTCCTCAGCCGACAGCGAGCTTATAAGATTGAAGCTTTGAAAAATAAAGCCTATTTCCCTGTTGCGTATCTGGCTCAGCTTTTTTCCGTTTGCCCTGAATACGTCCTGTCCGTTGAGGATATAAGTACCGCTTTCGGGCTTGTCCAGACAGCCGAGTATATTCATAATAGTGGATTTTCCCGAGCCTGACTGCCCTGTTATGGCGACAAATTCACCTTTGGATATTTGCAGGCTTACGTTGTCAAGAGCCTTTATTTTTATTTCTCCGACGGAGTATTCCTTTGTGATATTTTTCATTTCAATAAGCTTCACGGAAAAATGTCCTCCTGTTTTATGAGATAATTTTATTTTCCGCATAAATAGGATATATATTCAAAAAACGTGAGATTTGATATATAACAATGAACTACCCATCGGATTAAGACAATGGGTAGTTCAAATTGTGATTACAGCTTTTATCTAAAACGCTTTAATTTAATTTATCCGCCTGCTTCCTCGGATTTCTTCTTAGGAAGTATAGAGGATATTTTCTGCGGAAGCTGGTCAAGCCCGAAAAAAGCAAAGCCAAGTATTATAAAGGCAAGCAGCATAGTAATTATTATTGCGATAGTTGTAGCCGCTCCGTTTAAATCCATATTCATAAAATCATACGGAAAGCGGCCATAGCTTCCTACTCTTCCGTTGAAAGCGTATACGGCAAGATATACGGTCATCGTATACAAAAACGGCGGTATACACCATATCAACGGGAACCATATCTTAAAGCTTCCTTTTTTGTCAAAGAGTATCCAGTCCAGAACAATAATAACAGGGAGGGTGTAATGAAGTACATTTGCCCAGAGAAATTCCAAGCCGTCCGAAAGCTGCCCCTTATTTACAATGAAGTACGATACAAGACCGATAAGGCACATACTTAGCATCAAAGTTCCCTTAAAGGAGGGGAGAAGACAGGTTTTTTCGCTGTCGGAGTGACTTGCCTGCCAGAAAGACAGAACGAAATAATATATTACGGTTACAATAGTTATGAGAATATCGAAATAATGGAAAGAAGTAAGGCTGAAGCTTCCGCCGAACAAATCCAGCTTTGCAATAAGAGCTATTGTACCGCTTATTGCTATAGTCATTCTCCACAGAACAGCAAGCGACATATATCGTATGTACATATAAATCATTACCTTTCAAAAAGTGATAAACGGTGGTAATATAAGATATAATGTGCTATACTTTTAGAAACGGAAAAACAGGAAAGGAGAGAACAGAATATGTACGGAAAATCCAACTGTGAGCATTGTGCAAATTATATCTATGACGAAGAGTATGATTGTTATATCTGTCAGGTTAATCTTGACGAGGACGAAATGGCGAGGTTTATGCAGAAAAGCTGTTATGACTGTCACTACTTCAAGCTTTATGACGAGTACAAAATGGTAGAAAAGCAGAACTGAGAGTTTAAGGGCTTCACCCTTAAAAATCCTGACGAGGGCTCTGCCCTCGACCCGCAAGCCTTTGAAAAGGCTTGACCTAAACTTTATGGTCTTGCTTTTTTCAGGTTATATATTGTATTCTGCAAGAAGTTTATCCACAAGCTTTTTGATTTCCGCAGCCGAGTTTTCGAGAGGAATATCGCTCTTGAATGACTTATCTCTGAAGGAAACCTCACAGCAGCTTCTGTCTATTGTCTTGGGGCTTATGACTACCCTTACAGGTATGCCGAATAAATCAGCATCGGCAAACATAAATCCGGGACGAACTGCTCTGTCATCATAAAGAACCTCAACGCCCATATCGGTAAGCTCATTGTAGAGCTTTTCGCATATACTGCTTACATTTTCGTCCTTTGCTCTGAGGTTGCATATTTCGACCTGCCAAGGTGCGATTGATATAGGCCATACAGGGCCGTAAGCATCGTGGCTTTCCTCACATACGGAAGCCGCAAGACGACCTACACCGATACCGTAGCAGCCCATAATAGGATATTGAGCTTCGCCCTTATTGTCGAGGTAAGTCATATCCATAGCTTTGGTATATTTTGTACCCAGCTGGAAAATATTTCCTATTTCTATGCCGCGTTTGATTGTAATTGAGTGCTTTCCGCAAACGGGGCATACAGCACCCTCAAATGTTTTTGCTATATCCGTAAAGGCAACCTCACCCAAATCACGCTTTATATTCAGACCCTTGTAATGATAATCAACCTCGTTTGCACCGCATACGAGATTTCCCGTTGTGCAGAGTGAGTTGTCATAGACAACAGTTACTCTTTTGTCCAGACCTACAGGACCGGTAAATCCGGGAACAATACCGCATTCTTCCGTTATAATGTCCTGAGCGGGGTGAATATCATCGCCTATATAATTTCTGAGTTTTGTTTCGTTTACTTCCAAATCGCCTCTTACAAAAGCGATAACATATTTATCGTCACTGTTTTTCTGATAGATAACAGCTTTGCAGAAATGCTTTGAATCTGTATTGAAGAATTTCTCAAGACCTTCGATAGTTTTAACATCGGGGGTATATACTTTTTCGAGAGGAAGAAGCTCTTCGGGAGCGGAGTTTTCAACTATACATTCGGCAGCCTCCATATTTGCCCTGTAATCGCAATCTGAGCATATAGCAAGGCTGTCCTCGCCTATATCCGCAAGGAGCATAAACTCGTGGGAAATACTTCCGCCCATCATACCGCTGTCAGACTTTACGGAAACGACATTTTTCGCACCTGCACGTCTGAAAATTCTTTCGTAAGCCTCAAAGCAGCGTTCATAATATTTTTCCAAGTCCTCCTGAGAGGTATGGAAGGAATAAGCGTCCTTCATAGTGAACTCACGAACTCTTATAAGACCGCCTCTTGCACGGGGTTCATCTCTGAACTTTGTCTGAATCTGATATATCATAAACGGATAGTTTGCATAGGACTGAGCGGTATCCTTTGCGAGATGTACGGCAGCCTCCTCGTGTGTCATACCGAGAACCATATTATTGTTGTTTCTGTCCTTGAAACGAGCCATTTCGCTTCCTATGCTTGAGTAACGACCTGATTTTTCCCACAGGCTTGCCGGCATTACAACAGGGAACATAACCTCCTGACCGTCTATTCTGTCCATTTCCTCACGGATAATGTTTTCGATTTTTCGGGTAATTCTTTTAGTCGGCATAAAGAGGGAATATATTCCGTTAGCCATATACTTCATATATCCGCCCCTCACCATAAGCTTATGGCTGTCAATCAGGCAGTCTGACGGAGCATTTTTAAACCTTTCTCCTAAAAGCTTGGAAACTCTCATTAAAACTACAACTCCTTAAAATATATACAAAAATCATAAATACATATGATACTTAATATTACCACTTATACATAAAAAAGTCAATTTTTATTGAAATAATGTAAATAGTTAAAATAAAAAAATCTGTATGCAGACTATGAAGCCTGCATACAGATTTTTAAGAATAAAATATAAGGTAATATAAATCGCTGTTAAGCAACTGTTACTTCACAGCTTGCTGTCTTGCCGTTGTAGGTAGTTACGGTGATTGTAGCTGTACCGGGCTGGAGAGCAACAATCTTACCTGTGCTGTAAACCTTTACAACATCGGGGTTTGAGCTTGTCCATTTGAATGAGGAAGCAGAGTTCTTTGCAGTGAGTGTCTTTGTGAAAGTGTAGGTTGAAAGAGCGTTTATTGAAAGAGTATCTCTGTTGAGGGTAATGCTTTCGGGAGCGTGTTTAACGTTGATTTTGCAGACAGCTGTCAAGCCGTTGTCGGTTGTTGCGGTTATGGTAGCCGTACCAAGCTTTTTACCTGTAACAACGCCGTTTGCGTCTACTGAAGCAATTTCCTCATTGCTGCTGCTCCATGTAACTTTCTGAATTGCGTCAGTGGGAGCAACTGTTGCAGTAAGTGTGTAATTCTGACCAATGCCTATATTAACGGCAGTTTTGTTCAGGGCAACGCTTTCAGCTTCGGGAACAACCATTCTTTCAATTACTTTATCAGAAAGTGTATTCTTCATAAATTCAGCTATTTCATAGTGTCCGTTAGCATCGGGGTGGGGATCGAGATTAAGCTCATTGCTTATATCGTAAACGTCTACAAAAACCGCACCTTTTTCATCTGCAACGTTCTGAAGCTTTTCGTTGAGTGAGATTATAGAGGGAGCGACATTTTTTCCTGCAAGCAGATACTGCATGGGATAAGCGATTTCATCTGATATAATGGAAAGAAGCTGTGCCATTTTTTCTTTTTTCTGCTGCTTGATTTTAGCCATACGCTGTTTCAGCTCTGCGATGTGGCTGAAGCAGCTTTCTGTTTTTTTCTCTGCTTCTTCATCAGTTACAAGCTCAACCTCGTCATCAATATCCAGCTTCTGACCGCATACCTCTTCGGCAGCTCTTGTAAAGATATTCTTTATAACGGTAGACATATCATAAACCTGTCCGTCATATACAAGTGAATTTCCGTAAGGATTGAACATACCGATTAAAGCAATATCGGTATCGCTGTTTACTGTTCTTACAGCGTCAACAACCTTTGTAACGTTTTCAGCGGATTTTTCTACATAACTATCGGTATCATTCAAAAGACTTTTGAGATAAGCCGCAGCCTCAGCAATAGTCTGATAGTCTATGTTATCCTTGTTTTGTTCAATAATTGTCTTTCCTGTCTGTATTGCTGCTTCGCTGTCAAAGCCTGCAACAGTCATTATAAGTGAACAGCCTGTTGCTTTCAGAATAGGATTTTGACTTGAAAGCATAGGCATAAGCATTTCAAGAACTATATCGTTTCCGCCAAGCTGTATGCTTACCAGCTCTGCCTCGGGAAGATACTGCATAAAGTAGTCGTGATATTTTGACATAGCCTCAATGCCTCTTTGTCCCAGAAAGCCTCCGACAACTGCATCAGCCATATCGCTGTGGAAATCCTCTGAAAGGATTGCATCTGCTACATCTTCTGCACGGAAGCCTGTAGTTGAAAGATTTGTTGCGGTTGTGGTATAGCCTCTTTCAGCACCTACCTCTGCAAGATATTCGCCGAATACCTGAGCGTATGCGTCCTGCACGGGGTTGGCAAGCAAATCATCTGTGATGATGAATGCAGGGTCAGCTATCATTGATTCCGTCGTGCCGTCGCTTGACAAACCGAAGCCTGCTGCGATACTGTCGCCTAATGCAACATAGTTGTAAGCCTTGTCAGGTGCAGTACCCTCCGCATTGACGGCAAGACAAGCCTGACTGCTGAGCATTACCGCTGACAGAGCTACGGATAAAAGCTTTTTGCATTTCATAGTAAATGAACCTCCTGTTTTTTTGAATTTAATGTTGAACGGATAGGCAGAAAAACCTATCCGTTAGATTTTATATTTTATGCAGCTGTTTTAAGCAACCGTTACCTCACAGCTTGCTGTCTTGCCGTTGTAGGTAGTAACCGTGATAACAGCTGTACCTGACTTCTGAGCAACAATTTTACCTGTGCTGTATACTCTTACTACCTCGGGGTCGCTGCTTGTCCACTTGAATGAGGACGCTGAATTTGCAGAAAGAGTTTTCTTGAAGGTATAGTTGGAATTTACATTGAGCGTCAGGGTCTCCTTGTCAAGAGCAATGCTTTCGGGAGCGTGCTTTACGTTTACCTTACAGGTAGCTTTAAGACCGTTGGGAGTTGTTGCCGTTATGGTAACGGTACCACGCTTTTTACCTGTAACAACGCCGTGCTTGTCTACAGTGGCGATTTTCCTGTCGCTGCTGCTCCATTTAACAGTCTTTACTGCGTCTGAGGGAGCAACCGTTGATTTAAGCTCATAGCTCTGACCGATACCGATATTTACAGCTGTTTTGTTAAGCTCAACGCTTTCAGCCTCGGGAGCGGGCATTTTTGCTATTATTGTATCCTCGAGTGTTTCTTCCATAATTTCAGCGATTTCACGGTGTCCCTTTGCTTTGGGGTGAGGGTCGAGGTTAAGCTCGTTGCTTATGTTGTAAACATCAACATATACTGCATTTTCTTCCTCTGCGATAGCCTGAAGCTTTTCGTTAAGGGATTTCATCTGAGGCTCAACGTTTTTGCCTGCGATTGTGTACTGCATAGGATAAGCGATTTCCTCGGAAATGATGGAAAGAAGCTGCTCGAGCTTTTCCTTTTTCTGCTGTCTGAGCTTAGCTATACGCTTCTTCAGCTCAGCGACGTGCCGTGAGCATTCCTCTGTTTTTTCCTCTGCTTCATCATCTGTTACAAGCTCAACCTCTTCTACATCAAGCTTTTTGCCGCAGATTTCCTCGGCAGCTCTTTTGAAGATTGTCTGCATAACAGTTGATATATCATATGTCTGGTCTTCGTATACAAGAGAGTTTCCGTAAGGATTGAACATACCTACAACAGCAATATCCGTGTCACTGTTTACTGTCTTGACAGCCTTTACAACATCATGTACGTGATTTGCAGAATGTTCAACGTACATCTCGCCACTCTGAGAAACATTGCTGAAATAAGCTGCTGCTTCTGTAAAAGATTTGTAGCTGAGATTATCCTTGTCGGCTTCAAGTACCATAAGTCCGCCGCCCAAAGCAGTCTTTGTGTCGCAGCCGAACAAGGTCAGAACCATTGACATACTTACAGCACGAAGAACAGGGTTTTCTGATGACATTGTAGGAACGAGTATTTCCATAACAATATCGTTTCCGCCGAGCTGTACGCTTACAAGATTAGCCTTGGTCAGATATTTGGTGTAGATGTCGTGATAATTGCTTAAAGGAGCACTGGCTCCCTGTCCGACAAATGATTCCAAAATGAACTCGGCAACCTCTCCCTGATAGCCGTCTTTTAAAATTGTCTGTTCCACGTCCTGTGCACGATAGGCGGTGGAGGAAAGGTTTACAGCAGATGTTGTGTATCCTCTTTCAGCACCTAATTCTGCAAGATAGTTGCCGAATACCTGAGCATAAGCACCCTGTACCGGATTTGCAATCAAATCCTCGCTGAGAATAAGAGCAGGGTCGGTTGCAAGTGACGCTGCAGAACCATCGCCTGAAAGACCGAAGCCTGCTGCGATACTGTCACCAAGTGCAACATAGTTGTAGGTTTTGGCAGGCGTACTTTCCTCAGCGGAGGCAAATACGCAAGCCATATTGCCAAGCATAATTGCAGAAATGGCAAAGGATAAAACTTTTTTCAGTTTCATATATGAAACCTCCTCATTATTTTATATTTCATCCTTACTTATCTTTTTTCTTGAGACCGTGCCGTTCTCAGAATAATTGACGAAGTAAAGATAATTTTCATCGCAGGGAGCATAGTAGCCCTCATAGTCGTGAGCAAGAAGAATGTAATCTCTTTTGCTTGTAACCTCACCGAGTTCAAATTCTGTATAGAATTTAATAGCTTTAAGCGGATACTTTTTGCAGAAATATTCAACAAGCTCAGCCTTGGGGGTTGTGCAGTTAGGGTCGAGTATAATCTGACCTACAACATCATAACCGCCCTTGTCGTTCCTGAATGCACTGATTTCCCACTCAAGAATGGGGTCAGCCTTGTCGAGTGAATACTCTATCATAAACAAGTATACTCTTTCGCCCTGTTCGTTTATGTAGGAATCTGACGCACGTCCGAGAATATTATACGAGCCGTCAGCGTGACGTACTGCAATATCGCCCGTAACGCCCCATTTTGTACCGTTTTCATCTGTGTACCATCTCTGAGCGGTAGCCTCGGGATTGTCAAGATAGCGGTCGGCGGCTGCCGGGCTGGTTGCGTGAAGATTTGCAAGAACCTCGTTTTCTGTAACAAGGTTTCCGTCATCGTCAACAAGCTTGACGTGTACGTGAGGCTCAAGAGGCTTACCTGTTTCATTTGTTTTTGTCTGCTCGTCCATAAAGTAGGTAACGAGAGTAGCGCCGCCCTCCTCGCTTGCACCGCCGCCGAGAGAGAAGCGGATTTTACAGCCGTTGGCTCTGAGCCATCTGTCTATTTTGTAAACCGCACTTTTTGTAACAGGCTCTCCGCCTGAAGCGGGACGTGTAAGGTTAACGAGTGCATCGGGAGCTATAACGCCCTGCTTTACAGCCGAAAGGAAGAAGCTTGCGGTTGCAATAACGTTGTTGCACTGAGTTGCCGACAAATCCCTTGCGAATGCGTTCCTGTTATAGATAGGCTGGGGAACAAGAGTACCGCCTCTTACAAGTGTCATAATAGCACAGCAACGTTCGCCTGTCATATGGGTCATAGGAATAGCTTGGAAGCAGCGTTCTCCTACATAGTTCTGGGTGTCAAGTCCTGCGTGCATTTCAACATAAGCGTTAAGGGAATATTCCTTATATACAACGCATTTAGGATTGCCTGTTGTGCCGCTTGTATAGTAATAGCTTATGTCACGGTCAAGGTCTGTAGGTCCGTAGGGGAGAGGAATGTCGCTTTTTTCGGCTGCCCTTTTGAGGTCATCGAGCTTTATGAACTCAACGCCCTTTATCTTGTCGAGGTTCATAAGGCATTCCATAATCTGATTGATGTCGAAAACCTCCTGCATTTTCTTGGGCATCTCGGAGGTATCGAGGAACATACCCTTTTTATCCTCGGGGAGATAGTCGTCAAGGCTCATTACTATGACCTTTTCTATACTGCTGTTTTCCAGATGGTCAACGAAGTATGGAAGAAAAGCGTCAAGCGTAACGATTATGTTTGACTTCTTGTCCGAGGTGTAGAGCTGGAAGTCATTTTTCAGAAACAGAAAATTAACGTTATTGCTTATTGCGTTGATAAAGTTGCAGGCAAACAAAAGCATAAGGTTTTCGATACTTACAGGCATACAAAGAGTAACAACGTCCCCCTCCTTAACTCCTGCGAGCTTCAATGCTCTTGCATAGGCATCCCTGAGAGCGGGAAGCTCTCTGTAGGTGATTACTGTTCCGAAATAATCAAAGGCTTCGCCGTCAAGATTATCCTGATTGAAGGTCATAACGTTGTCGAAAATGTTCATATTATAGATTGAAACGCCGTTGATTACACGGTCAATCTTTGCCCATTCCGGAAATTTTCCCTGTCACCCTGAACGAAGTGAAGGGTCTTAAAAAAGATTCCTCACTCCGTTCGGAATGACAAGCGTTTGTGCAATTTTTTAAATTTGCTCATTTATAGCCTGAAAAATATTTTATCCTAAAACAAAGCCTGAATTTTCGTTTTTAATTTTATCATTTATAGAAACATTTAGTCAAGAAGTAAGGTATATAAAAAAGTAAATAAATTATGAACTAAATTTATATTGGAATAATATTACAATGTTTATATAAGTTTTATACAAATTTTATTAAATATTTATTCTGCTTTTTCAAAGCTGATGAATTTCAGGCAGAAAAGCGGGACAGGTCTGTTTTTTCGGTTTGACAGAGATAATATCTTTTGATATAATTCATTCTAATGTATTTTGACAGCGGTGATTTATATATGTCTATTTTAAAGTGCGATAACGTAACAATGAGCTATGATGGAAATGTTGTTTTTAAGGAGCTCAGCTTTGAAATCAATGCAGGTGATTATCTTTGCATTGTGGGTGAAAACGGCTCGGGAAAAAGCACTCTTATGAAAGGTATTCTGGGGCTTCACTCTCCGGGCTACGGAAGCTTTGTATACGGAGAGGGACTTGAACAGAAGGAAACAGGCTATCTTCCGCAGCAAACGCCCGTGCAGAAGGATTTTCCTGCATCGGTATGGGAGGTTGTCCTTTCGGGCAGGCTCAACAGCAAGGGCTTTATGGGGCTTTACTCAAAGGAGGACAAGAGGCAGGCAGCCGAAAATCTGGAAAGGCTCGGCATACCCTCTCTGAAAAAGAGGTGCTACAGGGAGCTTTCGGGGGGACAGCAGCAGAGAGTACTGCTTGCAAGGGCGTTGTGTGCCGCAAAAAAGCTTATTCTGCTTGACGAGCCTGTTGTGGGACTTGACCCTGTTGCCGCATCTCAGATGTACAGCATAATAAAGGAGCTTAACACAAGGGACAAAATGACGGTTATAATGGTATCTCACGATATTATAAGTGCCGTAAGCTATGCAACGCACATACTGCATATGTGCGTGAACGGTGATTTCTTTTTCGGAACAACAGACGAGTACAAGCACAGCGAGCTTGGCAGCAGGTTCCTTTATCACAACTGTCATTGCAGTGACTGCGAGATACACGAGCAGAAGCATATTCACCGTCATAAGTGACCTTGAATTTACAGGAGGTGTTTTTTACTTATGGATATACTTTCAATGTTCGGTTATAAATTTATGGTAAGAGCCTTGATAGTGGGAATACCTGTTGCATTGTGTGCCGCACTGCTCGGAGTAAGTCTTGTTCTGAAACGTTACTCTATGATTGGGGACGGGCTTTCTCATGTAGGCTTCGGAGCGTTGGCGGCAGCCTCGGCGTTCAACTGGGCACCCCTGCCCGTGGCGATACCTGTAGTTGTGATGTCGGCTTTTTTGCTTCTCAGATTAAGCGAAAACAGCAAGATAAAGGGTGATTCGGCTATAGCGTTGATTTCAAGCAGTGCCTTGGCTGTAGGCGTTACGATTGCTGCACTTCAAAAGGGTATGAATACCGATATAAGCAACTATCTTTTCGGAAGTATAGTTGCGGCTTCGGATTTTGACGCAGCTTTAAGCGTATGCCTTTCCGCCGTTGTAATAATACTTTACATACTGTTCTATAACAGGATTTTTGCAGTTACGTTTGATGAAAATTTTGCAAGGGCTACGGGTACAAGGGTAGGCTTTTACAATACCGTAATAGCCATACTTACTGCACTTACGGTGGTGCTTGGTATGAGAATTATGGGAACGCTGCTTATTTCCAGCCTTATAATTTTTCCTGCACTTACGTCAATGCAGGTCTGCAAAACCTTTAAAAGCGTCATTATTACGTCGTCAATACTTTCGGTTACGTGCTTTTTCCTCGGTATTACCGCATCATACCTTTGTAAAACGCCTGTCGGAGCAAGCATAGTAATAGCAAATATAATAGCCTTTATAATATTCCTTTGCATACGAAGCGTAAGGGGAGGACGCTCATAAGCTTTGACGAAAAGCTTATTCAGACAAAACGGAGGTGCTTTTGTGAAAACGTCAAAAAGAAAATCGGGAATTGAGCTTCTGAGAATAATAGCCATAATTCAGATTATATTTCTTCATGCGTACCAGTACGGAGGCTTCGGAAAGGCGGCGGCTGATTATTTGTGCGGAAAAGAAATACTGGTAATGTCTGCATATTCGCTTTGCAGGGCACCTGTTGATGTCTTTGTTATGGTTTCGGGTTATTTTATGATAACCTCTGAGTTCAATATAAGAAAAACGCTCAGACGTGCAAAAAAGCCTTATGAAGCAATGATTTTTTACTCGGCTGCAATATCGCTGATATTTTTTATTGCAGACCCGGGTCTTATCACACCGCCGAACGTATGCAAGGCGTTTCTGCCGTTTCTTTCAAGAACGTGGTATTTTCTTGACAACTATATTATAATACTGCTGATAAGCCCGTTCCTGAACAAAATGCTTTCATCTCTCAGCAAAAGACAGTACCTTTACTTTCTGGGAGTTATTTTTGCCGTGGTGAGCGTATGGTCGACACTGGCTCATATAGACGGTATAAATCAGGTGGTTTCCACTAAAAAAATACTGGATCAGGAATACGGAAAAAGTCTGGGAGGCTTTCTCCTTATGTACATAACAGGAGGTTATCTGAGACTTTTTGTCGGAGATAAAAAGAACGGCAGAGAAAAACCGAACCTTATATATATGGGAGCTTTCCTTGCACTTTGTATGCTCGATTTGGCTCTGTACGGCTTTATACCTCAGTACAGGCACGTTTTCGGAATGTTTGACAATCCGATAGTTCTTTGTGAAAGTGCCTGTCTTATCCTGTTTTTCAGGGATTTCAAATTCAGCTCATCGGTAATAAACCTGCTTGCTTCAACTACTCTGGGAGTTTATGCAATACACGAGCATTATTTTATGAGGAAGTGGATATGGTCTGTGCTGAGCTTTAAGGATAAGTCGCTTTTTGAGGGCTTTATCTTTATTCCTGCGGTTATGGGAGGCTGCCTTGCGGTATTCATATGCTGCTCCCTGACAGAGCTGCTGAGAGAGAGGTGCTTTTCTCTTATACATGAAAAAATTTCCGCACGAAAGAGAAAAAAGGCGGAAAATCGAAGCACCTGATTTTATATGTACAGAGCAAGGCTGTTTACTGTAAATTATATAAAAATTAAGTAATATATGTATTTTATTTTGAATTGTACATTTCAGACTTTTATGATATAATGTGCTGTACATTGAAATTGACGTTTTTTAATATAAGCGTCGGTACAGAGTGTATATACTGAAAGCCTTCAGCTGCTTGCAGGCTTTAAATTCGGAGGGAAAAATTTTATGCCAACGTTACAGGAAAAATATGAAACAATAGGCAATTATTACAACGCAAAGGAAATATACCCGCTTTATGACGGAGATGACCTCGGAGCAACGTATACCCCTGAGAAAACGGTATTCAAGGTATGGGCACCAAGTGCCGTTTCAGTATCAATAAACATATACAAGACCGGTTCAGACGTAGAGCAGGGAGCTGGAAAGGTTATAGGAATGGCAATGAACAAGGACACGGAAACAGGAGTGTGGAGTGCCCATGTAAAAAGTGATTTAAAGGGATATTATTATACATACAGTGTGCTTGTAGACGGAGTTACAAGAGAAACGCAGGACGTTTATTCAAAGGCAGTGGGAGTAAACGGAAACCGTTCTATGATACTTGATATGAAGGAAACCAACCCGGAGGGCTGGTCTAAGGATAAGCACGTATTTGTAAACAAGCCGACTGACGCTGTTATATGGGAGGTTCACGTAAGAGACTTTTCCATAAGCAAGACATCGGGAGTAAATATAGAAAACAGAGGAAAGTATCTTGCCTTTACGCAGAGAGGAACAAAGGTAAACAGACAGAAAAACTATTCCACATGCGTGGAATATCTTGTAGAGCAGGGAGTAAACTATGTGCATCTCAACCCTGTATTTGATTTCGGCTCTATAGATGAGGCAATGCATACATCTCAGTACAACTGGGGATATGACCCTGTAAACTTCAACGTACCCGAGGGCTCATACTCAACCAACGCCGCAAAGGGAGAGGTCAGAATAAACGAGTTCAAGCAGATGATTCAGGCACTCCATGACAGAGGTATAGGCGTGATTATGGACGTTGTGTACAACCACGTTTATTCTGCGGGCGACAGCTGCTTTGAAAAGACAGTACCGGGTTATTATTTCAGAATGTATTCGCAGTACAGGTTCTTTAACGGAAGCGGCTGCGGAAACGTAACTGCATCTGACAAGGCAATGTTCAGAAAGTATATGATAGACTCTCTGAAATACTGGGTAAACGAATATCACGTAGACGGCTTCAGGTTTGACCTTATGGGCTGTCATGACTATATTACAATGAACAAGATAAGGGAAGCACTTGATGAAATAGATCCCAGAATAATTATGTACGGAGAGCCGTGGATGGCAGACTGGCTCGGAAACGGAATAGACGGAGAATATGCATGCATATCGCATAATGCGTTCAAGTTAAATCCGAGGGTCGGTATGTTCAGCGACAAAATGAGGAACGCACTCAAGGGAAATACGGACGATGAAAGCATAGGTTATATTCAGGGAGCAACAAACGTAAACAATGATATAAAGGCAGGAATGATGGGAGGCTCAAGCGATACCTTCGGAAGATGGGCGAGAGAGCCTATGCAGTGTATAAACTACAATTCCGCACACGATAACCTTACACTGTGGGATAAAATTCTTAAATCTAACGGAAACAATGACTATAACGGACACAACAGCGTAGTTATTGCACAGAACAAGCTTTCTGCGGTAATAGTGCTTACATCTCAGGGAGTGCCGTTCTATCTTGCGGGAGAGGAATTTGCAAGAACAAAGTTCGGGGATCACAACAGCTACAGATCTGCGGACGGAATAAATAAAATAGACTGGACAAGAACGGTAAGATACGATAACCTTGTAAAATATTATAAGGGACTTATGGAAATAAGGGCAGCATATTCTCCGTTCAGAGCAGGAGACGGTTCAGCTGCACGTCATACTTATTTTGTTGAAAACGGAAGTGCGATAGGATATACCTTGAGAAATATGACGGAAAATGCACATAACGAATGGGGTACGGTTGCGGTTCTCGTCAATAACAGTGCAAGTCCCAAGACGCTTGACCTCAGAGTAAACGGAGAAAGAACTCCCGATACATGGGCTGTTGTGGTTAACGGTGACCGTGCAGGTCTTGAAAGGCTGGGAACAATACACGGAAGCAGCATAAGCATTCCGCCCAGAAGTGCTCTGGTGCTTGTAGACGACAGCACCTTTGACAGGCTTAAAAAGGCAGATAAGAGCTACAGAACGGTTATAGTAAAGCATATAGACGTTGAAACCAACGAGGTTATAAAGCAGGTTTCGTCACACTACATCAAGGGAACAACCTATAGAACACATCCTCATAAGGAAATGCTGTTTGACTATTCACTTGTAGAAAGCTCCGACAATCCTACGGGAGTTATAGTAGACGATGATGTTGAAGTAAAATATTACTATCAGAGAGATGAAAGAGAGAACTTTACAATCTCAAAGCGTCAGATAACCGAAGACGGAACGCCTGTAGTTGCTACCGATACATGGAAAGTAAAGAAGGGGCAGAAGTATGCAATCAGTCCCGAGGCTGTTCAGGGCTATGAGCTTGATACAGACAGACTTCCCAAGGCAATAGGAAAGGTAAAGTCAGATACTGTTATTACCTATATTGATAAGCTTGTGCCGCCGTCACCCCTGAAGATACACTACTTCAACCATAACAACTGGATGTCGCCTCATATATATGTTTATGACGAAAGAGGAGGCTCTGCAAGACCTCTTACAGACCAGTGGCCCGGAACTCCTATGGATATTGAAAACAATAACGGCTGGTGGCTGTTCGGAGATATTGATATTGATGAAGCACAGGTTATGTTCAGTGACGGCATTTTCGGACAGGATCCCGGAGCAAGTCACCCCGGCTACAAGGTATCAGGTGAGGTATGGATAAAGGATCAGAAAGTATACTTTAACTCAAGGGTAGTTGTCAGCCACGTTGATTCAAGCGGAAAGAAGCTTGCTGAGGACGAAATTATAGAAGGTATAAGCAGGTGCAGTGATGATACCTACAGTGTATTCCCTAAAGAGGAGCTTGGAAACGTTCTCCAGAGCATAGGAGATGTTTCCGGAGCATGGAGTACTATTGTTAAAAATGTAGTATTCATTTACGAAACTCCAAAGGAAGAAACAAAGGAAGAAAAGGAAGTAACAGAAGAAACGGAGAAAACTGAAGAAACAAATAGTGAAGCTTTTGAGGAAATTCCTAGTGCAGTTTCTGCTTCCGATGATATTAATTCTGCAATTTCTGTAGAAGAGGATTGATATTAACAGCTTAGTTTTATAAAATCCGTTGTTTTAATGCCAAAATGCCGCTTTGCGGCATTTTGGCGAAATCATTTTATATAAAAAACTTGGGAGGACAATATTATGAACATTTCGTTGCTTGGGTGCGGAAGATGGGGCTCTTTTATAGCATGGTATCTTGACAAGACCGGTCACAGCGTATATTCGTGGGGACTTGAAAGTGAAAAGATATTTCAGGACTTAAAAAGAGAACGTAAGAATATGTATGTAAATTTCAGTGATGACATAGTTATAACTTCAGATTTAACGCAGGCGGCAGAGCATGCGGAGGTTATGATAATTTCGATAAGCTCGCAGGCACTGAGAGGATTTATGGAAAAGCTTTCAAAAGAGAAGCTTGACGGAAAAGCTATAGTGCTTTGTATGAAAGGAATAGAAGAGGGAACAGGAAAAAGACTTACACAGATTGTAGGTGACTATATTGACACAGAAAGGACACCTGTAGCCGTATGGGTAGGCCCCGGACATCCTCAGGATTTTGTAAAGGGCATACCTAACTGTATGGTAATAGATTCTGAAAATGAGCAGTTAAAGAAGAGGCTTGTCAATGAGTTTTCAAGTGAGCTTATAAGATTTTACTTCGGCAGGGATCTGATAGGAACAGAGGTCGGAGCAGCTGCTAAAAACGTTATAGGCATTGCGGCAGGTATGCTTGACGGAATGAACTGCACCTCGCTCAAGGGAGCACTTATGTCAAGAGGAACGATGGAGGTATCAAGGCTTATCAAGGCTATGGGAGGAAACGAGATGTCAGCGTTCGGACTTTGTCATCTGGGTGATTATGAAGCAACCCTGTTTTCTCAGTTCAGCCACAACCGCAGATTTGGTGAGATGCTCGTAAAGGGAGAAAGATTTGATAAGCTTGCCGAGGGAGTTTCCACAACAAAGGCTCTTGTAAGGCTGGGAGAAATGTACAAGGTTGATTTGCCTATAGTAAATGCGGTAAATCAGGTTATAAACTGCGGCAAAGACCCTAAGCAGGTATTATCTGATATGTTTTTGCGTAAGACTAAGAGCGAATTTTGATTTATTTTTATCAGAATTAAATTTTTGCTTGACATTTTATATAAAAAAGCGTATAAATTGTAGTAGTGTTTAATAAACGGAAAAGCTGTGATAAGGATAAGGAGCGGTCGTCTTTATTTTCAGAGAGCCGGTGTTGCGGTGAGAACCGGCAGGAGAGGGCTGAATACCATCACCTTTAAGCTGACCTCTGAACGTCTGTTGAGGCAAGTAGGAGAGTTCGGGTTTCGCCCGTTACAGGGAAAGCATTTTTAATGATGTTGTTGAGCGGTCTGTTTTTCAGACAATTAAGGTGGTACCACGGAATGTTCGTCTTTCGTCCTTATCTGAGGGCGAAAGACTTTTTTGTGCTGACTGTACTGAATACTGTTATGACAGCTTGCGGTGTCGGGCATATAATTTTCTTCAGGAGATGTTTTTTCAATGTTAACTTTAGACAGAATTTATCACGCATCCTACGTCTTGAAAAATGCTGTAAGACCTACGGATATTATAAAATGCTCTGATGATGTTGTTCCGAATGTCAAGGTTTATCTGAAAACCGAAAATCTTCAGGTTACAGGCTCGTTCAAGGTAAGAGGAGCGTATTATAAAATATCGCAGCTTACAGAGGAGGAAAAATCAAAGGGCGTTATAGCCTGCTCGGCAGGAAACCACGCTCAGGGAGTTGCCCGTGCGGCTACAAAAATGGGTATAAAGTCCCTGATATGTATTCCCGATGCCGCTCCTATAAGCAAGATAGAGGCAACAAAGCGTCTGGGTGCTGAGGTTTGTCTTGTAAAGGGTACATATGATGATGCCTATGCAAAGGCTGTAGAGCTTCAGAAGGAGAGCGGAGCTACATTTATACATCCGTTTGATGATGACCTTGTTATTGCAGGACAGGGAACAATAGGACTTGAAATAATCAATGAAAAGCCTGATATTGATGCGGTAATTGTTCCCGTAGGCGGAGGCGGACTTGTTGCAGGTGTTGCATTTGCCATAAAGTCACTCAATCCTAATATAAAGGTGTACGGTGTTCAGGCAGAGGGAGCTCCCTCAATGGTAAACAGCGTAAAGCACGGACAAATCGAAACACTCGACAGCGTTCATACGTTCCAGGACGGCATAGCTGTAAAGACACCCGGAACAATTACATATGATATTGCAAGCAGGTATGTTGACGATTTGATAACCGTTACCGATGATGAATGTGCAGCCGCTATTTTAAAGCTTATAGAGCGTCAGAAGCTTGTAACCGAGGGGGCAGGTGCAAATGCTTTTGCAGCGGTTATGTTCAATAAAATTCCCGACCTTGAGGGCAAAAAGGTATGCTGTTTGCTTTCGGGAGGAAATATAGACGTTACAATACTGTCAAGAGTTATCAACAGAGGCTTGCAGATGAGCGGACGACTGGTTGACCTCACAATAGAGCTTATCGACAAGCCGGGACAGCTTCAGGAGGTTTCCGAAATTATAGCAAATATGGGCGGAAACGTAGTTTCCGTTGCTCACGACCGTGCGGATTTAAGCTCGGATATAAATGCCTGCTATCTGCGTATAAGTATGGAAACAAGAAATCAAAGTCACGCAGATGCTATAAGAAATGCATTCAACGAAAGAGGCTACAGAATAATCTGATTTTTAAAAAATGCCGTTTTTAACAGGCATTTCTCATAATTTTGAAAGCTTATAATTTTAATACCGGAGGAATTAATATGTCAGAAAAAATTTATACAAAAAATGCACCCGATGCAATAGGTCCTTACTCTCAGGCTGTAGTAAGCAAAGGATTGGTTTTTACATCAGGTCAGATAGCAATAAATCCCGCTACAGGCTGTGTTGAGGCTCAGACTATAGCAGAGCAGACAGAGCAGGTTATGAAAAATTTGGGAGCTGTTCTTGAGGCGGCAGGTTCAGGCTATGACAAGGCTGTAAAGACGGTGTGCTTCCTTGCAAATATGAGCGATTTCGGTGTATTCAACGAAATTTACGGAAAATATTTTTCGGGCAAGCCTGCACGCTCATGCGTGGCAGCAAAGGAGCTTCCCAAGGGAGTTCTGGTAGAGGTAGAGGTTATAGCTGAGGTATAAGCCGGAGAGCTTAAAATACAGGCTGTGTGGGAGATGTGGCGATTGCAGACCGTTTCGGACGTTTGTCCGAAACGAAATTCCAAGCTTAACTTGGAATTTGGCAAAAGCGTGCCGCTTTTGCCGTCTGCAATCGCAGCCTGAGCGAAGCCGCAGACTGTGTACGGAAGGAAAATGTATGAATATGGAAGCTAAAATAAGACGGCTGGAGGATAATCTTATTACCCTTGGAACAGGAGTAGTTCTTTTTGCTGTCTGGACGATTGTCAGATATATGCTTACCTTATACAGCGAGGGCTTACGTCAGGCTGCTGCATCATATCAGGAGGAAGGAACAGCAGTATATGTTATATCATATGCTTTGATGATGTCTGATTTTCTGTTAAGGTGTTTTGTAGGCTTTTCAGCCCGTGCGGAGGGTATGGGCAGCAAAAAGGGAAACGGATATATCCTTTGGGCGTGTGTTTTATTGCTTTTATATGTTCTGAGCGTTCTGATAGAAATCTTTTTAATATTTGTGTTTGCGGACGATATTTTAAATATGATTATAACAATGTTTATTGATGCGACTTCGGCATTCTTTACGGCAGATTTAATATTTTCGGCAGTTTCTGTCCGAAAGCTCAGAAAGAAGAAAGAAGCGTTATAGGGGGAAGTTATGAATTCTGATTTTCACTATTACGCCACATATTGTGCGGCACAGCTTGCAGGGTATTCGCATGAGGAAAGTCTTGCAGTATGCTACAGCAGCCAGTTGGTTGATTTTTTCAGCAGTACTCTGATTTCAAAAATAAAAGCACCTGCTTCAGCGGCTACAACACAGCTTCAGCTGGAGCTTATGGACGCCCGTACCGATATTTTAGGCTTACAGAATATCACACGTATATGGGCGTCGTTTCATTTTCTGCCTTATGACCTGTATGCAGAGCCTGTGCAAAAGCATTGCTCCAAGCGTTATAAAAATAAATACAGACTGATATGCAATCCCAACGGTGAGCTTTTAAAGGAAACAATACAGCTTGCTAAAGATAAAAGCTTACAGGCAGCAGGAATAGCAATGCATATCTTGTCGGATACGTGGGCACACCGTTATTTTGCCGGTACACCGTCCTTGGTAATAAATAATACGAATTACCATTTTTACGAGCTTTTCGGAAATGACGGGAGCTTTACCGAAAAGAAGATAGTATTCCGGCACAGTGCATCAGCTCCCGATGATTTGGGAAACAGCATATATACTGCAAGTCTTTTTGTAAACAGCGAAAATTCAATTATGAACCTGGGACACGGACGTGCGGGACATCTTCCGGATTACAGCTTTATACGTTATAAATATCTTCCGGCCTGGGGAAACTATGAGGAAATCGTAAAGGACAATCCTTCTGATTATAAACACGCATTCTGTCAGATGATATATGCTCTGAAATATCTGAAAGGCATGTACAATACATTTGAATGCGGACGTTATGATTTTGATGCTGCTGTTCCTTACCAAAAAGAAATTGACAGAATTATATCAGGGCGTAAGCTTGATTCAAGTGCTGAATGGAAGGCTTTTGGAGAAAAAGTATCGGGGCAGAAAATTCCTGCTTTTGATTTGGAAAAATATCAGGAGGAGTATGTTCAGGCTAAGGGTGACGATAAGGACGATACGTTTATAGGTAAATTCGTTATGGCTGCTATGGCTCAGAAAAGTATGGTTACAAACAAAATTTATAATTCAGGAAACAAAATTGCAGGTTATTCCTTAGAATACAGGAAAATGGATTTAAGAGGAATTAAGGATTATAAAAAATTAGTCCGTTATTTCAGAAAGGAAACAGAAATGTGAGTTATATTCAAAGGTTAAAAAATATTGCTCTGGGCGTTGCAATGCTGTTATTTTCCGTGATACTGTTTATGGTGCCTGATAATGGCTGCCTGATTATAGCTGCAATATTGAGCATATCCCTTACTGTTTACGGCTTCGGGCTTTTGTGGTATTATTTTACTATGGCATCACATATGGTAGGAGGAAAGGCTTTTTTGTATCAGGCTGTTATTGTACTTGATTTCAGTATGTTTACAACTGCTATGATGTCAATGGCAAAGCTGTATGTTTTGATTTATATGATTGGCATTCATGTTTTTGCAGGCGGTATAGATATTCTGAGGGCGTTGGAGGAAAAACGCTGTGCAGCTCCCTCATGGAGGCTTAAGCTTATAAGCGGAATTATAAGTATTGTTTTTGCTGTTATACTTGCAGCCGCAGAAACTTTTTTTAAAAGAGCGGATATATTGGTTTACGGTTACTGTGGAAGCCTTGCTTATTCTGCTGTTGTACGTATTGTATCAGCCTTCCGAAGAACGGCTGTTGTCTTTTACCCGGAGACGTTTTAGCTTATGATTATCAGGCTTCTCAGCTTATAAAATGGCTGTAAGGCGAAAAGAGCAGATTTCTTTAATAAAAAAAAGCTTGGCACTGAGCAGTTACGATGCTCAGTGCCAATCGCTTTGGTTGGGGTTAAGCAGCAGGCTTGCCGAGGTGTTTGATTTCTTTATTATACAGGTCTGAGAACAGAAGTATGGCAAACAGAAGTGCCATAGCCTCAGCTATAGGGAAAGCGAACCATACTGCGTCAAGGCTTATGAAGGAGAGGAAAAACGCAGAGGGAACAAGAACGATAAGCTGTCTTAAAAGTGAGATAAGCATACTTCTCAGACCATGACCAGTAGCCTGAAAGAATGATATGAAAATTATTCCGACAGCAGCAGGTATAAAGCATACGCATATGGTTCTGAGGGCAACTCTGCCTATATCCATCATCTGAGCATCAGCGTTGAACATTCCGAGCAGCAGTTCAGGAACTGAAAGGAAGGTAACAGTACCCAAGGTCATAATACAAAGAGCGATACTGATACCGTACTTGATTGTGGTGATAAGTCTTTCCTTGTTTTTAGCACCATAGTTGAAGCCCATAATAGGCAGAAGTCCCTGATTAAGACCGAAGCATGGCATAAATACGAATGACTGAAGCTTGAAGTAGACATTAAGAACGGATATGGCAACATCTGAATTTGAGAATTTTTTCAGAATAATATTTACAAGCATAAGCATAACGGAGGTTATGGACTGCATAATTATAGAGGGAATACCTACAGCGTATATGTTTTTAACTGTTGCCAAAGAAAATTTTACATTTTTAAAGGAGATATGTACTTCATGCTTTTTAAGGAAAAGTATGAGCAACGCAAGTATCATTGAAGCAATCTGACCTATAACCGTAGCGATAGCCGCACCCTTGACACCCATATCAAGTGTAAATATAAATATGGGGTCGAGAATAATATTGGTTACTGCACCCGTAATCATAAAAATCATAGGAAAAATCATATTTCCGGTAGCCTGCAGAGTTTTTTCGATAATCACCTCAATAAAGCAGCCAAAGGAATAAATCATAATTATGGACAGGTAATCAATACCCATTTCAGCAATATGAGAATTATCGGTAAAAGCGTTTATAAACGGTTTTACTATGGTAAGTCCAAGTATAAGGAATACAATCCAGTTTAAAACTCCGATAACAAGTCCGTGAGTTGCGGCAGAGTTGGCTTCATAATATTTTTTCTCACCGAGCCGTCTGGAAACGAGTGAGTTTATGCCCACACCTGTGCCGACAGCAACCGCAATAAGAAACATCTGTATCGGAAAAGCAAGCGATACGGCGGTAAGACCGTCCTTACTGTACTGAGATACAAATATGCTGTCAACGATGTTGTAAAGAGCCTGAATAACCATAGAGAACATCGCAGGCAGCGACATACTTATTATCAGCCTGAACAACGGAGCATATCCCATTTTATTTTCACTTTTATTTTCCAAAAAAATCACATCCTTAGCTTAATTTTAATCAAGATTTTTTGTTTTTCTTTTTCTGATAAGGGATATAAAAGCCGTAAGAGCAAAAATTAAAGAAGCACCTGTCAGGAAGCCTGAAAAGTCCAGAAGTACGTCTGTAATCTGACCCGAACGCCCCTCAACATTAAGCTGAATTGCTTCGTCAGTCACAGCAGCGGCAAGTCCCGTAAAGAGAATATTAAAAATATATTTAAGAGGTTTTTCATTGTCAAAGGCTTTTGCACAGAAAAGTGCGGAAGCACCTATAGCGGCATATTCGGTAAAATGAGCGGCTTTTCGTATAATATGACCGCTCAGTTCGGCACTTACACCAAACAGTCTGAAAAAGTCCTCTAAAAAAGCCGTAAAGCTGCTGCTTTCCTGAGCTGAAATATCGGCAGGCATCATAGAATGTACGAAAGCGAAAAGTATAAGTCCTGCGGTAAGCATTATTCCTGTTATTTTACGAAAGCTTGATGAAGAAGGCTTCTGCAAAAAAATCACCTCGTATTCCGTAATAAAATTCTTATACAAATTATATCCGTCTCATATATATAATTGTACGTAATTTGCAGATATTGTCAATCGTGGAGTCTGCTATTTATCATTATAGATAAATTAAAGTAAAAAAATGAGTGTAAAAATATAAAATTTTGTTTTTTAGTATATATTGAAAAGGAGGTTCAATTCTGTTATACTCTTAACTGATTTTGTAAAGTTATGTTATAAGGAGAAGATTTTTATTATGTGGTATCTGATAGTTTTTTTAATTTCGATGGTTCCGATAGTTGAGCTCAGAGGAGCTATTCCCGTAGCGGTGGCAAATCATCTGAACATATTTGTATCATACGTAATATGTATAATAGGAAATATGCTGCCCGTACCGTTGATATATCTTTTTGCGAGAAAGGTACTTGTATGGGGAAGTGACAAGCCCGTTATAGGAAAATTTTTCAGTTTTTGTCTTGAGAAAGGCAAGCACGGCGGGGAAAAGCTTCAGGCAAAAGCAGGAAACGGTTTGTTTATAGCACTTATGCTTTTTGTAGGAATACCGCTTCCGGGAACAGGAGCATGGACAGGAACACTTGCTGCAAGTATACTCGATATGGGATTTAAGAAGAGCATAGCGGCTGTAATGCTGGGAGTTCTGATAGCAGGAATAATTATGGGAACAGGTTCTATACTTGTGGCAAACGGAATAAGCTTCATATTTGCACCGTAAATTAGTTATATAAAGTTCAAGATTGATTTTTAGTTTTCAAAGGCAGGGTTTTAAAGAGGCAGCATACATGCGGTGCTGCCTCTGGTTTTTAGGTGATATAAATGGAATTCGTAAAATGCGATATAGTCATAATCGGCGGCGGAGCCTCGGGACTGATGACAGCCTTAGCTCTTGCAAGGCTCGGAGTAAAAGGAAAGATAGTCATTGCAGAGCGTAATGCAAAGGTCGGAAGGAAACTTCTTGCAACGGGAAACGGACGCTGTAATCTCAGCAATGAGAATATATCGGAGAAGTTTTATTTTGGTACAGTGGCGGAATATGCAAAGACTATTTTCAAAAAATACGACTGTAATTATATAAGGAAGTATTTTGAAGAAGCAGGACTTCTGACGATAAGCGACAGTGAGGGGAGAATATATCCGCTCAGCAATGGTGCGTCATCGGTAGCGGACTGTATGAGAAACTATATTTTGTCGAACGGAATAACCGAGCTTTGCAATACAACCGTTACGGAAATAGTACCTGACAAAAAGGGAGTTTGCCTGACTTGCGAATGCAGGGCAGGCGAACAGGAATGTACAAGACTTAAAATATCAGCCAAATATGCGGTACTGTCATGCGGAGGAAAAGCAAGCCCAAAGCTGAGCAGTAACGGAAACGGCTACGGACTTGTTAAAAATCTTGGCATAGATATTATACCTGTTTTTCCGTCGCTTACGTCTGTAAGCTGTTCTGACAAGCTTCTTCATACCGTCAAGGGAGTAAGGGTAAAAAGCAGAGTATCGCTCTACGCTGACGGAAGCTTTATTGACAGCCACAGCGGAGAGCTTCAGTTTACCGAAAATTCCTTGAGCGGAATATGCGTATTTCAGCTTTCAAGGTTTGTAAACGAGTATTTTGCCTTTAAAACCGTAAAGGGCAGAAAATACCGAAATATAAAAGTATGTGTCGATTTACTTCCCGAATACGATACCGAAAGCTGTAGAAATCTGATTACACACAGAAAAGAACTTTTCGGAAGATATGAGCTTGAAAAATTCTTTGACGGCTTTATCAACAAAAGGCTTGGTACAGCTGTTCTGAAAAAAGCAGGGATTACAGACCTTTCAAGAAAGACAGCAACATTAAGTAAGGCAGAAACTGAAAAAATATGCAGAATACTCAAGGGCTGGGAATTTATCCCGTCAAAGACATCAGGCTTTGAGAATGCACAGGTTACGGCAGGAGGAGTATCAGCAAAGGAAATAAGCTTTGACGATATGTGCAGCAAAAAATACAGGAACATATATATAAACGGTGAGCTTGCCGATATAGACGGAAGCTGCGGAGGATACAATCTGCACTGGGCGTGGTGCAGCGGTATAATAGCAGCTGAGAGTATAGCAGGACGTATGGAGAAGAGTGGATATGCTGAAATTAAGTGATATTAAGCTTCCTGTTGATTATACGGAAGAAACTGTAAAAAATGAGATAGCGAAAAAGTTAAATATTCCCGAAACGGCAGTAAAGAGCTTTGAATTTGTAAAGCTTTCTGTAGACGCACGGAAAAAGAATGATGTACATTACAATGCAGCGGTAAAATTCAGCCCGGATAATCGAATTGTAAGCGAAAAAAATATAATAAACAGTAAAAAAAATCAGAAAACTAAAGCAGAATATGCTTCCGACAGCCGATATACAATAAAAATCAGCGGAAGCTTAAAAAAAGACTTTCCGTCACCTGTTATAGTCGGTGCAGGACCTGCGGGGCTTTTCTGCGGACTTGTTCTTGCACAGCTCGGGCTGAAGCCCGTAATTCTGGAAAGAGGAAAATGCGTTGAGGAGCGTCAGAAGGATGTTGTGAGCTTCTGGAAAACAGGAAGGCTCAATATTAACTCAAACGTACAGTTCGGAGAGGGCGGAGCAGGGACGTTTTCAGACGGCAAGCTCAATACAGGTACAAAGGACGTAAGGATAAAAAAAGTTCTGGAAGAATTTGTCAGTCACGGAGCACCGAAGGAAATATTGTATAATTCAAAGCCTCATATAGGCACTGATAAACTGCCTGAAGCGGTAAAAAATATTCGTAAGGATATAATCGGACTTGGAGGAAAAGTTCTTTTTGAGCATACTCTTACAGACATAGACATAAGGGACGGCGTTGTAAAGGGAATAACCGTAAAGACAAAAAGCGGATATGAAAGAATGGAATGTGAAAATCTTGTACTTGCTTTGGGACACAGTGCAAGAGATACATTTGAAATGCTTGTGAACAAAAAAATACCGGTACAACAGAAAGCCTTTTCTGTCGGAGTAAGGATAGAGCACCTTCAAAGTATGATAAACAAGGCACAGTATGGGAGCTTTGCAGGAAAGGGAAAACTGGGAGCTGCCGATTACAAGCTTGCCGTACATCTCGAAAACGGCAGGGGAGTATATACCTTCTGTATGTGTCCGGGCGGAACTGTGGTTGCAGCCGCAAGCGAAAGCGGTCATCTTGTGACGAACGGAATGAGCGAATTTGCAAGAAACGGTATAAACTCAAACAGTGCCTTGCTTGTCGGAATAACTCCCGATGATTTCGGAAGCAGTGAACCTCTTGCAGGAGTTGAGCTTCAGAGAAAGCTTGAGAAAAAAGCATTTGAGCTTGGCGGAGGAAATTACAATGCTCCCGTACAGCGTGCAGCGGACTTTATGATAAACAAAAGAACGGTTTCATTCGGAAGTGTAGTTCCTAGCTATACGGCAGGAGTTACAATGGCAAATATCAGCGAATGTCTGCCGGAATATGTTACAGTCGCACTGAAAGAAGGCATAGTAAGGCTCGGTTCAAGGCTGAGCGGATTTTCTGACGGTGATGCAATACTGACCGCAGTCGAAACGAGAAGCTCCTCGCCTGTAAGAATTTTGCGTGACAGCATTCTTGAAAGCGTTGCCGTAAAGGGACTTTATCCCTGCGGAGAAGGTGCAGGCTATGCAGGAGGCATAATGTCGGCGGCGGTAGACGGAATAAAATGTGCCGAGCTTATAGCAGAAAAGGCTGTGCTGTAAACTAGGGAAGGCGATTTCATATGTCAAAAAGAACTTTTTGACATTCAGAAGTGCATTTGCACTTCTGCGTTTGCGGACTTGTCCGCAAACAATCTGAAATCGCCGCATAAAAGTATATGCAAGGTACTTGATAAAAGTGAAAAATTATGTTAAGCTGTTTATGTATATAACATAGCTTTGAAAATGTGATGTAATTCTGAACAAAATATAAAAAAAAATAAAATTTATGTAATTGGTTAGACTTTTAAAAAAATTTTTTGTATAATAGAGTTTATGGAAAAATACACCTGTTATCAGGGTAGGAGAATTGATATATGAGATATATTTCATTTGTTGTGCCAAGCTACAATTCAGAGGATTATCTTGAGCGTTGCGTAGATACTCTTATGCCGGACAGTACGGATGTAGAAATAATAATAGTTAATGACGGTTCAAAGGACAGAACCGCAGAGATAGCAGACAGGTACAGAGAGAAATATCCGGATACCGTAAGAGTAGTTCACAAGGAAAACGGTGGACACGGCTCTGCGGTAAACAAGGGACTGGAGCTTGCAAAAGGTCAGTATTTAAAGGTAGTGGATTCTGATGACTGGCTCGATACTGAAAGCTTGAAAAAACTTCTTGCACATCTCAAGGAGTGGGAAAGCTCCGGTACAAGAATAGATTTGATAATGTGCAACTATATATATGACCATTTATATGATAATAAGCAAAAGGTTATGACATATAAGAACGTTTTCAAGGAAAACGTCATAATGGGCTGGGACGACATAGGTCATTTTTCACCGTCACAGTATATAATAATGCATTCGGCTATGTTCAGAACTGATGTTCTGAGAGAATCGGGAGTAGTTCTTCCGGAGCATACCTTTTATGTTGACAACATATTCACGCATCAGCCACTTTGCTATGCAAAGACGTTATGCTATCTCGATCTGAATTTATACCACTATTTTCTGGGAAGAGATGACCAGTCGGTAAATGAGCAGGTTCTTATGAGGAGAATAGACCAGCAGCTGAAGGTAAACAAGATGATACTCGACAGAGTGGTAACGCCTGAGGAAAGAAAAGCTCCGAAAAAGCTCAGGAAGTATCTTATCAGGAACTTATCAATAATGACCACTATTTCCTGTTTGCATCTTCTGATGATAGGAACGGACGAGGCACTGGCCAAAAGAGATGACCTTTGGAATACGATAAAACAAAAGGATAAAAAGATATACAGACAGCTGAGGTATCATACATTAAGCGGAGGAGCTTATCTTCCGTTTGGAAAATTAGGGGACAAGCTTACGATGAAAATTTACAGGCTTGCAAAATCCATTTACAAGTTTAACTGACGTTATAAAAATAAGGACAGGGATAAAATTTATGGAAAAGCTTTATATTGCATTGGTGGATACTCCGGGATTATTTGCAGAAATGATAAGATGTGTTGTAAAGATGAATTACGTACACGTAGTGCTTTCACTGGACAAAAATCTTTTTGAAGCATACAGCGTAGGAAGAAGACATCCTGCAATACCTCTTTTTTCAGGCTTTGAAAGAGAGGATCTTGAAAAGATATACAACAAATTTCCGAATGCAAGATATAAGGTTATGTACATAGAGTGTACAAAGCAGCAGAAGAAAAATATAGAAAAACAGCTCAGGAAATGCCATACAGAAAGATACAAGTATCATTACTGTACACTGGGACTTCCGTTCCTGCTTATGAAAAAGCCTTTCTACCAGAAAAATCATTATACCTGTTCATCATTTACAAGCAAAATACTTGAGGAAAACGGAATAAAGCTTTTTGACAAGCATTTTTCGCTTGTAACTCCCAGAGATTTTTATGATTTGAATCTTCCCGTAATATATGAGGGAGAAATTTCCGTTTTGGCACAGCGGTACATATGGTCTAAGGTGCCGCTCGGCTATACTGCGGAGCTTGCAGCGATAACCGAAAGTGCCGACTGATTATTTTTTAAGGCTGGAATGATTAAACAATGAGCAAGAAGTATATTGACGTTGATGTAGAAGAACTGGAAGCCGACGAAAGAAAAATGAGGGAAAAGCGGACAAAAAGAAATCTGCTCAGCATACTTTTTCTTGTCGTTCTTATAGGGCTTACGTTCTGGATGATTTTAAAGGACAACGATATAGCCGAAATATGTGAAGCAATAATAAATCTTAATACAGGCTGGCTTTTGGTGGCAGTTGCTACGGCAGTGTTTTTTGTTTCTGCCGAGGGCTTTATGATATGGTACATACTGAAAACGCTTAAATGTAAAATATCGCTTCCAAACTGTATAGGGTATTCCTTTGTGGGTTTTTTCTTTTCGGGAATAACGCCGTCAGCGTCGGGCGGACAGCCCATGCAGCTTTATTATATGAGCAAGGACGGTATAAAAATATCTCATTCCACGGTAGCTCTTACCATAGTTGCGACACTTTATAAATTTGTGCTTGTTCTGATAGGAGTATTTCTGGCGGTATTCTTCAATAGTACGCTTAACAGGTATCTTGAAGGATATATGTATCTTTTTTATTTCGGACTTTCGCTTAATTTTATAGTTGTGGTTATTCTTGTGTTCCTTATGATAAACCCGAATGCTTTCCGCAAGATATCAAGAAAGTGCGAAAGGGTACTTGTAAGAATACATATTCTCAAACCATCTGTTGACAGAGTAAGAAGAATTACAAAGGTAGCAAAGGAATACAATATGGCGGTTACGTCCTTTATGAAGAACGTAAAAACCATAGTAGTTACCGCTTTAGTTACAGTTGTGCAAAGGTGCAGCATATTCTTCATAACATATTTTATATACAGGGGAATGGGACTGAACGAAAAGGACATAGTCCTCATAACTGTATTGCAGGCTTCGGTTTATGTAGCAGTTGACCTTTTGCCGCTGCCCGGTTCTCAGGGAATTTCCGAGCTTATGTATCAGACAACATTTGGACTGATATTTGTAGGTGCATATCTTCCAGCCTCGGTTCTTATAACAAGAGGAATAAGCTTCTATCTTCCTCTTATAATCGGATTTGTTGCAACTGTGATTTTCTATTTCCTTAAAAGCAGAAAGAAGATAGAAAAGACGGTTTTTGAAAAATAATTAATTTGTCAGGAGAGTTTTTATGTACGATTATCTCATAGTTGGTTCAGGACTTTACGGAGCAACCTTTGCTTATATGGCAAGACAAAAGGGTAAGAGTTGTCTTGTTATAGAAAAAAGAGGAAATGTAGGCGGCAATATATATACCGAGGAGCAGGAGGGTATACAGGTTCACCGCTACGGTGCACATATTTTCCATACCTCAAACAAGGAGGTATGGAAATTTGTAAATAAGTTTGCAGACTTCAACGGCTTTATAAATATGCCTGTTGCCAATTACAAGGGCGAAATGTACAATCTTCCGTTCAATATGAACACCTTCAATAAGATGTGGGGAGTTGTAACCCCTCAGCAGGCTAAGGAGAAGATAGAGGAGCAGAAAAAGGAAAGCGGTATCACCGAGCCTAAGAACCTTGAGGAGCAGGCCATATATCTTATAGGCAGGGATATATACGAAAAGCTTGTAAAGGGATATACCGAAAAGCAGTGGGGCAAAAAATGCACCGAGCTTCCGCCCTTTATCATAAAAAGACTTCCTGTCCGCTATACGTATGACAACCGCTATTTTAACGATGTATACCAGGGAATACCTGTAGGCGGATATACTCAGATAGTTGAGAAAATGCTTGAGGGCTGCGATGTAAGGCTTAATACCGATTTCTTTGAATTTATAAAGGAAAACAAGGGTATAGCTAAGAAAATAGTTTATACAGGACAGATAGACACATATTTTAACTATTGCTTCGGTGAGCTTGAATACAGAAGCCTGAAATTTGAAACTGAGGTTCTTGACTGCGAAAACTATCAGGGAAATGCCGTTATCAACTATAACGAGGCTGAAATTCCCTACACAAGAATTATAGAGCATAAGCATTTTGAGTTCGGAACACAGCCCAAAACCATAGTTACAAGAGAATATCCTATGAAGTGGAGTCAGGGTGAGGAAGCATACTATCCTGTAAACAACGACAGAAACAATGCTCTCTACAGCAGATATGCAGAAAAGGCAAGAGAAGAAGAGAATGTTATTTTCGGCGGCCGTCTGGGACAGTACAAATACTTTGATATGGACAAGACCATTGAGGACGCTATGAAAACTGCCCGTGCAGAGGGTCAAGCCTTTTCAAAGGCTTGCGGGTCAAGGGCAGAGCCCTTGCGGTTTCCAAAGGCAGAGCCTTTGGTCAGGATTTTTAAGGGCGAAGCCCTTAAAAAACACAAAGGAGCTAAAAAATGAGCGATTTCAGATATATAAATCAGGAGCAGGACGACAATAAAAAAAGACTGCCCGTAATATACGATAAAAAAGAGCATTGCTGCGGCTGTTCAGCCTGTTACTCGATTTGTCCCGTACAGGCTATATCAATGAAGCTTGATGACGAAGGTTTTCTGTATCCTGTTGCAGATGCCGAAATATGTATAAGGTGCTACAAATGCGAAAGCGTATGTGTATTCAAAGCCGACCAGAAAAAAAGAGGTTACTTCTGATAACAAAATGGAGGAAAATTATATGAATTGGGAAAATCCTAAGGTTTATGCGGTAAAGCATAAAAATTTAGATACCAGAATGGAATCAAGGTCGGGCGGAATATTTACGGCTTTGTCTGACTATTGTCTGGAAAACGGCGGAGTAGTCTACGGCTGCATTCTGAGAGATGACCTCACGGCAGGACATTTCAGAGCCGAAAACAAGCAGCAACGCAACTTAATGAGAGGCTCAAAGTATATACAAAGCGATATGGGCGATACTTTCAAGAATGTAAAAAATGATTTGGATAACGGACACCGGGTTCTGTTTTCTGGAACATCTTGTCAGGTAAAGGGTCTGAAATCATTTTTGGGAAAGGAATATGACAATCTTTTCTGTGTGGATATAGTATGTCACGGAGTACCAAGTCTTGCTGTGTGGAAATCCTATCTTGACTGGCAGGAAAAAAGAAACGGCGGAAAATGTATTTCGGCAGACTTCCGCAACAAAAAGGACTACGGCTGGGATTCACACGTTGAAACACTCGGAATAAAGGATAAGAACGGAAACGTAAAAAAGATTGACAGTGAAGTTTTCAAGACGATATATTACACTCACTGTGCATTAAGACCTGCCTGTTATCACTGTCCTTATAAGTCGGTAATGCACCCCGGGGATATAAGCATAGCCGATTACTGGGGAATAGACAAGGCGGCTCCCGGCTTCAATGATAATAAGGGAGTATCGCTTGTGCTTGTAAACAACGATACAGCAGAAGAAATTTTCAATAAGGTAAGCGGAGAAATTGACTTTCAAAGCTGCAGAATAGAGGACAGTATGACGCTTCCGCTGAGAGAACCCTGTAAAATTCCTGCAAGAAGAGATGAGTTTTGGAGCGATTACCACAAGTACGATTTTTCAAAGGTAGCCGCAAAATACGGCGGACACGGTATAGTACCTCAGATTAAAAAGAGCATAAAAAAATTAATCGGCAAAAAACAGTAAGGAGAAAAAGTATGATTAACAATCTTTTAAGAGAATTGTCAGAACTTGAGCAAGTGGAGGCTATTGCACTGGGCGGTTCACGTTCGGGCGAAAACTATGACGAAAAGTCTGATTATGATGTTTATGTATATGTGACAGAGCCTTTGAGCGAACAAGTCAGAAAAAGCATACTTGAAAAATATTGCGGATATATGGAAATCGGAAATCACTACTGGGAATATGAGGACAACTGTGTATTAAACAACGGTATTGATATAGATATTCTGTACCGCAGCCTTGATGATTTCTGCAAAGAGGTTTCTGATGTTGCGGAAAAGCACATACCGCATAACGGATATACAACCTGTATGTGGCATAATCTTCTGACCTGCAAAATTATATACGATAAAAACAGCAGACTTCAAAAAGCAAAGGAACGCTTTTGCATACCATATCCCGATGAGCTTAAAAAGAATATAATTGAAAGAAACATCAATCTTTTATATGCCGCAATGCCTGCATATTCCTCACAGATTTTGAAAGCATCGGCAAGAAATGACAGGGTAAGTATCGTACACCGAACAGCCGCATTTCTGGAGTCGTATTTCGATATAATTTTTGCCGTAAACAAAAAGACACACCCCGGAGAAAAAAGACTTATGGAATTATGCAGAAAAAACTGCCGTATTCTTCCGAACAGATTTGAAGAAAATCTTAATCAGTTGTTCGATGATATGCTTAATCATACCGATAAGCTGGAATATGATATAAATGAAATCGTTTCCAAGCTTAAACAATGTCTGAAATAAAAAATATTATAATAAGCGGCTTGACAAAAACATAATAATCCTGTATAATATCTTTCAGGAAAATAAAGAAAGGCAGATATATGCTTTCACCTGTGAGGTTTCGTCCGACACGGGTCAATCGTTTGAGTATCGGCAGCCGCATTTAAAAATGACGGTTTCTGTTTTGGCGTTTGAGTACGGGCGGAGTTATCTGCCCGTACTTTTTGTTTCTCAAAGTAATTTTTGGAGGTGCTTACCCATTAGCAACAAGGAACTACAGATAAACGACGAAATTCGAGATAAAGAAATAAGAGTAATAAACTCGGACGGTTCACAGTTGGGAGTTATGTCGGCAGTAAAGGCATTACAGCTAGCAGAGTCAAAAAATCTTGACCTGGTAAAAATAGCACCGCAGGCAAAGCCGCCTGTGTGTAAGATAATGGATTACGGCAAGTATCGCTTTGAACAGGCAAAGCGTGAAAAAGAGGCAAAGAAAAATCAGCGTGTAATAGATGTAAAGGAAATAAGACTTTCACTGAACATAGATACGCACGATTTCAATACCAAGGTGAATCAGGCTTCAAAATTTATAAAAAGCGGTGACAAGGTAAAGGTATCTATCCGTTTCCGAGGCAGAGAGATGGGACACCCCGAAATCGGTCAGGAAAATATGGACAGATTTGCAGCCGCTATGGAGGATATAGCGGTAATAGAGAAGCCGGCTAAGCTTGAAGGACGCAGTATGCTTATGTTCCTGGCTCCAAAAACAGGCAAATAATAGGGAAAATCAAGGAGGACAATGTTATGCCGAAGATAAAAACACACAGCGGTGCAAAAAAGCGTTTTAAAGTAACAAAGAATGGAAAGATTATCAGAGCACACGCTAACAAAAGCCACATTCTGAACAGTGCAAAAAAGACAAGAAAGCGTAAGAGAGGACTCAGACAGACAACTCTGGCAGATAAGACAAATGTAGCTCAGCTCAAGAGACTTATCCCTTATAAATAATTACGAAAACAAGTCAGTGCGTTTAACAATAAATAACAACCGTATGGAGGTAGAAGAAGTATGGCACGTGTAAAAGGTGCGATGATGACACGCAAAAGAAGAAAGAAGATATTAAAGTTAGCTAAGGGCTACTGGGGAGCTAAGAGCAAGCACTTCAAAATGGCTAAGCAGGCTGTAATGAAGAGCGGCAACTATGCATATATAGGACGCAAGCAGAGAAAGAGAGATTTCAGAAGACTTTGGATTACCCGTATTTCGGCTGCCTGCAAAATGAACGGAACTAACTATTCTACATTTATGAACGGACTTAAGAAGGCAGGCATCACGCTTAACAGAAAGATGCTTTCTGAGATAGCAATAGCTGATCCTAAGGCATTTACAGAGCTTGTTGAAAAGGCAAAGAACGCTCAATAAATATAGCTTAAAGCTGCGTTTGGGAGGATATATTTTACTTCCAAACGCTGTTTTATATTGACATAGCCACGCAAGAGGTACAATGTAAAGCTTAGGTTTTTTTTCAAGGGCTTGCGTGTCAGGAACAGAGCCAGAGCCTTTGGTCAGAATTTTTAAGAATTAGAATCTGAAATGTATTTATGCGGGGTGAAATTGTGTATGAAATGTATTACAAGCAGGGATAATACGGCTGTAAAGCACATAATAAAGCTTATGAAAAGTGCAGCTTACAGAAATGAAAATAAAAGCTTTGTAACAGAGGGTGAAAGACTTTGCAGAGATGCTCTGGAAAGCGGAATTTATACGGAAACGGCTGTATTTACCGAAAAAGCCGCAGAAAAATACAGCGGACTTTATAAAAAGCTTGAGGAGGTTTGCGAAAGCACCTTAATAGTTACGGAGAAGCTGTTTTCTCAAATCTCAGATACCAAAACACCGCAGGGAGTACTTTGTGTTTGCAGGTCTGAACTAAGGAAGCTTAACATAGAAAAAGGCGGAGTATATCTGGGGCTGGAGCATATGCAGGATCCGTCCAATATGGGAACAGTTTTAAGAACAGCGGAAGCACTCGGAGTAAATGGAGTAATTCTGAGCAAGGACTGCTGTGATATTCTATCGCCTAAAGTACTGAGAGGAACAATGGGTGCAGTTTTCCGCATACCCGTAATGTTTACTCCGAATATATCAGAAGCTTTGGATATATGCACAACGAAAGGAGTAGTGTCAATAGCGGCAGTACTTCATGAAAAATCTGTATCAATAACAGAAATAAGCGAAGCCGACAGAAAAAACTGCATACTGCTTATAGGCAACGAGGGAAGCGGTCTTAAAGCTGAAACCGTTGAAAAGTGCGATATAAAAGCCGTAATTCCAATGAAAGGAAAAGCCGAATCGCTGAATGCTTCTGTGGCGGCGGCGATTTGCATATGGGAGCTGATAAGGGGGGGAAGATAGTGTCAGAAAATTACCAGTACTGGATATGGCTTCAGCAAAGCATAGGCTATGCAAATCAGAAGGTAAACACGGTAAGAAAATTTTATCCTTCAATAGTAGATTTTTACAATGCCGGAAGACGAGAATGGGAGCTGTGCGGATGCTTTACAAGAAAAGAGCTTGAACGTTTATATGAAAATACGCTTGATGAAACAGAAGAAATTATAGACAGATGTGAATTATTGGGTTATAATATTCTAACGCTGGACAGTAAGGATTATCCTGCTCAGCTAAAAGAAATTTACGATCCGCCTGCGGTACTGTACGTGAACGGAGAGCTTCCCGATATGGAAAATACGCTTTCCATAGGAGTTGTAGGAACAAGGAACGCAACTCTTTCAGGAAAGAAGCTTGCGTATTCCATAAGCTTCGACCTTGCAAAAGCAGGAGTGAACATCATAAGCGGAGGAGCACTCGGCATAGACAGTTCATCGCATAAGGGAGCACTGAACGCAAATGGAAAAACCGTATGTGTTTTAGGCTGCGGACTTAGCTATAACTATCTTATGAGCAATGCAGACCTCAGAGCAAGAATAGCGGAAAGCGGAGCGGTCATATCGGAATATCCGCCGAATATGCCTCCGTACAAAAACAGTTTTCCGAAAAGGAACAGGATTATCTCCGCACTTTCACAGGGAATACTTGTTATTGAGGCAGGAGAGCGAAGCGGAGCACTGATAACAGCAAATACGGCTATATATCAGAACAAGGATATATTTGCCGTTCCCGGAGATCCTTCGAATCCCGTAGCAGAAGGGACGAACAGTCTTATAAAGCAGGGAGCAAGGGCAGTTACGAATGCATACGAAATTCTTGAGGAATATCTGGGTAAATATTCGCTTACAACAGAGGAGAACTATATTCCTACAGTTGCTGATGATAAGGATGTAGAGGATATTATTTCAGGAAAGTCCAGAAAAAGCAGAAGTAAGTTTTCCGATTCCTGCTATTCGGACAAACCGGTATATTCAGATGAAAAATCAGTCAGTGAAAGCAGCTCCGCCGTTTTTTCGGGAAAGTCCGATACAAAGAAAAACGCCGTTAAGGTGAGCGTTGAAAATGAAGACAAACAGAGCATTGTAAAAAAAGTATCTGCAAGTCTTTTAAGCGATGAGGCAAACCTTGTTTATGACGCAATCTGCGAAAATGTATCAGTCATTGACAATATTGTATATAAAACAGGGCTTCCGATAAGCAAGGTAATGCAGTCTATAACGGAGCTTGAGATTTACGGAGCAATAGAAGCAACAAGAGAAGGAAAGTATATTCCTGTCTAAATTTAAGGAGGATTATATGTCAAAGCTTGTAATAGTGGAGTCACCGGCAAAGGCCAAGACAATAAAGAAGTATCTCGGAGAGGGATATGAGGTAATGGCATCCATGGGACACGTCAGGGATTTGCCGTCAAAGAAGCTGAGCGTTAACGTAAGAAAGCATTTTGAGCCGAGCTATGAAATAATAGAGGGTAAGGAAGAGCTTGTGAAGAAGCTTGAAAAGGCAGCCAAGAAGTCGGAATGTGTATATCTTGCAACCGACCCCGACCGTGAGGGAGAGGCAATATCATGGCATCTTGCCTATATACTCGGACTTCAGCTTGACGAAAAAAACAGAGTGGAGTTCAATGAAATAACCAAAACGGGCGTTAAAAACGGAATGGCAAGTCCGAGAAGTATAAATATAGATTTGGTGGACGCACAGCAGGCAAGAAGAATATTAGACAGGCTTGTGGGATATAAGCTCAGTCCGTTTTTGTCAAGGAGTATAAGGAGAGGACTTTCGGCAGGAAGAGTGCAGTCGGTAGCCGTAAAGATAATACTTGACCGTGAAAACCAGATAAGGGAATTCAAGCCCGAGGAATACTGGACAATGGATGCAAAGTTCATTCCAAAGGGCAGCCGAAAGGCATTTGCGGCAACACTATATGCAACTGATGAGGGAAAGATAAAGATTTCCAATGAAGAAGAAGCTAAAAAAATTTTGTCGGAGCTTGAAAAGGAAGAGAAATTCATAGTTTCAAAGCTCAGGAACGGAACAAGAAAAAAACAGCCTGCACCGCCCTTCACAACCTCTACACTACAGCAGGAGGCATCAAGAAAGCTCAACTTCCAGTCAAAAAGAACAATGAAGGTAGCACAGGAGCTTTACGAGGGTATAGAAATTCCCGAAATGGGAGCAGTAGGTCTTATAACATATATGAGAACCGACTCGCTGAGAATTTCAAATGACGCAATAGAAGAGGCAGGCGAATATATAAAAGGAAGATGGGGAGAAAAATATCTTCCGGAAAAGCCGAGAATTTTCAGGACAAAGGCAGGTGCTCAGGACGGACACGAGGCAATACGTCCTACAATGCCCTCGCTTGAGCCTGACAGAATAAAATCAAGTCTTACATCAGACCAGTATAAGATGTACAAGCTGATATGGGAAAGATTTATAGCCTGTCAGATGGCTGAGTGCATACAGAAAACAACCGGTGCCGAAATAACAGGCGGAAAATATATTTTCAAAGCTACAGGATACAGAGTTGAGTTTGACGGCTTCACTACACTTTATGTTGAGGGACAGGACTCCGAGGAGGAAAAACAGACGGAGCTTCCTCCCCTTGAAAAGGATATGCAGGTACGTCCGAAGGAAATAGTACCCAATCAGCATTTCACGCAGCCGCCTGCACGTTTTACCGAAGCTACTTTGATAAAAGCTCTCGAAGAAAACGGCATAGGACGACCTTCCACTTATGCGGCAACCATATCGACAATAACTTCAAGAGGATATGTAAAGCGTGAGGGAAAAACTCTTTATCCCACAGAGCTGGGAGAGGTATCAACAAAGCTTATGCTTGAGCATTTTCCCAAGATAGTAAACGTAAAGTTTACAGCACAGATGGAGGAAAGACTTGACAAGGTAGAACACGGCGAGGAGCAGTGGGCAGAGCTTCTCGAAAGCTTTTACGGTGACTTTAAGGAAACTCTTAAAAAAGCAAAAGAGGATATGAAGGACGTAAAAATAAAGGTTCAGGACGAAGAAACCGACATCGTATGCGAAAAATGCGGAAGAAAAATGGTTGTGAAAACAGGAAGATACGGAAAGTTCATAGCCTGCCCCGGTTATCCTGAATGCAAGAACGTAAAGAACTTTGTCGAAACCGTCGGAGCAAAATGTCCTAAGTGCGGAAACGGCGACATAGTGATGAGAAAATCCAAAAGAGGCAGAACTTTCTATGGTTGCAGTAACTATCCTGAATGTGATTTTGTATCGTGGACAGAGCCGACAAACGAACGTTGTCCCAACTGCGGAGGAGTTCTGTACAAGAGAAAAGGCAAGGTAACAAAGCTGTACTGTGCGGCAGAGGGCTGCGGCTTTTCAAAAAACTTTGAGGAAAACGGAGTATGAGCAGTATAAAGGTAATTGGAGCAGGACTTGCAGGCTGTGAGGCTGCGTGGCAGATTGCGTGTCGTGGAATAAAAACGGAGCTTTACGAAATGAAGCCTGTCAAAAAAACACCTGCACATCACAGTGACGGCTTTGCAGAGCTTGTATGTTCAAACTCACTGAAAGCGGCAAGATTTGCCAGTGCGGCAGGTATGCTTAAACAGGAAATGCGTATCCTTGGTTCGCTTCTGCTGGAATGTGCCGATAAATGCAGTGTTCCCGCAGGCGGAGCACTTGCCGTAAACAGAGATGATTTTTCGGCTATGGTTACTGAGAAAATAAAATCTCACCCCAACATAACCGTTATATCCGAGGAAATAACAGAAATACCGAATGACGGCATATGTATAATAGCTACAGGACCGCTTACTTCCGATTTGCTGGCTGAAAATATAAAAAACAGGTTCGGGGGAGCGTTGAGCTTTTTCGATGCAGCTGCACCTATAGTCACAGCCGAATCCATAGATATGGAAAATGCGTTTTCCGCAAGCAGATACGGAAAGGGAAGTCCCGATGATTATATAAACTGTCCGCTTGACAAGGAAGAATATGAGATTTTTCACAGAGAGCTTGTAAATGCAGAAAGAGCTGCGCTTAAAGATATAGATGTTCGTAATCCAAAGGTTTACGAGGGCTGTATGCCGATAGAGGTTATGGCACAGCGTGGAGAGGATACCATAAGGTTCGGACCTATGAAGCCTGTAGGACTTATCAATCCGAAAACCGGACACCGTCCGTGGGCTGTTTTGCAGCTGCGAAAAGAAAATTGTGAGGGTACACTCTATAATATGGTGGGGTTTCAGACAAACCTTAAATTTCCCGAGCAGAAAAGAGTTTTTTCGCTCATACCTGCCCTGAAAAATGCTGAGTTCGTAAGATACGGCGTTATGCACAGAAATACGTTTATAAATTCACCTCAGCTTCTGAATCCTGATTTTTCTCTGAGAGAAAATCCGAATATCTTCTTTGCAGGTCAGATGACAGGTGTCGAGGGATATATGGAGTCGGGTTCAAGCGGACTTGCGGCAGGTATAAATGCCGCAAGAATTTTTGAAAATCTGCCGTCACTTACATTTCCAAAGGAAACAATGACGGGAGCTTTGGCTGCCTATATAAGCGACGGCTCAGTAAATGATTTTCAGCCTATGGGGGCAAACATAGGAATACTTCCTCCGCTTTCGGAAAATATACGTGACAAAAAACTTAAAGCTGAAAAATTAGCTGAGCGGTCATTTTCGGTACTCGAAGCATTTATGGACGAAAACATGATTAAGCTGTAAGTTCCGTCAACGCTCAGGCTGCGATTGCAGACCGCTTTTCGGATTAAATCCGAAAAGCGAGCTTTAATACTAAAGCTGGCAAAAGCTTTGCTTTTGCCGTCTGCAATCGCAGCAGTGCTGACGGAGGCAGAGAGCCTGACATAGTAAACCGTTATTTGTTGTAAAGGAGGTCTTATATGAAAATTATAGTAGACGCATTCGGCGGAGATAACGCACCGTCAGAAATAATAAAGGGCTGTCAGCAGGCTGTTGAGGAATACGATGTAGACATAATTCTTACGGGAAACAGGGAGCTGATAGAAAAAAGTGCAGAAGAAAATTCCGTATCGCTTGACAGAATGAGCATAGTACATACTGAGGGGATTATAACTCCCGATGACGAAGCGACATATGTGATTAAGGAAAAAAGAGATTCCTCAATGGGAAAAGGACTTGAGCTTCTGAAAAGAGGAGAGGGTGACGCTTTTGTATCCGCAGGCAACAGCGGAGCTTTGCTTGTAGGAAGCAGTATGATAGTAAAGAGAATAAAAGGAGTAAAAAGAGCGGCATTTGCACCCGTTATGCCCAAAAGAAACGGCTGCTTTATGCTTGCTGACGGCGGAGCTAACGTAGATGTAAGAGCAGATATGCTTTGTCAGTTCGGAATAATGGGTTCCATATATATGGAAAAGGTTATGGGAATAGCAAATCCGAGAGTAGGTCTTGCAAACGTAGGAACAGAGGAGCATAAAGGCGGAGTTCTGCAAAACGAGGCTTACAGACTTCTGAGCGGCACAAATCTGAATTTTGTTGGAAATATTGAGGGAAGAGATGTTCCCGGAGATGCCTGCGATGTTCTCGTAGCGGACGGCTTCAGCGGAAACCTCATATTAAAGACATATGAGGGAGCTGCAATAGAGATAATGGCAAGAATAAAGGCGATATTCGGAAAGAATATAAAGAATAAGCTTGCAGCTGCGATGATTATGGGCGACCTTAAAGGACTTGCAAAGGAAATGGATTATCACGAATACGGCGGAGCACCAATTATAGGAATAAGCAGACCTGTATTCAAGGCACACGGAAGTTCAAAGGCAAGGACTATGAAAAATGCTATAAAGCTTACAAAACAGTTCACACAGGCAAACGTAATAAATGAAATAGAGAAAAATATAAGTATATACAAAACCGAAAATATATAGAACAGTAGGTGAAATCCGCAGTGGACGAAAAAAATGATTTGTCACAGCTTGAAGAAAAGCTGGGATACAAATTCAGGGATATAAAATATCTGAGAACAGGACTTACACATTCCTCATATGCAAACGAGTTCAGAAAGCTTAATATGAAGTGTAATGAGCGTCAGGAGTTTCTGGGCGATGCGGTACTCAGCATAGTTGTATCTGATTATATATACAGGAACTGTCCTATGCTGCCAGAGGGAGATCTTACAAAGCTGAGAGCTGCACTTGTCTGTGAGAAATCTCTTGCAGGTTATGCACGTTCCATAGGTTTGGGAAAGTATCTTTTGCTGAGCAGGGGAGAACGTCATACAAACGGTCAGGACAGGTCGTCAATTTTAGCCGATGCCTTTGAAGCGGTAATAGCGGCGATCTATCTTGACGGAGGAATGGAAGAAGCAAGAAAGTTTATATATAATTTTGTAGTTCCCGACATAAAGGGAGGAAAGCTGATAAAATCCAAGGATTACCGCTTTAAGGACTATAAGACAGCTTTGCAGGAGATAGTACAGAAAAATCCCGAAGAAAAGCTTGAGTATGTACTTGTAGGAGAAAGCGGCCCCGATCATAACAAGCATTTTTTGGTAGAGGTTCACCTGAACAGCAACGTCATAGGAAGAGGCGGCGGAAAAAGTAAAAAGGAAGCCGAACAGCAGGCAGCAAGAGAAGCATTGGGGCTGATGGGATATTGAAACATTCAAATGTAGCCATATTTGTACCGCATAACGGCTGTCCTCACTGCTGTTCGTTCTGCAATCAGGTAAGGATAACAGGAAAGGATAATCAGCCCAAAGCGGTGGACATAGAAGCGGCAGTTATTACGGCAAAGGAAAGCAGGAGCTATAATCCCGAAAAATCCGAGATAGCATTTTTCGGAGGCAGCTTTACGGCGATAGAACGCGGCTATATGCTTATGCTTCTGGAAACCGCATATAAATACGTTAAAAACGGAAGCTTTGCAGGAATAAGAATTTCCACAAGACCCGACTGCATAGACAATGAAATACTGGAAATTCTCAGGCATTACGGAGTAACGTCAATAGAGCTGGGAGCACAGAGTATGTGCGATGACGTACTTAACGCAAATAAAAGAGGTCATACGGCAGAAGATGTTGTGAAAGCGTCAGAGCTGATAAAAAAATCAGGCTTTGAGCTTGGACTGCAAATGATGACGGGTCTGTACCTTGCCACACCCGAAAAGGATTTGTATACAGCAAAGCGTATATGTGAGCTTAAACCTGCAACCGTTAGGATATATCCTACTATAATAATGAGAGATACACTTCTTGCTGATTACTACGAGCAGGGAATTTACAGAACGTACAGTCTTGATGATACGGTTGAGCTTTGTGCAGAGCTTCTTTATCTTTTTGAAAGCAACGGCATAAAAGTAATAAGGCTTGGTCTTCACAATACCGATGATATTGCAAAGGGAATGCTGTCCGGAGCGTGGCACCCGTCTTTCGGTGAGCTGTGCTTTTCGGTTCTGTACAGAAAAATGTTTGAAAGCTGTATAGAAAAAAATTCTCTGCCTGAGGGCATATATACTTTTTACGTAAACCAAAGGGAAATATCAAAGGCTTTGGGTCAGAAAAAAAGTAACATAGCCTATTTCAGAAAAAAAGGCTATTTGATAAGCATAAAGGGCAGAGAAGATATTGAAAAATATAAAACTGAGTTTGTAAAAAATCCATGATAAAGCTGTATTTTGTCGGAGCGTAGCCGTGAAAATACAGCTTTGTGAGGGATTTGCGGCGATTGCAGCCCGTTTCGGACATTTGTCCGAAACGAGATTGTCGGTGGTAACCGACAATCTGACAAAAGCGTAAGCTTTTGTCGGCTGCAATCGCAGTGTGAGCGTAGCCGCAGACTGGAAATTGTCATAGAAAATGCGGTTTGCATAAAACCTTATGGAATGGTTAGGAGTTGAACAGACAGGTGCTTTTAAAATCGCTGGAGGTACAGGGCTTCAAGACGTTTCCCGACAAAACGAAGCTTACTTTTGACAAAGGCATAACATCAATAGTAGGGCCTAACGGAAGCGGAAAAAGTAATATAAGCGATGCAATAAGATGGGTTCTCGGTGAGCAGTCGCCTAAAGCTATAAGATGTTCAAAAATGGAGGACGTAGTATTCAACGGAACGGATTCCCGCAAGAAGCAGGGATATGCCGAGGTAACGCTTTCGTTTGACAACAGGGACAGAATGCTTTCATATAACGGCGATGAGGTTTCGGTAACAAGGCGGTACTACCGTTCGGGCGACAGCGAATATATGATAAACAAGGCAGCGGTAAGACTTAAGGATATTCACGAGCTTTTTATGGACACCGGTCTTGGACGTGACGGATACTCAATGATAGGACAGGGAAAGATAGACAGTATAGTAGCGTCAAAGAGTGAAGACAGACGTGAAATATTTGAAGAAGCCGCAGGAATATCACGCTACAGGTACAGAAAGCTTGAAGCAGAAAGAAAGCTTCAGGGAACAGAAGAAAACCTCGTAAGGCTTAAAGATATACTGAAAGAGCTTGACGACAGAATAATTCCGCTTGAAACTCAGTCTAAAAAGGCAGAAGCATTTCTGGAATACTCAAACGAGAAAAAGGAGCTTGAAACAGCTTTATGGGTAAATACTATAAAGCAGTCGGCAGCGGTTCTGAGAGAGCAGGAAGAAAAGCTTGAAATAGCGGCTTCACAGCACAGGCAGGCACACAAGGCACTGGAGAATATACAAAAGGAAAGCGAAGAGCTTTTTCAGAAAAACGTAGAATACAATACCAAAATTGAGAGCATAAGAAAAGAAGCTTCAGGCTATGAAGAACAGTCATTGCAGAAGAAATCGGAAATATCGGTATCACATAACAACATAAAGCACAGCGAGGAAAACATAGCAAGACTTGAAGCCGAATTATCATTTCTTGCAAGCTCCAGCAAGGATACTGAAAACGAGATAAAAGAAAAAAGGGAAAAAATCGGAAAATACAGACTGGATATAGAAAATCTTAAAAAAGAATATTCCGAATGTGAAAATCAGCTTTCACAGCTTACGGACGATACAAGCCGAAATTCAAGACTTTTACAGGAAGCAGCGTCAAAGCTTGCAGGTCTTACATCAAGAGCGGCTGATATAAAGGTTTCCGCAATGACCAGTATGGCATCGGTAAGCGAAGCAAAGGAGCGTACAGACAATCTTAATAATTCAAAAATCATACGCATACAGAAAAGAAACTCTCTTAAAGTTCAGTGCGGTGAATACGAAGACAGACTATCTCAGGCAGAGGAACAGTGTACAAAGCTTAAAAATTCGCTTTCAGGCTGTCAGTTAAAGCTTGAAAGCAGAAAGAAAAAGCGTGACAGTCTTAAAGAAAAGGCAGACAAGCTTAATCTTGACTATCAGGAAAGATTAAGACGCATACGCATACTTGAAGATTTGGAGCGTAATATGGAGGGTTTCTATAACAGCGTAAAGCTTGTCATAAAGGAAGCCGACAGAGGAAATCTCAGCGGAATAAGAGGACCTGTATCGAGAATAATAAGCGTACCGCAGGAATATGCCGTGGCGGTCGAAACAGCTCTGGGAAACTCTATGCAGCATATAGTCACATCAGATGAAGAAAGTGCAAAAGCCGCAATCAATTATCTGAAACAGCGTGACGGAGGAAGAGCAACATTTCTTCCGCTTACTACCGTAAAGGGAAGTACTTTAAGCGAAAAGGGTCTTGAACAGTGCAGGGGCTTTATCGGAACAGCCTCAGAGCTTTGTTCCTGCAAGGAGGAATACGCAGGTATTTTAAGGTCGCTTTTAGGAAGAATAGCAATAGCCGACAATCTCAACAATGCCGTAAATATAGCTAAAAGATACGGCTACAGGTTCAGAATAGTAACTCTGGACGGACAGGTAGTGAATGCAGGCGGTTCTCTTACGGGTGGTTCTCAGGGCAGAAAATCGGGACTTCTTTCAAGAGCGGGTGAGATACGAAAAAATAAGGAAATAGCAGAAAATTTAAAAAAGAATGCGGAGCAGTCCGCACAGGAATATGAATCATCGGTAAAGGAATATTTTTCAGCCGAGGCTGAAATCACAGGCATACGTGCCGAGCTTTCAAAATCGCAGGAA
>ONDU01000037.1 GCA_900316615.1 uncultured Eubacteriales bacterium | reverse complement strand
ATAAAATTTGCGGCGATTGCAGAAATCAAAATACGAAGTATTTTGATTGGAAAAGTGCTTTAAGCACTTTTCCCCCTCGTGGAAATCCACGAGGGTCTGCAATCGCCGCATCAAAGTTATATGAGAGCTACGGGTAACTAAAAGCTATTTATCTTTAAATCTTGAGTAAAGCTCATAGAATTTTTCCCAGCCAAACATTGCGATAAAAGCAACAATGAAGCCTCCGACAACAGAGCCTGCTATCATATACCACCTTACCTCAATCGAGTTATACGACATATATGCCATACAGTATAATATACTCAGAAGCACTGACAAGACTGTAACCTGAAGTGATGTAGGGACTGATTTCATAATTCCCGTTTCCTTTGTTACCTGAGTTATAACACTGACCGTAAAGGCAAGCAGACCCGTAATTGTCAGGACAGATGTTATATCGTTAAGTCCTGTCATTTTTCATTCTCTCCTCTATATCGGCAATACGGTGATTTACTGTCGTTAATTTTTCACGGTGAATTTGAAGCTGCTTTTCGTTTTCATAGGTTCGGAGTATAAGGTTATTATGCTCGCTTACCTTTCTTTCGAGCTGGTCTATACGGTACTTTATGAGCTTTGATTGTACAACAATACCGACCAGAGCTCCGCAGCCCGAACCCAGAAGGCTTATCAAAGAAATAATTATGCCGTCATTCATTACGAGATTTCCTTTTTAAGATAATTAATGGTATTTGTTATCACCGAATTTTTGACATTCTTCAATTCATTCCGTAAAGCATTGCGAAGAGCAGTAATTGTATTTTTACCTGCAATACCGTCAACCTCCAGCTTGTATTTTTTCTGAAGCTCAATCGTAGCCTTGTAAGTTCCTTCACCAAAGCCGTTTGTATCGTCTACCTTAGTATTTATCAAGCCCAGTGCATATGCATACATGAGAAGAGATTTATATGCAAGTACACCATCGGAAGCATCTCCTTTTTTAAAATTCATACTTTTGTCCTCCTTTTTGATATAATAAGGTCTGTAATAGCCGTTTATTACACCGTTTGTAAGGCTGTAATATCTGTACATAACTGATGATGTATCAGAATTACTGCTGCCTGTATTTCCTTCTATTGTATATACATAGTTTTTATCTGCTGCATATACATAACCCACATGATCACTGTGATATTTGTCAGTATAGCTTCCGCCCCAGCGGAAGGTGATTATATCACCCTCCTGCGGCTGTGTTTCTCCCGACTTATACCATTTGCCGAGCCTGCCGTCGCCGTAACGGGCAAAGCTTCCGGCACCGTCCGATTTGATTATATATTTGTTTATGCCTCCGATTTGGTCGAACAGCCAGCTTATAAAAACAGCACACCACTCTATGCCGTAGCAGTCTGATGAAGTGCCGTAATACCATCTTCGGTATTTTGAACCGCCGTTTCCTATCTGAGCCTTTGCTGTTTTGGTTAATTCCGAAGCAACGGACATTTTAACATCACCTTTCCCTTTGTTTTATCCTAACCTGAGTATTTTCGTATTTAAGCTTCGTCTGTGCCTGAAATGCAGTTTTCGTATACCCTGCACATTTATCTCAGTGTCCAGTTTTTGTTTGTTGCGATTGCCTTTTGTTCCTCACTCAGCATACTGAGGTATCTGCCGGTATATAATGTATAATTTGTTTTTCCGACTCTGTTTGAAAGAGAATTAAGTACGGAAACAACAGTCGGTACACTTAAATTTCCAAATCCGGCGATAGTGAAATTGGCAACATCAAAGTCCTGTTCAATAACAAGATTTTCAACATCACTGCATAAATTAAACGGATTGCTTCCGACGGAGGTAACAGAGCTTGGAATATAAACATATTTTAACGCTGAACAGTTATAGAAAGCAGCGTTTCCTATACTTGTAACCGAGCTCGGTATGGTAACAGACTGAAGTGACCTGCAATCCTTGAACGCATTTGCCTCGATAACCTGTAATGTACCGGGAAGAGAAATACTGTACATACTTGTACAGCCTTCAAATGCTGCAATACCGATTGAGGTCAGACCGTTTCCAAGTACAACGCTTTCAAGACCGGTGTTGCCGAAAAAGCCTCTTCCGCCGATAGACACGATATTTACAGTTTGCAGTGTTTTAAGGGCTGTATTCTGAAAAGAAAAGTAATCACGTACAGATACGGTATTTTCGGGAATTACAAGATTGATTAACGAACCGTTGATAAGAGAACGTAACGTATTTGTATTATCAGGTATTGATAAAATTTTCTGAGCGTACTGTGAAGTAGGAGTGTTATCCTCTATAGTAACGCCCCTGCTTTCAACAGCATTTTTAACAGCCGTAAAATCACTTATAACCCTGTTGATATTTTCATTAAGAGCTGCCATTCACATCACCACCGTTAAGAAAATTTTCCAGCCGTTCATTTACACCGCTTATATAGTCGTTAAATACTATTTCGGCAATATCAGCCTTGTCACCCTGAGTGAGTATATACGAGCTTCCGTTTTCCACACTGAAGGTGCTTGTTGTATTGTCGGTATAGGTTATAGTGTAGACGGAGATATTCCCCGACGTACCTGTTTTCTCAACCGATACAATACCTCTGAACTGAGAAATATCAGCCGTACCTATCTGGTCTGTAAGCTCCTGAAATTTTTCGAGGGTATCCTCAAGCAGTCCCTCGTACCTGTTCTGAGCCTCTTCCGTAATTTCAACCGCACTGTGCAGATTTAATATGAAAACATTGCTTTTGAATATCATTTCACTGCTGTCCATAATAACAAGCTCTGCTCTTAGTATATTCGTATCCGTAAGCTCACGGGGAATAACAAACGACATATTGCTTCTGTTAACGGTACCTGTATTGAAATTTCCGTTTCCGTCCTCAAAGTTGAGTATGTAAACAAAATTTGCTCTGCGGAGCTTTTCGGGTAAATCGAATAAAAGCTCTGTTGCCAGATTTTCTCCGATATATCCTGCGGCACTCGTATCAGATACAACAGAACCGTCACTGAAAACCTTCATATTGATTTTTCTTATAGCTGACATATTTTCCTCCTTACTTTTTACTTGCAGATATACCTCTGCAATAAATAGTAAAAAAAGGGCGAATGTTGCATATCAGAGTACAAGGTTGTACAGAAAATCTTTTTGTTTTTATATTATTCAGAATATTAAAAAATGTTATTTAAAATAAAAAATTATTTATATTAAGATGACATATAACTTTAAAAAAAAGACCTGATTTTACAAATTACCGTTTTTATACGGAAGTTTTTTTATTTTAAGGAATAAAAGATAAAAACTAACAGATAATATTTTTGAAAAAGAAAATAAAAGGAGATTATATATATATGAAAGCAACAGGAATTGTCCGCAGAATAGATGATTTGGGGAGAATTGTCATTCCAAAGGAAATAAGACGGACTTTAAGAATAAGAGAAGGTGATCCGCTGGAGATTTATACCGATTCCAACGGAGAAGTAATTTTTAAAAAATATTCTCCCGTAGGCGAGTTGAGCAGCTTTGCTTCAACCTACGCAGAGGTTCTGAGCAAAATAGGCGGTTTCCCTACGCTTATAAGCGACCGTGACCACATAGTATCTGCGGCGGGAGTTCCTAAAAGAGAGTTTCTTGAAAGAAGAATAACTCAGCCTATTGAGGAGCTTATGCAGAACAGACAAAGCTATAATTCGGGGGAAAACCATTTCACTGTACAGCCCGTTGAGGGAATGGATTACTTTGCCATGATTATATATCCTATCATAGCTTCGGGAGACGTTACGGGAAGCGTAATTATGCTTTCCAATGAAAAAAGGAGTGTTCCTACAGAGTCGGATATCAAGCTTGCACAGAGTGCGGCTTCATTTTTGGGAAGACAAATGGAGGAGTAAAAATAAAAGCCTTCGGTTATGCTCAGACGGCGATTTCAGCCGTCAAAAGCAAATGCTTTTGACAAAATTCAGGCAGTACGCCTGAATTTTCGTTTCGGACTTTTGTCCGAAACGGGCTGAAATCGCCCCAAGTCTGCACAAAGCCGTATGTACTTGTTTTTTTACCGAAAAGGTAAACAGAAAATCTCATAAATGTTATGCCTTGACATCAGATGTAAAGAACGCTAATATTTATGTAAATATATTTTAAAGAAGGCTGTTTATGAAAAATCCGTTGGCAGATAAGATAAGACCTGAATGTCTTGACGATATAGTAGGACAAAAGCATCTTCTCGGAAAGGGAAAAGCACTCAGAAATATAATAGAAAATAATGATGATATTCCGAATATGATATTTTACGGACCCTCCGGCTCAGGCAAAAGTACGCTGGCATCGTACATAGCAAAAAGAACGAAAAAAAACCTGCGTAAGCTTAACGGAACAACTGCATCAACATCAGATATAAAGCAGCTTGTTGCAGAGCTTGACACTATTGAGGGGATAAACGGTATTCTTCTGTATCTTGACGAAATTCAGTATTTCAACAAAAAACAGCAGCAGACGCTGCTTGAGTATCTCGAAAACGGAAGCATCACACTTATTGCCTCAACTACGGAAAATCCTTATTTCTACATATACAACGCCGTTTTAAGCAGATGTACCGTATTTGAATTTAAGCCTGTTTCCAAGGAGGAAGCAGCAAAAGCCGTGCGTAGGGGCTTTGAGCTTTTTTCAAAAGAACTCGGTGAAGCTATAGAGGCAGATGATACGGTTATAGACTATATATCAACAGCCTGCTCGGGAGATGTAAGGAAAGCAATAAACGCCGTAGAGCTTTGCACAATAGCAGCAGTACCGGAAAAAAGCTCTGACGGGACATTCATAAGGAAAGTATCTTTGGAAAGTGCAGCTCAGCTTACACAGCACAGCTCAGTGAGATATGACAAGGACGGCGACCAGCATTACGATTTATTGTCGGCATTTCAGAAATCCATGCGTGGTTCTGACCCTGACGCTGCGGTCTATTATCTTGCACGGCTGCTTTCGGCAGGTGATTTGCTTTCGGCTTGCAGAAGACTTATGGTATGTGCCTGTGAAGATGTCGGACTGGCATACCCTCAGATAATCCCGATAGTGAAAGCCTGCGTTGATATTGCGTTGCAGGTAGGTATGCCCGAGGCAAGGATTCCTCTTGCAGATGCCGTAATTATGGTCTGCAACGCACCGAAAAGCAATTCTGCATATACAGCCGTAAACAACGCTATGGCTGATATAGAGAAAGGAGCTGTCGGAGATATTCCCCGGGCTTTGCAGAATATGCATTTTGACGGTGCAGATAATGAAAATAAAGGTCAGTTTTATATATACCCCCACGATTATCCGAAGCACTACGTAAAACAGCAGTATCTGCCCGATATTATAAGGGATAAAAAATATTACGAATTCGGCAATAATAAGAACGAACAGGCGTTTAAGGAATACTGGAGAAAAATAAAAGCATCTGACGAAAAATAAAAAAAAGTCCGAAAAACGGACTTTTCAATAAAGAGAGCATCTGTTTATTTTTTTCTCTGCAAGCCCTCGCAGGTTGCGAGAACGATTTCCTTCAACAATTCCTTGTCTTCAACATCGCAGATACCGTACATAGGTTTAGCTCCGCTGTATGGTATCTGCTTTGGCATATTGTATTTCTTGTTGCTTCCCGTAATTTTTACAAGAAGCCTGTTGTCATATATGCCGCCAAACAGTATATTGTTGCAGTAAAGAAGAAATTCGCCCATCATAGGCTTACAGGTAATATTATCTGTAAGGCTTAGCTGTTCCAATATAAATTCCTTATACTCCTTTGATGATGCCATATCAGTTATCCCTCATAACACATTTTTTATAAAACAAAAAAAGTCCGCAAAACGGACTTCAGAAAAACCACCATATCAGTGGCGCGGAAGAAGGGATTTGAACCCTTGCGCCGGTCACCCGACCTACTCCCTTAGCAGGGGAGCCTCTTCACCACTTGAGTACTTCCGCAAACCAAGTTGGCGGAGAGGAAGGGATTCGAACCCTTGGTTCCTTGCGGAATCACTAGTTTTCAAGACTAGCTCCTTAAACCACTCGGACACCTCTCCGTGACAACAAGCCTATTTTATCATCTTTGTCTTTAAATGTCAATACAAAACCAAAAATTTTTATAATTTTTTATTGAAATAATTTGTCTGCAACAAAGCTTATGGTAAAACAGGCTTGTTTGTTTCATTAAGAACGGCTGGTATTCATATTCATACTGTTTGTACCTGTAACGCCTGTATATCTTGCCGTTTCCAGAGTTTTGTAGACCTTGATTGTAGGAGCAAGCCATATCTGTCCCGTACCTCTGTATACGTTTACAAGACCTTCGCCGCTGACAGCAGAACCCATAAGTGTTTTTGCACTTCTTTCAACGGTGAACTGCAGGGTGCTGGAGCGGAGTACGGCAAAGTTTCCGTCAACCTTCAAGGTATCGTTGTTAAGGTCGATAATATCAATCTCAGACATCGGAACCGGCGACTCCAGAACAACCAGTCCCGGACCTGTAAGCTCCTGCTGGAAGAAGCCCTCACCGCCGCCGAAGGCTGCCGAAATGCTTCTCTGAGATACGGCTCTCATATTGACGGTTCCCTGTGCACAGTAAAACATACCGTCGTCAATTATTATGGATTCTCCCTTGTCCAGTTCCATTACAAGAAAATGCTTGAAGGACGGCTCAAGTACAAGCATACCCGTACCTGTATATACAGGCTGAGCCATCTGCTCACCTGTGACGGCACCTCTTACAAGACGGCCGAGTGCATTTCCTACCGTAACTCCGCTTACCATTTCAAGATTACCCTGAAAATAGCTCATTGCTCCTTTTTCTATGGTTACACGGTCATTGTTTAGGTATATTGCAATCTGCCTTACCCTTATATTCTGTTTTTCCATAAAATAAGTCTGGGTAGCCATTGATATATCGGAAAGTCCCATAAGCTTCTGATATTCAAGAATTTCAACACGTATTCCTCCGCTTGTAAAATCCTCAAGAACCCTGACATTTTCCCTTGTACCGATCGCAGATCTCATAAAAATTTCTCCTTTTATTTATCTTCCAAAATCAGGCTTAGTATAAAACCAAAGCCTCTGTCATTATAAATATATATTATAATCCGTTTAAAGTCAATAAATTTATAATTATCGGTTAACTATTGTTGTAGAAAACGTAGATACCTCTGTAGACTGCTGTGCAGGCTTTTCGCTTTTTCTTGCCTGTGAGGTACTCGAAAAGGCTGATGTTGAAAACAATCTTTTCAATGTTTCGGTATCAGCTATACCGTCACGCCTGTCAAGCTCGTTGTTTACCTGAAAGCTCTTTACGGCATCGGCAGTGGATTCTCCGAAATAGCCCGTAGGCTTTATGGGAAGATACCCGAGGTCATCAAGTCTTTTCTGTATTGCCATAACAGCATCGCCCTCACTCTCAACGGTAAAGTACATATCATCTGTTATTTCTATGCCGTAATCCTCCGCAACGTTTTTTCCGCTTGATGAACTCTGACTTTTTATGGCGGATACAATATACTGCAAGCCCCTGACAGCAGTTTTTCCCTGTCTTGTAAAATATTCCGCAGGAATTTCTATAACACGGTTTTTTCTTACGGCATTGGTTGATTTAAGCTGTTCGTTATTTAAAATTTCAGAGCGAAGTCCCTCGCTGCACAGAATGTAAAAAGGAAAGCCCTCCTGTTTATCGGCATTTACTATTCTTGATATATTCATATTTCCGCCGAGGTCATCTTCAGCAGCTATGTTTTTTACACCTGCGAGAGAGAGAACTTCATTTCCGTACATATCCGGTGTTACCGCACTCTTTCCGTCAAGACCGTATATGTAGCAGCCGCGTACCACAATATCACTTTCAAAGCGTATTACAGAGTTCATAATATCGGAGCATTTTTCCTCACCGATTTTTTCCCCTTTTATGTTTCCGCTCATAATTCTGCATATGTTTGTATAGACATTTTTGAAATCATCAAACGAGTCTGCATCAGAAATTCTGAGTACATGCTTGTTTTCGGATTTAATCTTTTCGTATATTCTGTAATCGGTACGTGTGGAAACAAATACAATATCTGCCTTCAGCTTTTTTATCTTATCGGTTTCAGGTTTAAGAACCGTACCCAGTTCCCTGACATCTTCAAGCTCTATCTGTGAACATTCCGCTGACCTACCCTTTATTTTATCGGCATATCCGCATGCTATGAGAATATCTGCGGCGTTGTCGTCCAGAACAACTACGCTTTCGGGTTCTTCCTCTATTTCGCAATATCCTGCCTTTACGGGAAAATCCTTTTTTTCTTCCTTTACAATATCCTTTATTTCCGATACAGAGTTTTTTATATCACAGCCCGATACGGCACAGAGTACAGTCAGGGCTGCAAAAATTACAGCCATTATTTTTCTTGTCATAGCACAAATCTCCTGTTTCAAACAAATTAACCTGTTTTTCATTTTACTTCTTTTTACATATATAGTCAACTTTTAATTTGTTTGAAAGAGGCTGATATTTATGATAATTCAGGCAAATAAAGAAACAGGGTCATAATATTATATAAAAAAGTTAAAAAAGTTAAAAGATAAATCATTCAGCCGAAAGCCTTGCTGTCAAGGTAGCCTATTGTAAATTCGCCCCAGCTGTAATTCATCATATACTCGCCTGTATATGAATTTATGGCTTCCCTGTCACCGCTCAGGAATTTGTAGTAATCGCAGTCTATTTTGCTTGTGTCAACCGAAAGGTGATTGTATCTTTTTATAACTATGTCTGATACATTTGCCGAGCTTAATGTTTTCATCATGGCGGCGATTATTGTCTGAAGCTGTTTTTGCAGGGAAGATGTATATTCCTTGTCCTCAAAGAGTACGGAGGCAAGCTCCTTCAAGGAACAGCCTGTACCGTTTTTGTGTACAAGATAGGCGAAAAGCTCCTTGGATTTTGCCCTCGGAAAATGAAGCGGCATGCCGTCCACGTATACTTCAAAGTTGCTGAAGGTTTTTACCTTTACGCAGGGACGTACATTTTCAACAGGATACCTCAGCTTGGACATAGCAGCAAGAACCGATTTCTTTTCGGCAGGCTTGAGTATATAGCCGCTTGCATATACCGAAAAGGCTTCCAGTGCATATTCCGAATATCCCGTTACAAATATTATATTTATTCTTTCGTTTATTTTCAGAAGCTGTGACGCAAGCTGTATGCCTGTTGTGTTGTCCATTTCAATATCAAGAAAAGCTATATCTGTTTTATTTTTTTTTGCAAAGCTTATTGCAGCGTCAGCTGAAGTAAAGCTTTTAATATCCGCATTGGGAATACATTCATTCAACACCTCAGTAAGGTCGTTCAATGCGAAAAATTCATCATCTACAGCTATTACGTTCATAAAATATCACTCCTGTCAGTATTTGAACGGCTTGGGGATAGTTATAAGTACAGTAGTTCCTACATTAGGGGTACTGGATATTTCAAGCGTACCGTCACACATAATCTCTATTCTTTTTCTTGCGTTATCTATTCCGACGTGACTGCGGTCTTTTTCGGTGGTGCGTGACTGCTTTGAAAGCTCCGTACCTATACCGTTGTCCATAATCTCTACTGTATAGTTGTAGGCGTTTTCACGGGTGGTTATTTTTACAGTGCCGCCCTCCTTACGCTTGGTTATTCCGTGACGGACTGCATTTTCAACTATGGTCTGTATTGTAAGCGACGGCACATTGAAATCAAAGGCTTCTATATCATAGTCAATATCTATTTTATCTCCGAAGCGTTTCTTTTCAAGTGAAATGTAGTTTTCCACATGCTCCATTTCCTTTTCAAAGGAAATAGTCGTGTTGAGTGTCAGAGAGTCAAGGTTTCCCCGCAGATAGCCCGCAAATTCGGTTATAGCCTCCTTTGCGGTTTTTGGGTCTATGTCGCAGAGCTGACGTATTACCACAAGCGTATTGTAGAGAAAATGAGGCTGTATCTGACTGAGCATTATGGAAACCTTGCTTTGCAGAAGCTCACGCTCAATTTTATCGGCACGGGAAGCCTGTATTATGCTTTTTCTTGCAATAAGCATAATTTCTGTAAGCTGTATTGCCGAAAAAATTATAACAGCGGCTTCAAAGTTGCTGTATATAAAATCTCCCGTAAATATTTTAATGACAATTTCCGCAAGACTTGCAGTAAGAATAATTACTGCCGATACTATAGTTATTTTAGCCTGTGCCGAAACTGTGTTCCTGTAGTCTATTATAAGGAAAAGAAGTGTGAATAATATTAAAATTATTGCCGAAGATATAGCATTGAAGGAAAAATTTATATAGTCGCTTTCTCCCGAGACCTGAGATAAGAAGAAAATTAAAATAATTATGCTCCATATGGGGAGAAAATAGCTTGAAGCACGCTTTACTGTTTTTCCGTGTGTATAGATACGCAGATAAAGCAGTATAAAGTACAGTACAAACAAATGAACTGTAAATTCGGCTATATTTACAAGAAACGCATTTCTTATGAGCAGTGTTATATAATCGTAATTTATAAAAACGGACAGACCGCCGCATATCATAACAAAGCCGCTGGAAAGGTCACGGAGCTGTGCAGGTGAGTGCATTATCCTTAAACTGAACATTATTATTACAAGTATTATTCCTGCGGTGAAAATAAGCATTGATATTACTATGTGGGGAAGATTTCTTACAAGCTTATCCGCAAGCAGGTCATAGGTACTGCCGACAGCTATATTATTTAGGAATTTCTGAATATAGCTTTGGTGAAGATATTTTATACGGGGGGTTACGGTTATTGTAAGCGTATCGGCTTTTTCTATTGACGGTGAGATGAACTCCACCCAATCTTTGCCGGCAGAGCTGACTATATCGGGGCAGTCTTTATCAAAGCCGCCGGAATATATTTCCTCATCGTTCTTGCAGACGGTTATTTTTGCACTGTCGGAAAAAAGGTGGATTTTTTCGCCTTTATGAACAGGACTGTGGAGGTGAAGCCTGAATTTTATTGTTTCCGAAAATCCGTAGTCTATTTTGATTTTTCTGTCAGGCGGAATATCCTCAGCCATTTTATCGCTGCTGAGTGTATATGTTCCGCTGAATGTAAGATACCGAATGTCACTGTTTTTTGCTTCTGTATTTTGGGCAGCTGAAAGACAGAAAACAATAAACAGTACTAAAGAAACAAAAAGTACCGTAATTAATATGGTATTGAATGATAATCTGAATTTTCTGCTTTTCATATGAACCTCTGAAACGGAAATTTCAGCTTTACAAAAGGCATAAGCTTCTGTAAGCAATAAATATATATTAAAATTTTATAAAAAGTTTATTTAATAAGTCTAATATATCACATTTTTGATTTGCTTGCAAACAAATTGAAATAAAATAGGTTAAAAACCATTGTAATAATTTTAAATTTATAGTAGAATTAGCTTTAACAGAATTTTTATAAAGATGTACAGTCGGGGATAGGGGGATTGCAGAGTGGAAAAAGGAAATCAGAAAATTAAAGAATTGAAAAGCTCTAATCCTTCGGGATATGACACAAGGTATATTATTAATTTCCATAAGGCTGACATTTCGGCACAGCAGACAGAATACAGCGAGGTTCTGAAAAAGCTGAATGAAAAGCTTGCTGCCGGCAGCATATCAAAGAACGCTTATGAAGAAGCTGTAATAAAAGCAGCGGCTTATGTTCGGGCTTCTGCGTTGGAAGACAAAGGCTTCTCCGTATCTGTACAGGGATTTCAGAAAGCCGGAAGTAAAGCCGAAGATGAAGCCGGAACAAGCAATACGGATATTGAAGCAAGTACCGGAACAAAAAATAATGAAAATACAGAAAATAAAAATAAAGAAAATAAAGAATACAGTAAAAAGCCTGAAAGTGTAGAAAGCATCGTTTCCCGAGCAAAGGTCGCCGAGCTTTGCGAAAGGATTTCCCGAAAAATCAGTGCAGCAGCCGAAGGAAGTCTTTTGTACAGTGAAAAAAAGTCCCAGACAACTCTTATGGAACAGGAATTTTCCGAAAAATCCTCATCTTCCGTGCAGAATGTTTTCAGAGTTCTTATGAATATTGAAAAGGCAGGCAGTGCGGAATTTTCCGTTCAGGAAAAGGTTGCCTTTGTAAAGAAGATAAACGAAAACGCAAAATACAACTGTGACGAAAAAATCCTTGCACTTAACAATGTGCTGAAATCCGACAGCGAAACGACTTTCCTTAATGCAGATACAAGAAAGCATATAATAAACAAAATAAAGCTGTTGAATAAGGTAAAAGCAAGCGACTTTGTTTTTATACCGCTGGAAAGAAACAAAAGAAAGCCCGCAGTAAAAACAGAAGAAGCAAAGCAAAAGCCTCAGCCGGATAACAGCAGCACTCAAGGTAACAGGGAAAAAGACAGGGAAAAAACGGAAATACTGAGCAGCTCGCTGGAAAAGTACAAAAAGGTAAGCAAAACGGTTATAAGCATAGCAAAGGACGAAAACATCTCGCCTGAAGAAAAGATAAGCAGGATACTTAATGTCGAAATTTCAAATGCCGAAAGCTCAGATACCGAAAGCAACGAAAAAACAATAAAAAAACAATTAGCCGACAGCGTAACCAAAAGTATGGTTATGTCTGACAAATACTTCAAGTTCGGAGCAGGTACAGTTGTATGTCTTGAAAATATGACTATGCTTGTTCCCAGTCTGTTCTGTTTCGGCAAGACCGACGGAAGCGGCAGAACTGTTGTATACTGTACAGGCAATATGCATAACAGTTCATATTACAGCGAAAATATGGAAGGAATTGCACCGCTTGTTATCGAAATTTCAAAGCGGAGTGTCAAGCCTGAGTACCGGCTGCATAACTTCTTCAATGACGGTATATCGGAATGCAGAAGTAAAAAGCTCAGGTACAGACAGACAGCAACAGACGGTTTTCCTACAGTTTTCAAACACAAAAGCGGAGATAATTTCTATTCTGTTTCCGTTTATATGCCGCTTTTTTCCTGCATAGTCAACATTGACTTCAAATTCAACGTAGAGCTTATAAACAAAAGCAGTACTGTAAGGCGTAGTCAAGCCTTTTCAAAGGCTTGCGGGTCAAGGGCAGAGCCCTTGCGGTTTCCAAAGGCAGAGCCTTTGGTCAGGATTTTTAAGGGCGAAGCCCTTAAACGTGATATGAGGAGGAAATATAGCCATGAAAGACCAAATAGGAACAAAAGCAGTCCTTGACTGTACGCATACCATAGCAGCTCCGCTCTTTGAGGGTACAGAATATCCGTGGGAGGTTCTCGGACGCATAGGTGATTTCATAATGGAGCTTGGTGCAACACTGTCCGAGGAAGAATATAATAAGTCCGGCGATAACATATGGATAGCAAAAACGGCAAGCGTCGCACCCTCCGCATGCCTGAAAGGCCCTCTTATAATCTGCGATAAGGCTGAAATAAGACACTGTGCCTTTATACGAGGCAACGTCATAGTCGGCAAAAATGCGGTTGTGGGAAACTCTACCGAGGTCAAAAACTCAATACTTTTCGATGGCGTGCAGGCTCCCCACTTCAATTATGTAGGCGACTCCGTCTACGGCTATAAATCGCATACGGGAGCAGGAGTTATCGCTTCCAATCTCAAATCTGACAGAAGCAACGTAATAATATGCATAGACGGAGAAAAAATAGATACAGGAAGAAAAAAGTTCGGAGCAGTTATAGGCGACTATGTAGAGGTAGGCTGTAACTCAGTGCTTAACCCCGGAACAATAATAGGAAAAAATACAACCGTATACCCTGTATCAAGAGTAAGAGGCTATGTTCCCGAGGGAAGTATCTATAAAAAAGCCGATGAGGTCGTAGAAAAATACCTTCCTGACGTTGATGTGTGAAAAGCCTGAACCCATACGAATATATAAAATTTGAGCTTGAGTATACAAAAAATTGTAATAAACAGTAAATTTTATTTAAAAGAATGAATATTTTTAAAAAATTCATTAATTAGTGTCTTTAGTGTATTGAAATTCATTAAAAAATGTGGTAGATTTATATGGTAAAGGGTATATTAGCTTATACTAAAGCGTAATGATACGGATTGCTCTTTAATAAAGGTAAGGGTTTAAATAAATAAACAGGAGGACGTAAAGAAATGGCTTTTGAGTTGGAAAAGGAATATAGCGACAACATACCTGTAATAAAGGTAATAGGTGTAGGCGGCGGCGGCGGAAACGCTGTCAACCGAATGGTGAAGATGGGCGTTCGCAGCGTAGAGTTTATTGCCGTAAATACAGATGATCACGTTTTACAGTTTTCAAGTGCAAACCAGAAAATTCAGATAGGCGAAAAAATAACACACGGAAAAGGCGCAGGCTCAAAGCCCGATGTAGGCAGAGAGGCAGCCGAGGAAAACAGAGAAGAAATACAGGCAGTACTCAAGGATACCGATATGGTATTCATTACCGCAGGCATGGGCGGCGGAACAGGTACGGGAGCAGCTCCGGTAGTAGCAGAAATTGCTCAGGAAATGGGTATCCTTACAGTTGCTATAGTAACAAAACCCTTTGCTTTTGAAGGAAGAAAAAGAATGGAGCAGGCAGAGCAGGGTATAGCCCGTCTGCGTGAGCATGTTGACTCACTTATAGTAGTACCCAACGAAAGACTTAAATTTGCAAGCGAGCAGAGAATCACTCTTAAAAATGCTTTCGATATAGCAGATGACGTTCTCAGACAGGGCGTTCAGAGTATTTCTGACCTTATCCTTATCCCCGGACTTGTAAACCTTGACTTCGCAGACGTTACCTCAATTATGAAGGACGCAGGCTATGCTCATATGGGTATAGGCTTCGCTACAGGCAAGGAAAAGGCTGAGGAGGCCGCAAGAATGGCTATAACAAGTCCTCTCCTCGAAACATCTATAGACGGGGCGAAAGGCGTTATAGTAAACATTACAGCTTCTGCCGATATAGGTCTTGATGAAATCTCACTCGCATCTTCAATGATTACAGATCAGGCAGATGCAGACGCAAATATAATCTGGGGTGCTGTTCTCGATGAAAATATGGAGGACGAAATGAGCGTAACCGTTATTGCTACAGGCTTTGCTTCAGATGATGATTTTGCTCTCCGTATGGACAATAACGATAAGCAGACTACAAACGGAAGAAGAGGCAGCTATTCAAGACAGTCAACTCCCGAACCCAGAAGAGGCGGCTATTCATCACAGTCACAGTCAAGAGATACAAGGGACAGCCGTGATAACTATAACTCACGTGAATCACGTGACAGCTACAGCTCACGCAATGAAAGCTACAGCTCGCGTGACAGCTACAGCTCACGCAGCGACAGCTATGACAGCCGTGACAGCCGTGACAGCTACAGCTCACGTGACAGCCACAATCAGTCACAGTCCAAGAAGCTCAATGACCCTGATGACGATGCTTATTATGACATTATGTCAATATTCAAGCGTAAATAATTTACAACAATTAACAAGCTTTTTGCAGACGTGTCTGTTTTCAGGCACGTCTGTTTTATGCAATTTGTATTTTAAAAGAAAATATAAAAAACTGTATTAATTTATAAAAAAGTTATTAAATTTTACAAAGCAAACTTGAAAATAAAGAAGAAGTATTGTATTATATAAAAGTAATACTTGTAATTCTTACAATAGGTTTAGGAGGACAATTTTATGGCAACAACTTTTTCAGACAAATATTTGTTCGGTTTTGTAAGCTGTGAGGAGTATACCGCAGTAGCACCGCAGGTAAAGGCGGCTCATGAGGCACTGCACAGCGGAACAGGACTGGGAAATGATTTTATCGGTTGGTTAACTCTGCCTACGGATTATGACAAGGACGAGTTCGCCAGAATTAAAGCCGCAGCTGAAAAGATTAAAAATAATACAGATATTTTCATAGTTATAGGTATAGGAGGCTCTTACCTCGGAGCAAGAGCTGCTGTCGAATTTATCCATTCCCAGAACTACAACGCATTAAGCAAGAATACCCCCGATATATATTATGTGGGCAACAGCATAAGCTCATCTTATCTTGCGGAAATTATGGATATATGTGAGGGCAAGGACGTATCCATAAATATGATTTCAAAGTCCGGTACAACTACCGAGCCTGCCATAGCTTTCAGAGTATTCAGGGAAATGCTCGAAAAGAAGTACGGCAAGGAGGGTGCAAAGGAAAGAATTTTCTGTACCACAGACAAGGCAAGAGGTACTCTCAAGGCTCTCGCTGATGAAGAGGGCTACGAAACGTTTGTAGTACCCGATGATGTGGGCGGAAGATTTTCCGTGCTTACCGCTGTGGGACTTCTGCCGATAGCTGTTTCCGGTGCGGATATAGACGCACTTATGAGCGGTGCTGCAAAGGCTCAGGAGGTGTTCGATAATGACGACCTCGCAACAAACGACTGCTACAAGTATGCTGCAACAAGAAATATCCTCAACAGAAAGGGCAAGGATGTAGAAATCCTTGTAAGCTATGAGCCTTCTTTCACAATGATGACAGAGTGGTATAAGCAGCTCTTCGGAGAAAGTGAGGGTAAGGATAACAAGGGAATATTCCCCGCAGGAGTTGTATTCTCCACAGACCTGCACTCAATGGGACAGTTCATTCAGGAAGGCACAAGATGTATGTTTGAAACTGTCGTTAACATCAGGAAGCCTAAAAGAGAGATCGTTCTCGGCGAGGTTGAGGGAAATATTGACGGTCTGAACTTCCTTTCGGGAAAAACTATGGACTTTGTAAACAAGAAGGCTTTTGAGGGAACTGTTCTCGCTCATAACGACGGCGGAGTACCTAACATTCTTATTGAAGTCGAAGAAATGACCGAGTATGAGCTTGGCTATCTGATTTACTTCTTTGAGAAAGCTTGTGCAATAAGCGGATATATGCTCGGAGTAAATCCGTTCAACCAGCCCGGTGTAGAGAGCTATAAGAAAAATATGTTTGCTCTGCTCGGAAAGCCCGGCTATGAATCGGAAAGGGAAGCTCTTGAAGCAAGACTTAAATAATATAGATTTCGGAATTATTAGCACTGTAAAGTGTATTTTATAGGAGGAGATTACAATGGTAACATTACTTATCGGACATAAGGGCTCAGGCAAGACAAAGAAGCTTATTTCTCTTGCCAACGAGGCAGTTACAAAATCATCAGGCAACGTAGTAGTTATAGAAAAGGGTGCAAAGCTTACATATGATGTAACCCATAAGGCAAGACTGATTGATACCGACCAGTATAAAATTTCGGGTTATGATGTACTGTTTGGTTTTATAAGCGGTATCTGTGCAGGAAACTACGATGTAACAGATATTTTTGTTGATTCAACATTCAAGATTTGTTCAAACGATAAAGAAGCACTCAAGGATTTTGTAAGCAAGCTGAATGTGCTTTCTGAGAATGCAGAAACAAACGTAACGCTCCTTATTTCCGCAGACAAGTCAGAGCTGCCCGATGGAATAGAGGCAGAAATGACCGTACTTTAATTTATTTGTGAAAAATTTCTTTTATGAATATTGCAATTTTGGCTTGCATATGATATAATTGCCACAGGCAAACGAAACAAATAGTCCGTAAGGGCAACAAAGAACCCGATGTTGGCAGACATCGGGTTCTTATTCTCACTTTGTGCGGGGCGGAGAAAACCTCAGGCTGGTTGCTCTTTTATTTGTGTCTGTCCAGCCATTTGCTGATGAAATTGGCAGTTACACCAGCCACAACAGAAACAATAAACGAAACAAATATTTCCGTAAGTCAACCCTCCCTTCCGTGCCGGTATGGGAGTAGCAACAAAGACATTATATCACAAAGGGGAATAAAAATCAATTTTTACAGGAAATGTGTCAGCTTATGCGAAAAATTTTCAGCTATGCATATTGCAATTTTGGCTTGCATATGATATAATTGCCACAGGCAAAAAGATAAGGGATGTCCATAAGGGCAGCAAAACCCTCGGTAGGTGCGAACTACCGAGGGTTTCTGTTTCTTTTGGGCAAGGTGAAACTATAGACCTCAGGCTGGTTGCCATATGATACTATTTCTTATCCAACCATTTGCAAATGTAGTAGGCCACAACATTTGCCACGACAGAAATAATAAAAGACAAGGGATTTTCCATAAGTCAGCCCTCCCTTCCGTGCCGGTATGGGAGTGGCAACAAAGAAATTATATCATAAAAGGGAACAAAAATCAATTTTCACAGGAAATGTGTCAGCTTATGCGAAAATTTCGGCTTTAGGCATATTGCAATTTTGGTTTGCATATGATATAATTGCATTGTAAACGTTTCCAAGGTCATACGTTGACAGCAAAGCCCCTGAAAGAACTGCTTCGTCTTTCGGGGGCTTTGCTATGTTAAAAGGGCTGGTTGTCATAGGCTCTGTAGAAACGGCATATTAATATAGTACAGACGGAAAAGGGAGCGAACTTATGAAAAAACTTATATTAATAATGTTAGTATTTGCAATAACGGTAATATCGGGCTGCGGAGAGATAAAGCCTGCACCTATAAACAGCAGCTTCAGCGGAGAGGTACGCTGTGGGGAGGAGGAATACAGCATAACGCATAACGGCAGGAGCATAACCACGATAACCTACACAAAGCCTGTGCTTATGCGTGGGATAAGCTACGTATACAGGGGGGAGGAGCTGACTATAAGCTACGGCGGATTAAGCTACAAGCCGACACGCAGACCTCCCGAAAGCAGAGTGAGCCGACTTAGGGACATACTTTGCAGAATAAGCGAGAAAACGCAGGAGAACATAAAGAGCATAAATTCGGAATGTACTGTATATGATATGCGAACAGCGACACTGACCTGTGCGACAGACAGCGGAAACCTTGAAAGGATATATACAAAAAATGACGGAACAATTTATGAATTTTTCATAAAAGAAAAATAACTATGCAAAATTCATAATAAATATCGAAAATATTTGTTACAGATTGGTTAAGAAAAGCGGGTGCAATTTAAGTACAGTTACTTGAAAAAATATTTTTGAGCGTGTATAATAAACTTGTTAATAAAGATGGGTAGGTGTACCTTTTGCGGTAAAAAAAGCGGCTTGGGAGGTCAGGAAGTCGGATACTGCTTATAAGGCACATCTTACTATATTAACGCTTTAAAAATAAATTTTAGAATTAGGAGGTTAAAAAACTTATGAATGTGAAAACATTAAAACGGTTTTCCAGGCGTTCGGTATCAATGCTTTTGTCGGTTTTAATGGTTGTTTCGCTGTTCACTGTATGTATGGTTGGCAGCAGTATTACTGCCGGTGCTATTGTTGACAGAGCACCTGCTACAACTATTACAATTCACCTTAACGGTACAGCAGCACAAAGCTGGGAACACGTTTATTTCGTAATAGGACGAGACAACAGCGGCAATTACGGTGGTTCAGATCAGCCTAAATACACGTCGTTTTATGAAATGACTGCGGTTTCCGGTAAAGCGGATACCTATACACTGGATTTTGGTGGCTGGGATTACTGGGATCAATGCTTCTTTGCAGGAACAGATATGGGGCATGGAAGTGGTGAATATAGAATTTACGGTGATGTATACAATGTAATGAACGCTTCACTGAAATCTGCCCAAAAATGGGAAAATAGCGATGCTGTATTCTACGAAGGTACCGGTAATGATCGTGTTCTGAAAAATCCGTTGGAGCTTGAAATTGAAGCTAAGCAGAAAGAAAGTATTGACTATACCACAAGCGAATCAATCCTCGCACACAAAACCGCAAGTACTAAGAACTGGGGAACGTCTACAACAGGTTATGAAAATGTTTATCTTGTTATAGGAAATAACATTGACGGTCAGCCGGGTGCTACAACTAGTGTTTACACGATGGTAAATAATGGTAACGGCACATTTAGTACACCTTCGGACTTTAGTTTTACAGGTGCGGCTTATTATTTCTTTACAACCATTTACCCTACGGATCATGTAGGCACTGGGGGAAAAAAGATAGACGATGCTTACAAGTATGTTAATGATTCAAGCAGACGACAAGGTAACGAACAAGTTTACTACAAAGCTTACTGATTTGGAACTGGTTGTATCAAACAAAACCTTTATTGATGCTACGCTGTACAACTACAGGTCAAGTGAAACTGGTGGTTTAGACGGACAGATTGGCGGTACTATCAATGACACCGATGAAGAGAAATATAAACTTGATAAGTCTACAGATTACTCGACAGGTGATGAAACGGACTACACTCATTTTAAGCCGTATAACCAAGCTGTAAGTGCTTGGTATGAAAGCGATACGTCTTGTACACCGCTCTATGCAGGTAACTTCAGAGATACAACATATCACAATAGTGTTCAAGGTGCAGTAGAGCATATGAACTTGAACAACTTTGTCTATCTGGCAAACGTTGCTGAACACGGAAACTCGCACTCGGTTGCAGTTGGTTTGGTTGACCCTACACTGTCCAAAGGTACTATTACTCAGGCAAGAAAAGAAATTCCTCAGTTTAGTGACGAATTTATGGTGGCTAATCCTACCTTGCAGTCTAAGGAAACACTGATTTAATCAAAAAATATAATTCTAATTAAAAAAAGAATTACAACAGCATGAAACTATGCAATAATAAAAATGCAAAAGAAAAGC
>ONDU01000083.1 GCA_900316615.1 uncultured Eubacteriales bacterium | reverse complement strand
GCTTTTCTTTTGCATTTTTATTATTGCATAGTTTCATGCTGTTGTAATTCTTTTTTTAATTAGAATTATATTTTTTGATTAAATCAGTGTTTCCTTAAATCTTGAAAACATAATATCACCTTCTTACAAACCATAAAACAACTTCTCATTTAATGGTAAGATATATTACTCCAGCACAAACTAAAGCTAATGGTAAATAAAAAAATGACTCTGTTGGAGAAATAAAACAAGCCCAAAAAGTATTTCTTCCTCCACCAAACTCTTTCTTTGTAGCTGATAATGAGAAATCAATATCATTTTCTTTGGTGGAACGCACTTTATTGTACAATTCCCTATATAAGCGTTCTTGAAGAAAGTAATAGGAATCAAGTAACCAAAATACTATTATAGGAATATAGGCGACCAAGAAATACATTTTATCTGCATCTTTTTCAGCTAAAGCCATTATACCAGCTACAAGAGTAACTGCCCACCCTTTCAATATAAAAGAATTGCTTGCCATGCGCTTTATTACATCTTGCACCATTTCGAGATGTTTGATTTTATTCTCGTTATTCATAATAAATCACCTCATATAACCCCCTTATATGGAAAAGGCATTCACCAAACGATGAATGCCTTGTTTTTGTTAGTTGCCCGTTAGTTACGTGTTAGTTACCGTCCGGAAACCACCATATCTCAGGAAGCTCCAAAACGACAAAAACCGCATAAACACTGTATTCCTGATAAATGCCAAAGGGCAGAAATCATCTCTTTGAGAACTGGGGAGCTCTACGAGCAGCCTTAAGACCGTACTTCTTACGCTCTTTCATTCTCGGGTCACGGGTAAGGAAGCCTGCTTTCTTAAGCTTAGCTCTCAAAGCCTCGCTGTCATACTGAAGCAATGCTCTTGAAATTCCGTGACGGATAGCACCTGCCTGTCCTGTTACGCCGCCGCCTGCTACTCTGCAAACTATATCGAACTTCTCTGTAGTTTCTGTAAGCTCAAGAGGCTGACGAACGATTAACTTCAATGTTTCAAGACCAAAATATTCATCAATATCTCTGTCGTTGATTGTGATTTTACCGGTACCCTGATAAAGTCTTACTCTTGCTACAGAGCTTTTTCTTCTGCCTGTTCCGTAAAAATATGCTTTCTTATCGTACATTATTATTGCCTCCCCTCTTACTTATCCCAAACCTCGGGCTTCTGAGCCTGATGCTTATGTTCTGCACCCTTGAAGAGCTTAAGTCTGAGCATAGCAGCTCTTCCGTTTGTGTTTGAGGGAATCATTCCCTTAACAGCAAGCTCCATAGCCTTTTCGGGTTTTGTTGCCATGAGTGTGTCGTATCTTGTTGACTTGAGATGACCGATATAGCCTGTGTGACGGTACCAGTGCTTCTGAGTAAGCTTGCTTCCTGTAAGAACAGCCTTGTCACAGTTGATTACTATAACGAAATCGCCGCAGTCAACATGGGGAGTATAAGTGGGCTTGTGCTTACCTCTGAGAAGTGTAGCAGCCTGAACTGCTGTACGACCCAAGGGCTTGCCGGCAGCGTCAATAATATACCACTTACGCTCTACTTCGCCTTTTTTTGCCATAAAAGTAGACATAACATTTTCCTCCGTAAATCAGAATTTTTCGGTATTCGCAACCAACGAATGCCGAAATCTTATTGCACGATAGATAATAGCATATAGAATTGCCAAAGTCAACACCTTCAGCAAAAAAATTAATTTATGTTATACATATCTCCTTATATCTCACTAATACTCTTATATACTCCCGTTTTCTCACTTTCTATTTTTAAAAAGTTGTGTTTGAGCTTATCCTTTGCTTATGTAATCTATATAGTAAAAGATGTAATATTTGTAAAAATTTAACGAAAAAAAAATTTTTTAAATAAACTCTTTATTATATTTAATGTTTGTGCTATAATAATAAAAAATCAAAGAGCTTGATTAATTCTTTTTGGCAACTCTTATATGAGTTTTATGTACTGTCATATATTTTAGTGACAGTGTGTCGATATGCATACATCTTTTTCATTTCATTTTTATTTCCTTACTCAAATGGAACAGGCATACTTCAGGGTGTGCCTGTTTCTGTTTTAAAAATTAAATCAAATATTTTTTCTTTTGCTTGAAATCGTCTGAGAAATATTATATAATGCTGTAGATGAAACTGAAAATATAAATGCAGCTACGGAGAAAAGTAGCAGGCGTATGTCTTTGACAGAGAAAACCGATATAAGCTGAGATTCGGTTTGCACTGACGTGTCTGTGAATGCACTCTATCAGCACACAGAAGGAAATGTCTGTGCGGTTGTCACCGTTATATGACAAATGAGGGTAATCTTTAATATAATCCGTTAACAGATTACTGAAATATGGGTGGAATCGCGTGACTAAAAACAGCCTCGTCCCTGAATTCGGGAATGTGGCTGTATTTTTTATTTTTACTCATCATAAGCTATGATATGAAGGAGAGGAGTTTTGATTTATGGAACTGTATAATACACTGGGACAGAAAAAGCAGGAGCTTAAACCTCATACAGAGGGAAAAATAAATATGTATACCTGCGGCCCTACAGTATATCACTATGCACACATAGGAAATCTTCGTACATATATAATGGAAGATGTTCTGGAAAAATCTCTGAGATACCTCGGCTACGATGTAAAGAGGGTAATGAATATAACCGATGTGGGACATCTTTCAAGCGATGCCGACACAGGAGAGGATAAAATGCTTGCAGGTGCAAAAAGAGAGCATAAAACCGTTATGGAAATTGCAAGGTTCTATACGGACGCTTTCTTTGAGGACTGCAAAAAACTCAATATCAAATATCCTGACGTGGTAGAGCCTGCTACAAACTGTATTGACGATTTTATAAATATGGTTTCGGTTCTGCTGGAAAAAGGCTATGCTTACAAGCAGGGCGGAAACGTGTATTTTGATACTTCAAAGCTTGATAACTATTATGTTTTCGGAAATCAGAACGAAGATGACCTTGCCGTTGGTGTTCGTGACAGCGTTGAGGAGGACGAAAACAAACGAAACAAGAGTGATTTTGTTCTGTGGTTCACAAAATCAAAGTTTGAAAATCAGGAGCTTAAATGGGATAGTCCGTGGGGTTACGGTTATCCGGGCTGGCATATAGAGTGTTCTGCAATAAGCATAAAGCATTTAGGGGAATATCTCGACATTCACTGCGGCGGTATAGACAACGCTTTTCCTCATCATACCAACGAAATAGCACAAAGTGAAGCTTTCCTCGGTCATAAATGGTGCAGTCACTGGTTTCATGTGCTTCACCTGAATGACGCAAGAGGTAAGATGAGCAAGTCCAAAGGTGATTTTCTTACGGTATCTCTTCTTGAAAGCAAGGGCTATGAGCCTCTTGTATACCGTATGTTCTGCCTGCAGTCGCATTACAGAAAGCCTCTTGTATTCACATATGAAAGCCTTGACAACACAGCAAAGGCATATGATAAGCTTATCAAAAGAGTAAGGGATATTTATAACAACGAAAACGATGATATAAAATCCGATAACGAGCTGTGCGGCTTGTTTGAGAAAAAATTCAAGGAAGCTCTTGAGAATGATTTGAATACATCTATGGCACTTACTGTTCTGTATGATGTTCTCAAATCGGATTTGAGCAATAAGGATAAGCTTGAGCTTATATCGGGATTTGATTATGTCCTCGGTCTTGACCTTGTAAAAAAAGCCGAAGAAGCAGAACAGAATACCGAAAGCGAAAATCAGGATACTGACACAGCCGAAATAGAAGCACTTATAGAAAAGCGTACTCAGGCAAGAAAAAATAAGGACTGGGCAACTGCTGACGCTATAAGAGATGAGCTCAATGCAAGAAATGTTGTAATAAAAGATACTCCGAACGGAATAGAATGGTCGTTTAAAAAATAAACTTAAATTACAGTATTACAGAAAAACACAGAGTTTAGGTCAAGCCTTTTCAAAGGCTTGCGGGTCGAGGGCAGAGCCCTCGTCAGGATTTTAAAGGGCGAAGCCCTTTAACGCTCAATAAATCAAAATAATGAAAGGAAATTTTATGGATTTAGCAGCAATAATTGAATATCTTAAAGCCGCCCTTTTAGGAGTGGTAGAGGGAGTTACGGAGTGGCTTCCTATAAGCAGTACGGGACATATGATACTTCTCAACGAAATTTTACCGCTGAATGTTTCCGAGGAATTCTGGAATATGTTCGAGGTTGTAATACAGCTTGGAGCAATACTTGCGGTTGTAATCATATTTTGGAAACAGATATGGCCTTTCAAAATGAAAGATAAAAATTCAAACGAAAAGGGTCTTACTGCCTTTGTAAAGACTGATATTATGAGCTTGTGGGGAAAAATACTTGTTGCCTGTATACCTGCGGCTGTGGTAGGACTTCTGTTTGACGAAATTCTTGAAAAGTATCTCTATAACTATGTAGTTGTTGCACTGGCACTTATAGC
>ONDU01000046.1 GCA_900316615.1 uncultured Eubacteriales bacterium | reverse complement strand
AAAATATATGGCAAATCTTCTTGAAACCAACAGGCAGATTATAATATCCGCAGGCGTTCCCGAAAAAAATATTACACTCAGCGATATTTGTACAAAATGTAACAGTGAGCTTCTCTGGTCGCACAGAGCAACAAACGGTCACAGGGGAACTATGTGTGCTTTTATGTGCATAAATCATCAATAAAGCAGCATATTATATTTAAAGCAACACCGCACAAAGACCATCTGACGGCTTTGTGCGGTGTTATATTAAGTTAATGTTATAATGTTATAACCTTCTCCAGCCTTTTGACGAGAAATACCGCAGCCGCTATTTTAGCTGCATCTGCCAAAAGAAACGGTACAACACAGAGCAAAAGTGCCGATATAAAATCAGCGTTTGCAAATATACAGTACCATACCGTTCCAAGAATATAGCATACCATTAAGCCGAGTGTCATAGATATGATTAAAGAAGGAATACTTTTTCCGAAAAACTCTGTTATTCCTCCTACTATAAGTGCGGTAAGTATGAAACCGAGTATGTATCCTCCGGTAACACCGAATACCTTATCAACTCCACCCTTTAAGCCTGCAAGAACAGGAGCACCGACAGCCGCAAGCAGAATATAAACTAAAACACTTATAGTTCCACGCTTCCAGCCAAGCATAGCTCCCGCAAGAAAAACTGCAAGTGTCTGCAATGTAAACGGTATCTGAAAAGGTATACATATCTGAGCAAAAATCGCTGTTATAGCAGTAAACATTCCGATATACATAATGTCTGTAAGCTTGCCCGTCAGTTTTAACTTGTCACTCGCCTTGGAATTTGATGAATTGCTCATAATATAATTTCTCCTTTTGTTGAAAATTTTTTATCTTTATAACAACTGTTAATTATAAAGCTTCGGCTATACTCAGGCGGCGATTGCAGACGGCAAATGCTACGCTTTTGCCAAATTCAAAGCTTTGCTTTGAATTTCACGGCGGCAAATGCCGCCGTGGTCTGCAATCGCACAAATATCCGCACAAGCTATCTTTTCGCAGTTGTTATCTTATCTGACCGTCACCGGTTATGATAAATTTCATAGATGTAAGCTCGTTAAGACCCATAGGACCTCTTGCATGAAGCTTCTGCGTAGAAATTCCTATTTCCGCACCCATACCGAATTCTCCGCCGTCTGTAAACCTTGTTGAAGCGTTTACATAAACGGCTGCCGAATCCACCTGGGCTGTAAACTGACGCTGTGCGGCATAGTTATTTGTGATAATAACCTCACTGTGTCCTGTAGAGTATTTTCTTATATGCTCTATTGCGTCATCTAAGGAATCCACTACCTTTAAAGCTAACTTGTAGTCAAGATATTCATTTTCCCAGTCGTATTCATCTGCGGGAATTACGCAGTCACCGAGTATAGCTCCTGCACGCTCACAGCCGTGAAGCTCAACATCTTTTTCATCGAGTGCGGATTTCAGAACAGGCAGAACCTTTTCTGCAATATCCTTGTGTACAAGAACGGTTTCGAGTGCATTGCAGACAGACGGACGCTGTGTTTTTCCGTTGAAAACAATGTTTACAGCCATATCAATATCCGCATCTTTATCTATGTAAGCGTGACAGTTGCCAACGCCTGTTTCTATTACGGGAACTCTTGAATTTTCTACAACAGCCTTTATAAGACCTGCTCCGCCTCGGGGAATTAACACATCGAGATAATCGCTCAGTCCCATAAGCTCAACTGATGACTGTCTTGTGGTATCCTTTACAAGCTGTACGCAGTCCTCAGGCAATCCGACGGAAGCTATTGCTTCTCTCATAACATCGGCTATAGCTGTATTTGAGTTGATAGCCTCTTTTCCGCCTCTCAATATTACGGCACTGCCTGCCATAAGACAAAGTGCAGCAGCGTCTGAGGTTACATTGGGACGTGCCTCAAAGATTATTCCGATAACTCCCATAGGAACTCTTACTTTTTTAATTTCCATTCCGTTTTCGGCAACTCTTCCGCTTATAACCGAGCCTATAGGGTCATCAAATTCGGCAACCTTGCGTACTCCCTGAGCCATACCCTCAATTCTTTCGTCAGTAAGTCTGAGCCTGTCAAGAAGTGACTGTGTAAGTCCGTTTTCCTCGCCCTTTTTAAGGTCGATATTGTTCTGCTCTATGATTTTGCACTTGTTTTGAACCAAAGCATCTGCAATAGCGAACAGGGCAGTTTTTTTTGTTTTACCTGCCGTAGCCAGAACCTGTGATGCCTTTTTTGCTCTTTGTCCCATTTTCTGCATTTCTGTCATAATATAAAAATCCTCCCTAGTTTTTGTTTATGTAAAAATGCTGACAGTAACCGTTATTTTAATATTACTGTCATTCAAACATTTTTTTCAAGTCCTCTAAATCATACGGTGTCTGCTGATAAACATAGTAGTTGAGCCAGTTTATGAAAAGCAGTGTTGCATTGCTTCTCCATGTAAGAGGCGGTGTAGCCTGAGGGTCATTTTCGGGGAAATAATTATAGGGTATATCGGGGTGAAGTCCCTTGTTCAAATCTCTGAAGTACTCCGTTGCAAGAGTGTTTCTGTCATACTCACCGTGTCCCATAATGAAAAATTTTCTGCCGTCCTTACTGCAAACTACCGATACTCCCGCCATACGTGAGCTTGCAAGAATTTCAAGCTCGGGGTGTCTGTATATATCATCACGGTGAACTCCCGTATAGCGTGAATGAGGAAGTACAAACCTGTCATCAAAGCCTCTCATAAGAGGGTGGTTCGGGTTGAGAACTCTGTGCTGAAAAATACCGCTGAGCTTATATTCCATAGTATACTTCGGTATTCCGTAGTGGTAATATAAGCCTGCCTGAGCTCCCCAGCATATATGCAGCGTTGAATAGACGTTTCTCTTGCTCCACTCCATAATTTCGGTAAGCTCCTGCCAGTAATCGACATCTTCAAATTTAAGCTGTTCAACAGGAGCTCCCGTTATTATCATACCGTCAAACTTCTGATTTCTTATATCATTAAATACCTTATAAAACTTTGTAAGATGTATATTTGAAGTATTTTTAGACTGGTGCGTAGCTGTCTGAAGAAGCTCCACATCGACCTGCAGCGGACTGTTGCCCATCAGTCTGAGAAGCTGTGTTTCCGTTTCGATTTTATTGGGCATAAGATTTAATATTACTATTTTCAGAGGTCGGATATCCTGTCTTAACGCAACGTCCTCAGGCATAACAAATATATTCTCGGATTCCAGAACCTGTATCGCAGGCAATCCTGTCTGAACCTTAATCGGCATACTATCAAATCTCCTTAAATTTCTGACTTTCCGCAAGATATATTATAAATGTTATTTTACATATTTTCAACAGTAAATTTCATAGGCAGGGTATTGTAAAAATATAAAGCTCTGACTGAGATTTTCAAAAAAATCAGTCAGAGCTTTATTTCAGAATTATTCTTTTTTTGCACCTTTGCCGAATATACGGTCACCAAGTCTGAAAGCAAGGGGATAAACTCCGATTGTAACAAAAATAACAACACAGCTTCTTGCAGCACGAACCAAATAAGCAGGAACGGTAGATGATGACAGAAAATCGCTGCTGAACGGCAGTTTTAGCAGAGTATTTAAGCACAGGTAAACACCGATACCCAGAGCAACACGAAGAATACATCTGAGCGGATTATTTGTATTTTCAAAATTAACAAGCTTATCGTCAAATTCGATTGCAAGAATAAATCCTGCCAAAGAACCGAATGCGGTGTAATAATCCTGACTTCTGCAATAAAACAAACCCGGAATTGTAATCAGTATGATTATTCCGTAAAAGACAAGCCTGTTTTTAATGAGCTTCTGCAACAGCGGAACAAGCAGTACTACAATAAGTCCGAGAAGCCAGCCGCAGATAACATCAGTGGGATAATGCACACCTAGGCAGAAGCGTGAAATTCCTATGAGCAGAGGAAGCACAATTCCGGCAGTCATTAAGATTTTATTTTTTGAGTAAATTCCGATTGACGTATATATAGTGACGGAATTGGTTGAATGTCCGCTTGGAAATGAAAAGCCCTGTGCCGAAATATCGTAAATATCAGCACCTTTTTCGGCAGGCTTCAGACATTTTATTCCTTTATGGTCAAAATAAGGTCTCCGTCTGACAAAAATATTCTTAATCATAGTGTTAAGCGTAATAGCCACAAGAATATTCATACCTACATATCTGCCGAGTTTTTTATCCCAACACCAGTAGATAAATCCGAGAAACGCAACGCATATCATCTGCTCACCGAGCATTGTGAATACAGATGATACTGCTGTTCCGAAGCTGCCGAGCCACGACTGTATCCATTCAATGAGAGCAACCTCCCATTCAAAGAAAAATGTGTTTCCTATCATACAACAGACTCCCTTCTTCAAATATATGTTTTTTCTATATTAGCACATATTCAAAGAAAAATCTACAAAAATGCCGTTTTTATGCATTTTTGATTTGCAGTATTTAAAGTTTAAGGGTTTCACCCTTAAAAATCCTGACGAGGGCTCTGCCCTCGACCCGCAAGCCTTTGAAAAGGCTTGACCTAAACTTTATGTTTTCTCAGTCAGAGTTTTTTCATTTTTTCATTTTTTCATTTTTTCATTTTTTCATTATTATTTATTTTCCAAAAAGTTCAGGGTGCATTCTGCTGTAATGGAAAATATACTGCTGTGCTATACCTGCATTTTCTCCGAAGCTTTCTGGTGTAAGCTCAGGAAAAAGTATCTTCATAGCTCTTTTCATCCATACGTCCAGAGGAAAACACTCCTTTTTACCCATTCCGTAAAGCATGGTACAGTCTGCTACTTTCTGTCCGACGCCCTTTATTTTTATAAGCTCCGTCCTTGCTTCGGTGACACTCATTTTTTCAATTTTGGCTAGGTCAACCTCACCGCAGGAAACCTTCTGACAGGCATCAGCTATGTATTTTGCTCTGAATCCGCTCCTGAGATGTGCAAAATCTTCAACCGTGTATTTACTCAGGGCTTCTGCGGATGGGAAAGAATACTCACCCTCTGCTGCTTCATTTCCGTAAGCTTCGCACAGTCTTTTTATAATACCCTTTATACGCGGGATATTGTTGTTCTGGGATATTATAAATGAGCATAAAGCTTCCCATGGCTCCTGCTTCAGTATGCGTATTCCCGGAGCATACTTCTGAGCTTCGTTAAGTATTGGGTGTATCTGAGCAAGATTTTCTTTGATACATTCATAATCTGTACCGAGGTCGAAATATGAAAACCATATGTTTTCAAAATCAGCTTTACAACAGTTATGAAACGTTACTGTATCACCGTTCTGACTTATTTTAAGGTATTTTCCGTAAGCAACTCCGCTGTATGTATCGGCAGATATTTTGTTCCATCTGAAGCATTGTCCGCAGTCAAGCGTCTGTTCCAAGTCGAACGAGATTACATTTTTTAAAATTATGTCACAGTCTGTATATTCAATAAGCATAAAAGCACTTCCTTTTTTTGATAACAAGACTATAACATATTTTCGGATATTAAGCTACATTTTTTGCTTTAATTTGTTAATTAAGCCTCGTTAATGCTCATAATATACGCTCCTATGTCTATATTTGAGGGAATTATTCCGTACATATCGGTAATAGGGTCTCTGAAAAGCTCGGTATGGGGAGGTACTACACTGAAACAAAAGTACATAGCACCGTATAAAAACAGAAATCCCAGAGCAACCGCAAATATTCCTCTCAAATCCCTCTCTCCCGAAGTAAGTCTGTAGCTCATAAGCTGCGATATACAGATAATAACAAAAAATCCCAAGGATTCAGCAAGACTTATTTTTCTGTAGGAAAGCTCTCTGAAAAACGAAAAGAAAACTATAATAAGCGTACTTTGAAAATACAGTGCAAACACCTTTGCCACTACAAACTGTCTGAAATATGGAATGGAAAATGCCAGCTCGATAACTCCCCACACAACAAAAGGCAGCGAAAAAAGCTTGACATTTTCCCATATACTGTTATTGACAGAACCGAATACAATTCCTATAACACTTCCGTCCGTTATTTCATAAAGGAAGCTCAGAAATATTCCGCAGACAAAAATAAACGGTATTCCGCATAATTCAAGATACATAAAAGATTTTTTTCCGATGTCATTCATAAAATCACTCCCGTACGACTATACATTATGTGTATGAATGATTATCGGCTTATATTACGCAGAAGCTCAGACCAGTTTAAGAAGCACAAAGGTTATCAGGGAACCCGATACTGCCGCCGCCCCCAGACGTATAAACCAGTAAAAAAATGCGTGACTTTTCTTAATTGCAGACGGTGCATTCATATTATGCAGTATTTTTTTAGCTTCTCTTTCCAGAAGCTCACGCTGTACGGCTGCATACTCGGGACGAAGAACAAGCAGTGCCCTTTCATAGTAGGCATTTTCCGTTTCTGTTACCTCTATTATTGTTCTGTTGATACCTTTTATCAAGAAAAATCAGCTCCTTGTTGAAAACTCTGTTCAATAGTATAATTGACACACTGTTTATGACTTATTCACTGCCGTAAAATTTTAGTAATGTTGAAAACCCAGTTGAAAACTTTAAAAGTTTTCAACATTACTCAGGATTATACCGTTTGTAAACGTTCAAAACCATTAAAAATGTTGATAACTCTGTCAATAATGATAAAAACAGTTCTTAAAATACCAATTATACACAACTTTTTCAGGTTGAAAACTTTTTCCTTATTTTCAACATTTTTATTAAAAACTTAATTATTACAAAAAATAACACGATTATTACTATTTGTAAATTATGGGAGTCAACAGATAAAAATATTTTTATAACTTTATTTTTTTTCCGATATTTTCAAAAAATCCCCATAAAAAGCCGACTTAAAAATTTATAATCTTTTTTAAATCTGTACTATCTTCTTGTCAATAGATTAAAAGCAAAAAGTTTTTATCTTAAAAAATTATAGCAAAATAACCAAAAATCTTCATTTTTATTTTCAGAGGAAAAGTCTGCGGAAAATATGGAAAAGTTTTCAACATTTCAACATTGAAACTCACAATTAAAGACCGCAGCGTATTATTTTTACACCGCAGTCTTTCAACATATTTTTCAAAACAGATTATATTTCACTTTTTATTTTATTCAAAGCACCTTTTTCAATTCTTGATACCTGAGCCTGACTTATTCCGATTTCGTCAGCTACTTCCATCTGAGTTTTTCCCTTGAAAAATCTCAGCGAAAGGACATTTTTTTCACGTTCGGAAAGATTGTCCATAGCCTCACGGAAAGCAAGCTCCTCAAGCCAGTTGCGGTCATCGTTGTTGTCACCGACCTGATCCATTACATATACCGTATCGTTTCCGTCCGAAAAAACAGGCTCATACAGCGATACAGGCTCTACAACGGCTTCCAGTGCCATAACTATATTTTCCTTGGGTATGTTAAGCTCTGAGGCTATTTCCTCTATACTAGGCTCACGATTGTTTTTGGCCGTCATCTGCTCCTTAATCTGCATAGCCTTGTATGCTATATCCCTCATACTTCTGCTTACTCTGACGCTGTTGTTGTCCCTCAGAAAACGCCTCAGCTCCCCTATAATCATCGGAACGCCGTATGTGGAAAATTTTACTCCGACAGTTACATCAAAGTTGTCTATAGCCTTTATAAGCCCTATACAGCCTACCTGAAAAAGGTCATCGGGACATTCTCCCCTGTTAGTAAATCTCTGAACTACACTAAGTACCAGACGCAGGTTTCCATTTATCATTTCGTTTCTTGCCTTTGCCCGTTCAGAGGGCGTTCCCGAATGCATAATTTTAAGAAGCTCTGTTTTCTGAGCTTCACTGAGTATTTTAAGCTTGGCTGTATTTACTCCGCATATTTCTACTTTACTGTATTGCATAACAAAATATACCTTTCCGTTTCGCTTTTGATATTTTTATTATTAGCCTTACGTAAAGATTTAATTCAGAATAAAAAAAATGGGCAGCGGAATTTTTAATAAAATTCCGCTGCCTAATTTAAGAACTATACCTATTAATAGTCACCGTTATGCTTGAAGTCTACAGGCAAAGCGATGTTCTGCTCTGTCTCTTTGTCGAAGATGTGGAGCTTGCTCAAATCGAAAGCAATCTTGATTGTATCGCCGGGCTTAGCCTTGGAGGTAGGAGCAACTCTTGCTGTAACTGAGGCTGAACCAACTGTGAGATACAGATAGATTTCTGCACCCATAAGCTCTGTAACTTCAACCTTAGCTTCCATAGCGTTAGCATACTTGTTGATGCTGTCATAATCATCATAAACATGCTCAGGACGGATACCGAATACAACTTCTTTTCCAACATAGTTTGAAAGCTGAGTTGCCTTATCATCGGGAATAGCAAGGGTAATACCGTCAAATGACAGTGTGTATGTGGGACCGCTCTTTCCTACAACTGCATTTATAAAGTTCATCTGAGGTGAACCGATGAAGCCTGCAACGAACTCATTGCAAGGATAATCATACAGATGCTGAGGAGTATTAACCTGCTGTACGAAACCGTCTTTCATAACAACGATTCTTGTACCCATTGTCATAGCCTCTGTCTGGTCATGAGTAACGTAGATAAATGTAGTACCAAGTCTCTGGTGAAGCTTTGAAATCTCAGTTCTCATCTGTGCACGGAGCTTAGCGTCCAGGTTTGAAAGCGGCTCGTCAAGAAGGAATACCTTAGGGTCACGAACGATAGCTCTTCCGAGAGCAACACGCTGTCTCTGACCGCCCGACAAAGCCTTAGGCTTACGCTCAAGAAGATGGTCAATATCAAGAATTCTTGCAGCTTCCTCAACTCTTCTGCGGATTTCTTCCTTCGGAGTTTTTCTCAGCTTAAGACCAAATGCCATGTTGTCATAAACCGACATATGAGGGTACAGAGCGTAGTTCTGGAATACCATCGCAATATCTCTGTCCTTAGGTGCAACATCGTTTGCAATCATATCTCCTATTGTGAGAGTACCCTTACTGATATCCTCAAGTCCTGCAATCATTCTGAGTGTTGTTGATTTTCCGCAGCCTGAAGGACCTACGAGAATGATAAACTCCTTATCCTTAATGTCAAGGTTAACATCTGATACGGCAACAACTCCGCCGTCATAAATTTTATAAATGTGTTCAAGCTTTACATCAGCCATTTCACGAACCTCCTATATATCTTCCCCACAAGCAACAGTGAGGTATATTGTTTCGTATAATAATATATCACTTTTTTCAAGAAGTTGCTAGCTTATTTTTTACTAAAGATTTTCTTTTTTATTTTACAAATTCGATACAATGAGAAAATTTGACATTCTATTTAGTGCAATTCGTCAAGGAATATGTTTAATTTATCTATATCATTTAAATGTCTTACTTCATTTTTATTTAATGCACTGTCAAGATAAAGTTTTCCTATAGCAATTCTTTTTAAATACAGTACATTTTTTCCTCTTACAGCCAGCATTTTTTTTACCTGATGAAACATTCCCTCGCATATTCTTACCTCAACAAGCGGATTTGTTTCATCGTTGAGCTGCCGCAGAAACGCTTTTCTGCATTTTGTTCCGTCCCTGAACATTATTCCGTTTTCAAATGCTTCTATGTCACTATCGTTTATACTGCTGTCCGTAACTGCGTGATATGTCTTGTAAATATTCTTTTCGGGAGAAGTTACCTTGTGTGCAAATTCACCGTCATTTGTTATTATAAGAAGTCCCTCAGTATCCTTGTCCAGTCTGCCCACAGGGAAAATATCCTTTCTTCTGAACTCTTCGGGTATAATGTCAATTACGGTTTTCTCTTTTTTATCCCTTGTAGCACATACCACCCCTGCCGGCTTGTTCATCATAAGATAAACATATCCGGCTATACTTACAGGTTTGCCGTATATACATACTTCTTCTTTTTCGGGATTTATTTTCATGGAAAAATCCTTTATTTTTTCTCCGTTTACCGTAACCGCACCGCTTTTTATAAGCTTTTTCACGTCACTTCTGCTTTTTGTCCCCTGCGAGGCAAGAAGCTTATCTATTCTTTCCACACTCACTCATGCTCTTCTCCCTTTATCATCGTTTTATCAAAAAGTGTTGTCATAGCTCCGTCCAGAGATACCGTACATAAATCGCCTGCTATAACCCTGCTGTCATATATAATAAGGTTTACCTTCAGCTCTGAAGCTTTTACTGCGTTCTTAACGTCATATGTACGTCTTTCTGCTTTCCTGCCCTTGTATCCTTCCAGATTAAAGCCCTGCTGTATCTGCATACTGTTGTACTTTTCATAAACATCGTTAAATTCAGAAGGTATTGTTATATATTCTTTCGTTTCAGAGCTTAAATCTATACTCAGTCCGAACTGACTGCAAAAATCTTCTGCCGAAAATTTATCGCTGATTTCCGTACGGCATTTTCCTATACCCTCACAGTAGGCATAGCTTTCGGGATTTCCGCACAAGGCAGCCCTTAAAACAACGAATATTATCAGCAACAGCAGTAAGGCGAATACAAGAATACTTTTTTTATTGACTTTCTTTATTATAAACACAACAGCACATCTCCCGATTTATACTTTCAGGAAATTTATATGTTCATAAACCGTCAGTTATTCCTGATTCGCCCTTGCCTTTGCCTTGCCTAAAAATTTTTCGGAATTTACAGCAAATCTGCTGTGTGTTCCCTTTGCTATAACACCTGCATTATGCTTCTTCCGTTCTGAGAGATAAGCTCAGCTTCCGCAAAAACCTCAACGCCCTCTGCTGTTGCCGCTATATGCTCTATTGAAACGGCAGTTCCGACCGTTGTACAATCATCTTCTATAAATTCCTGAGCAAGTGCAGCTGCGGCTTTTTCCATTAACGCAATCACCATAGGCGTAGCGTATACCTCAACACTTCCGCTTCCTACGCTGACTGCCAGCTTATCCCTTGTTACTTTTTCCGATACTTTCAGTTTTTTTAATTCTTTTTCTTCCATAATTTACCTCAATGTATTTACTAAGCTTGTTAACCTGTGTTAAAATAAGTTTAACTCAATACTGCCGTTAAATCAAGACCGATTAACGGTATTTTCAAAATAAAGTAAGGAGAAGAATTTTATGGAATTTTTGTCTAAAAAGAATATGCTTCCTCGATGAGCTTCGGGGTGTTGCCGTCATTTTAATGATTTTATATCATGCCCTATACTCTATGACCTTTATTTTCAATATTGAAGCCGTCTATCCCGTTATGCGTGCCGTATATCCCTACGAGCCTGTTATACCGATAATCTTCATAACGATATGCGGAACAGTCTGTTCCTTCAGCAGGAATAACTTAAAAAGAGGAATAAAAATTTTTCTTATCGCAATGGCTGTAACTCTTGTAACATATATAGCGATACCGTCACAGGTGATTGTATGGGGAATACTGCACTTCCTCGGATTTTCTCTCATAATATGTCCGCTTATTCAGAAGCCTCTGAAAAAAATAAACTGTAAAACAGGAGCATTGATAAGTATTTTCCTTTTTATCCTCTTTTACAACGTTCCAAAAGGATATATAGGCATTCTGCCTTATCCTAACATTAAGCTTCCGTCCGTGCTTTATGAAAGCTATTTTATGTCGTTTTTAGGATTTCCCTCCCAAAACTTTGAATCGAGCGATTATTTTCCGATTATTCCCCACATATTTCTTTTTATTTTCGGTATGCTTGCAGGTGAATTTATAAGCAGTCACAAGCTTCCCGATTTTATGTACGGAAAAAATGTACCTCCTCTTGATTTCATAGGAAAACACGCACTGATTATCTATATCGTACATCAGCCGCTGATTATAGGTATGATTTATATTTTTACCTTGGCTTCAAGTAACTAAAAGGGGTAGTGTATAATATGAAAAAATTAAAGCTGTTCAACCTCGCATGGCCTATATTCGTAGAAACAGCTCTTTTTATGCTTTTAGGCTTCATAGACGTATTTGTATTAAGCCGATATGATGACCTCGCCGCTTCATCGGTAAATACCGCAAATCAATCCGTATCAATCGTAACCATAGTATTTACCGTTATTTCGGGAGCAAGTGCCGTGCTTATCTCACAATACCTCGGAGCCGGTAACAAGGAAGCTGCATCAAGAATTTCTGCCTTGGCAATAACGCTGAATTTTTTATTAGGTATAGTTATAAGTGCCGTTTTGCTTGTTTTCAACAGACATATACTATCCTTTATCGGTGCAGAGGGTACTATACTTGATTTTTCGTGTCAGTATCTTTCAATCGTCGGCGGCTTTCTGTTTTTGCAGGCTGTTCTCAGTGCTATGACGGTTATCATACGAAATCACGGTATGACGCAAATCTCTATGTATGTTACGGTCGGAATGAACATCATAAACACGGTGCTTGACATTATATTTGTACTCGGATTGTTCGGTATTCCGAAAATGGGCGTTGCAGGCGTTGCGATAGCAACAGCCTTCAGCAGAGTTGTCGGAACGGTTGTACTTGCCGCCGTACTTTTTACCAAAGTGGAGAGCCTTTCAATATTCAGGCTTATTAAGCCTTTTCCCTCAAGGGATATTTTAAATATAGTAAAAATCGGCGTTCCGTCGGCTCTCGAAACCTTTCTTTACAATCTTTCCCAGCTTGCAATAACATCAATCGTACTCAACTGTCTGAGCGAAACAGAGCTTATAGCAAAAACCTACGTTCAGAACATTACAATGTTTTTTTACATATTTGCACTTTCCATAGGACAGGCTTCGCAGATAATCACGGGACATCTTGTCGGTGCAGGAAAATTTGACGAGGCTTATCAACGCAATATGAAAGCCTACAGACAGGCACTTTCCATAACCGCTTTTATATGCGTAATCGGAATTTTAATGCGTTCCCGTCTGATAGGCATATTTACCGATAACAGCGAAGTGATCACCCTTGGCTCAAATATTATAATAATAAATATAATTCTCGAAATAGGCAGAACCACAAACTTAGTAATAATAGCCTGTCTGCGTGGTGCGGGAGATGTGTACTTTCCTACAATATGTGCGATATTCTCAATGTGGGTTATAAGTGCTTTAGGCTCGTACTTTCTTGCTGTAATGCTGGGCTTCGGAATTTACGGACTGTGGATTGCTCTTGCCGCAGATGAGTGCTTCAGGGGTATTCTTATGATATGGAGATGGAAAAGCGGCAAATGGAGAAATAAAAGCATAGTTGCCGCCGGATAAAGGGAGTTTTTTATTTATGGATATGAGTAGAGCTGAAAAATGTGCGGAATTTGTCAAAAAAATAACAGGAGACTTTGTTCCCGAAATCGGAATAATCCTTGGCTCAGGAATGGGCGGTATATTTAACGGTGCAGATATAAAGTATATCGTTGATTATGCAGATATTCCCGGTTTTCCCAAGGCTACCGTAGAGGGACATCAGGGACGCTTTCTGTTTGTGGAATATAAGGGAAAAAATATCGTTGTAATGCAGGGCAGAGTACACTATTATGAGGGCTACAGTATACAGGAAACCGTTATTCCTGTATGTGTGATGAAGCTTCTTGGCATTGAAGCTCTGCTTCTGACAAATGCGGCAGGCGGTATAAATAAAGAGCTTGATGCAGGAGATATTATGATAATAACAGACCATATAAGTATGTTTATACCCTCTCCCCTTACAGGACGGAATGATGAAAGATACGGAGAACGCTTCCCAGATATGAGCTGCGTTTATAATATACATCTGACAGAAACACTTAAAAATATATTTACAAGGAACAATCTTGAGGTAAAAACAGGCGTATACGTACAAACCGCTGGTTCTAACTATGAAACACCGTCCGAAATAAGAATGTTCAGGATTTTAGGCTGTGACGCTGTTGGAATGAGTACGGTATGCGAGGCTATGACGGCACATTATCTCGGCATTAAAGTATGCGGAATAAGTCTTATAACAAACAAAGCCGCAGGTCTGAGCCAAGCTCCGCTGAGCCATACTGAGGTTCGGAAAATTGCGGATATATCCTCAGCTAAAATTTCGGTTATGATTAAACAGTTTATTGAAAATTTATAGATTTCAGTGCAAAATTACCGTTTACGTATATACACGTAAACGGTAATTTTCAAGAATATGCCTTTCAGCACAATAAACCATATCAAACATCTGCTATTTTGTCTGCAAGCTTTTTACACTTGTTAATAAGCGGTGATAACACATAATTCAACAATTTTAAATACCAAGGCTCTAAAGCATAACGTCTAAGCAAATCTATAACACAGCATACAACAAAAGTTATCAGAACAATAAATACCGAATACGGAATAAGAAGAATACTGTCCTGAAAATCAGGAAAATGAAATACAGTTTTCCATACTATGCGGAAATAAACATCATAGTGTATAAGATATATACCAAAGGTTGAGCCTGCAACAATATTTATAAATTTAGACTGTATTTTCAGCTTTTGGAAACCTAAAAACAAAAATACTGCGATAGCAAGTAACAACAGACTATGTTCGTGAAGAAAATGTCTTGAACGGTTTTCAAAAAAGCTGATTTTTGTACCCAAAAGCAAAAGTACGAAAATTGTAATTGCCGTAATTAAAATTGTGACAACGGCAAGACCGATCCAGAAACCCGCCTTTTTGTCCGAAAAATTTCTGCTTAAGCCGTAAATACGGTAATATCCCGCAAAACTGTACATATATATTGCCCAAACTAAATCGGTACACTGAACCGTGAACTGGTCAATCGTAAATGTAGGAATAAAACACCAGAAAAATGTCATTATAACCAACATAAGTCTGTAGTTTCTTTTATCAAGTGATTTAAGAAATTTGTTGATAAATGGGCTGAAAATGTAAAGCAAAAAATATATGCTTGCAAACCACCATGTCTCAGTTATAACAGGAAAGAATGACTTGAAAAGTTCGTAAATAAAGCCACTTATATTCATATTCGGAAAACGTCCCAATAAGTAAAGAATCACAAACATAGTTACCGAATAAAATAAAAGCTGTGACCAGAATTTTATAATCTTATTTATAGTTATACCTTTAGACTCAATTAAGAAATATCCCGAAATAAGGAAAAATATACTAACCCCTACTTTTCCTCCTATATAAAAAATATCTATCCATAAATGGTTTACAGAAAAAACCGAAGAATTAAAGATAAATCCACCGTGAAAACTCACATGATGTGCAATTATCATAAGCATAGCCACAATGCGTAGCAGTTCAAAATTTGACTGACGTACTGACTGATTCGATTGACGGGATAATTTTAACATAGCGTAACTCCTGAAAACAAATTTTGATACCATAAAATTATTATCTGCATTCTGAATTTAAGGCAATACCGCATAAATCAAGAAATAATATCAAGCAAAAAGAGAACACTCGGCAAATAAGCCGAGTGCACAATAAGTATTCTGTTTTGTATT
>ONDU01000040.1 GCA_900316615.1 uncultured Eubacteriales bacterium | reverse complement strand
AACAAGCACATCACCTACAAGGTGAACTTTAAGCATATTGGTTGTTCCCGATACTCCGAGAGGAATACCTGCCGTAATAACAGCAAGATCGCCGTTTTTAACAAGACCCTCTTTCTGAGATGTTTCAACAACATGCTCAAACAATGCGTCCGTATTGCTCTGCTCCTCAATCATTATAGGAATAACGCCCCAAGACAAATTCATCTGCCGTCTTACCTTGGGAGAGGTCGTACCGCATATGATAGGGCAGGCAGGTCTGTACTTTGATATTTCTCTTGCCGTAAGACCTGACTTTGAAACAGTCATTATTGCTACTGCTCCGAGGTCGTGTGCGGTTGTACAGGTTGCGTGAGAAATAGCCGAGGTTACATCGGGACGCTCGTTAATATCTCTTCTGCGGAACTTTCCGATATAATCTATATCCTTTTCCGTTCTTCTTGCAATAATATCCATAGTATGAAGAGATTCTACGGGATATTCTCCTGCTGCGGTTTCTCCGCTGAGCATAATGGCACTTGTTCCGTCGTATATCGCATTTGCTACATCGGTAGTTTCAGCTCTTGTAGGACGCGGATTCTTAATCATAGAGTCAAGCATCTGTGTAGCGGTTATTACCTGCTTTCCCGCCTCATAAGACTTCTTGATAAGCTCCTTCTGAATTATGGGAACCTCCTCAAGAGGAATTTCTACACCCATATCTCCTCTTGCAACCATAATTCCGTCGGCAGCCCTTATAATTTCATCTATATTCTTAACGCCCTCTTCGTTTTCTATCTTGGCAATAATACGCATATTATCACAATTATTTAATGCAAGCTCATGACGAAGCTGTAAAATATCCTCGGGCGTTCTTGTAAACTCTACTCCGAACGCAATATCAGCCTTGTCAACATCGCTTATAAAGGGCAGTGACAGACTTACTCCAGGAACGTTTATACCCTTGTGCGATGCAATATATCCCTCATTTATAACCTTACACTCTATGCTGTTTCTGGTAAGATTATGAACTACCATTTCGATAAGTCCGTCATCAACAAGAATTTTATCTCCTATTTTTAGGTCATCGGGCAAACTCTTAAAGGTAATTGAACAACACTTGTTGTCACCTTCACAATCATTTGTCGTAAAAGTAAACATCTGTCCTGTTTCAAGAAGCTCTTTTCCGTTTTTGAATTTTCCTGTTCTTATTTCAGGACCTTTTGTATCCAGCAAAAGAGCAACGGGCATTTTCAGCTCTTCACGCATTTTTTTAATCTTATCTACCCTTACCTTCTGTTGCTCGTGAGTTCCGTGGGACATATTAATTCTGGCAACATTCATTCCACCCTCTATCAAAAGCCTGAGAATATTATCGTCATCAGTCGCAGGTCCCATAGTACATATGATTTTTGTCTTTCTTACTTCACTTAACATTTAGCAAACCTCCCCGGTTCAGTTTATCAGTTTATTTATATCATATAAAAAATATCTGCAATACTGACTGTACTAATCATTATACAATATCATAACAAAAATAACAATCATATTTTATAAAAACATATTTTAAGTTTATTATATTATTGTAATTAATACATATATAGATTTAAAAAATAGACAAATGCGTTAAAATATGCTAATATAAAAAAAGTAAAATTGTCTGTTTTATAAAAAGGAGGGCTATGTTTTGAGTATAGGACTTGTTTTAGGTGCGACTGTAATAATATGCTGTATATTCCTGAACAAATTCACCAGTAAGACGGGAGTTCCTATGCTGGTTATATTTATACTTCTGGGTATGCTTTTCGGTTCTGAGGGAATACTTAAAATTCAGTTTGACAACTACAAATTTGCCGAGGACATATGCTCCGCAGCCCTGATATTTATAATATTTTACGGTGGCTTCGGAGTTAAGTGGAGCGAGGCTAAAAAAGTTGCTCCGGTTTCAATACTGCTGTCATCGGCAGGCGTACTGATAACGGCATTTCTCACGGGAATGTTCTGTTTCCTTGTTTTGAATATGGAGCTTCTTGAAAGTCTGCTCATAGGTTCGGTTCTCAGCTCTACAGATGCTGCCTCGGTATTTTCTGTACTTCGTTCAAAGCGGCTTAACCTTAAATACCATACTGCTTCCGTTCTTGAGCTTGAAAGCGGAAGCAACGATCCGTGGGCTTATATGCTTACTTTAGTAATACTTTCCATTATGAACGGTGATGTTTCCGCAGGAGATGTTGCATACATACTGTTTGCTCAAATAGTCTACGGTATAGGAATAGGTGTGCTTATATCCGTACTTTCGGTTTTAATCATAAAAAACGTAAAATTTGACATAGCAGGCTTCAACACACTGTTTGTTATGGCTGTGGCAGCACTCTCTTATGCACTGCCAACGCTTATAGGCGGAAACGGATATATAAGTACATATATTGCAGGTATTGTGCTGGGAAACACAAGAATAAACGATAAGCCTGAGCTTGTCAGCTTCTTTGACGGTATAACAGGATTTTCTCAGATACTTATATTCTTTCTTTTAGGACTTCTTGCAACACCGTCAGCTATGTTCCCCGTGCTTTTGCCCGCTCTGATTATTCTGGTTTTTTTAACTGTAATCGCAAGACCTGCCGCTGTTTTTCTCACAATGCTTCCGTTCAGAGCAAAACTCAACCAGCAGCTTTTAATATCATTTTCGGGTCTGAGAGGTGCAACATCTATCGTATTCGCTATTATAGCAATCGTAAATACCGACTATACAGGCGGTGACCTTTTCCACATAGTTTTCTGTACAGTACTTATATCTATCGCAGTTCAAGGGTCTTTTCTTCCCAGGATTGCCAAAAGTCTGGATATGATTGACAATAACGAAAATGTTATGAAAACCTTCAACGACTACAGCGATGAAACACAGGTGCAGTTTATACGCCTCAGCATAAAGGAGGGCAGCAGGTGGGCAAATATGCCTATAAAGGATATTCCTTTTCCTACAGGTCTGCTTGTGGTTATGATACTTCGTGACAATGAAAAAATTGTTCCGTCAGGAAAAACTGTCATACTGGCAGGAGATGTTGTGGTTATGGGTGCGGAGGGCTTCTACGATGACACCAATCTGGAGCTTAACGAATATACCATATCCGATAACCATAAATGGCGTAACAAGAGAATATCCGAAATAACCATTCCCAATAACGGACTTATTATTTTGATAAAAAGAAACGGCAGTATCCTTGTTCCCAACGGTAAGAGCATACTCAGAAAAAACGATATTCTCGTTGTAACCGCAGGCAGTCAAAAAATAAAAATATGATTTTTTGCACAGACCGGATATATAATAACATAAAGTTTAGGTCAAGCCTTTTCAAAGGCTTGCAAGTCGAGTGCAGAGCCCTCGTCAGGATTTTAAAGGGTGAAGCCCTTTAACGGAAGGTTTTAAAATGCCCTGATACCGCTTTGCGGTATCAGGGCAAAGTATTTTCAAAAATGCCTTTTTTTAAGGCATTTTTGTTTTATTACCGAGTGTTAAAGGGCTTTGCCCTTTAAAATCCCACCAAAGGCTCTGCCTTTGGAAACCGTGAACTTTTGAAAAAGTTCAATCAAAACTTTCCCGTTACCTCCGTCATAGTTATGCTATGTTTTTCAGGCGGTAAAGTCTGTAGGTTTTTGCTTTATCCTCATACTGAAAGTCCTCTGCCGACACAAACTCATAATTACCGTTTTGCAGCTTGGAATTTATCGTTACAATGAACATACCTTCGCCGTTTTCGACATACTTATCCTGAGTTTCGCTTATATCAGATATAGGAAGATTAAGACTGCAAAAATACTTACAGTTCGGAACAATATTACATACAGTATAAAAGCCTGCGTCCATTCCGCCGTAATTAAGCAAGGTAGGATTCTGCTCCCTGCTTATTATCTCCTTAAACTTATACTGAGGAAGCTCCTCCCTGCTGAACTTCATAAAGCCGACATTAGGCGAAAACTTAAAGCACAAAATCATGCTCAATCCGACAGCCACAACAAAAGCCGCATACGGAGCAATTAAAACAAGCATTTTTCTATTCTCAAGCTTTGACTTAACATCAAGCTTGTTCAGAACAAATGAGACAAGCCTGAACAAAGCGATATATCCGAAAACAGAAAATACCGATAAAACCACGCCGTAATAAGCAAAATATCTTTCCGTTCCGAATATAGTAAATACGGTAAGGATAAAGCACAGATACAAAGCAAGCTTCTGTTTCTTTCCTTTTATGAACAAAAATCCGAACAGTCCCGCAAAAATCGGCAAAGACATAAATTTACTGTCCAAAGCAAATATATACATATTCTGTTTTACGGAAGCAAATACGGAAATTACTTTGCCGGGTATCGAAGCATTGTTGTCAATTTTTGAATAGAGGAACATATTGTCATAGAAATATACCTCCCACAAATCCCCCAACGCTCCGTTAATAACAAAGTACAGCACAACAGGGATAACCACGGTCAGCACTCCTGCACCTATCCAAAGAAAGGTATTTAGTATCTGCTTGTATTTCTTATCCTTTATCAGCCATATTACGGGAACAATTATCCAGCCGAAAAAAAATCCCAGCATAGTATATTTTATGCACAGAACGCAAGCCGAAAGAATACCGACAGCAAAAAGCTGTTTTGCCGACATATATTCATCTCTTTTTAACGCTTTCAGAAGAACATACATACTGAAAGCAAAAACAGGCAGACAAAGCTCCTCCGCACTGTCACCCTGACAGAATGAAATTGAGGAAAATGCAAGTGCCATACATATGGGTACTGAAATCAACGCAAAGGTTTTGTTTATATAGAGCAGTGCCGTTTTAAGACTGAAAAATACAAACAGACTTCCTGTTATTACCTCTATAACGAACATACCGATAAAAGTATCACAGGATATGAAATATCCGAGCATATGTATAAAGTGCAGCAAAGGTCCTTTGTGGTCTGCAATATCCCTGTATATAACCTGTCCGTTTGCCGCCGCCTTGCCAACCGTAAATATACAGTTAGCGTCACTCCAGTCATTGAAAGGATATAAAAAAGATGACTTTGTACAGACCATCAGCACAAAAAAAGCCGTAAGAACCGAAAACACAAAAAGCAGAATATTTTCTTTTCCAAAACTATCCGAAATACTTCTTTTTCTTTCGGATTTAGCATTTTTCATAAGCCTTATCCTCCGTTATTCGGTTATCGACTTGATTAATCCGCCCTTTTTTATGATGTTCTGTATAAATTCGGGAAAAGGCTCTGCCTGATATGTTTTTCCCGTAGTTTTGTTCGTGATAACACCCGTATCAAAATTTACGTCAACAATATCTCCGTCCTTTATATCGTGAGCTGCTTCATCACATTCAAGAATGGGCAGTCCGATATTAATTGAATTCCTGTAGAAAATTCTCGCAAAGGTAGAGGCTATAACGCAGGAAATACCCGAAGCCTTTATAGCTATGGGAGCGTGTTCTCTTGAAGAACCGCAGCCGAAATTTTTCTCGGCAACCATTATGTCGCCCTCCTGAACCTTTTTCGTGAAATCTGCGTCAATATCCTCCATACAGTGTGCCGCAAGCTCCTTGTGTGACGCTGTGTTAAGGTATCTTGCAGGAATAATTACATCTGTATCTACATTATCGCCGTACTTATGTACTCTGCCGTTAGCATTCATTAGTATTCAATCCTTTCAGTATCAGTTTTCGCATATGTCAGCAGGATTTGCTATATATCCTGCTACGGCACTTGCTGCCGCAACTGCGGGACTTGCAAGGTATATTTCGGAATCAATATGCCCCATTCTTCCTACAAAGTTTCTGTTTGTAGTGGAAACAGCCTTTTCTCCCTGTGCAAGTACGCCCATATGTCCGCCAAGACAAGGACCGCATGTCGGTGTTGAAACGATTGCACCTGCATTGACAAAAATATCAAAAAGTCCCTCGTGCATAGCGTCAAGCCATATTTTCTGAGTTCCGGGAATAACTATGCAGCGTACACCCTTTGCAACCTTTCTGCCTTTCATAACCTCGGCAGCAGCTCTCAGGTCGGATATTCTTCCGTTTGTGCATGAGCCTATTACTACCTGCTGAATTTCTATTTTTTCAACCTCATCTATAGTCTTTGTATTTTCGGGCAAGTGAGGGAATGCAACTGTAGGCTTGAGCTGTGACAAGTCTACGGTATATTCTGCATCGTATTCAGCGTCATCATCTGCTGTATACTCTGCCGCAGTACCCTGAAATCTTCCGTTTGTATACTCTCTTGTTATGTCGTCAACGGGGAATATTCCGTTTTTAGCTCCTGCCTCTATAGCCATATTTGCTATGCAAAGTCTGTCATCTATGTTGAGGTATTTAAGACCCTCTCCCGAAAATTCCATAGACTTGTACAAAGCTCCGTCTACTCCTATCATTCCTATGATATGAAGTATAACGTCCTTTCCGCTTACGTACCTGTTCGGCTTTCCTACAATGTTGAATTTTATCGCAGAGGGTACCTTGAACCATGCTTTTCCGCTTATCATACCTGCTGCCATATCGGTAGAACCTACTCCTGTGGAAAAAGCTCCCAAGGCTCCGTATGTACAGGTGTGGGAATCAGCTCCTATGCAAAGGCTTCCCGGGCCTACAAGTCCCTTTTCGGGAAGAAGTGCATGCTCTATACCCATCTCGCCTACGTCCATAAAGTTTTTAATATCGTATTTGCCTGCAAAATTTCTTACCTGCAAGCAGTGCTGTGCGGATTTTATATCCTTGTTCGGCGTAAAGTGATCCATTATCATAGCTATTTTCGTGTTGTCGAATACCTCGGAAGCACCGCAGCCTTCAAATACGTTTATTGCTACAGGTGAGGTAACATCGTTACCCAATACCATATCAAGCTTAGCTTCTATAAGCTGACCTGCTTTTACCTCGGGCAGATTTGCGTGTGCTGCAAGAATTTTCTGCGACATAGTCATACCCATAATAAATTCCTCCATTCAATAATGTTGTAAGCTTTATTTAAAATGCTCCACACTTGTTTTTTATTCAAAACTTCCTGCAATTATATATAGTATCATTACATTTTGGAGGTGTCAAGCATTTTTCAGCCTGTGCGGACTGCCTGATATTCTGATAAAGACAGTCTGAACAAATATATAATCTGCAAATAAGCAAGCTATGAAAAATCCGCTTTAATCTCCTTATTTAAAATATGCTCAATTATAAATAATATCTGAAAAGCAGGACAAGTTTTCAACATATTAATGTTTAAAGTGTTTAAAACTTATCAATAATAATTAAATTAAATATATAATAAAAACAAATCCGATATAAATTTTCTTACCGTCAGCTTGAAGCTCAAAAAGGAAAAAAGTAAGCAGCAGAAAATGGCACTGACGGTGAAAACGCCGTCAGTGCCATTTCCGAACATATTTTTACAATTTACAGATTTATTTATTTTTTGAACGTTTCTTCAGGAACACTGTGCCTGCCATAATTCCGCTAACACCTGAAAGTAAAAGTGCAATCAAAATCATCAGATAATTTACATCGCCTGTTTTAGGTACGTTTGAAGAATCCGAATTGCTTGAATTGGCTGAAAGTGTATTTGAGGAATTATTATTACTTACAGTACTGTTTGTGCTGTTGCCTGTAGTATCACTTTCTGTACCACTGCTTCCCGAGGTATTATCCGAAGGCTCCGTGCCGTCCGAAGGTGCGGAAATCCGTTCTGTTTCAGCACATATCGTACACGTTCTTTCCATGAATTTCTCTGATGTTTCCATATCAAATATGACAACCCAGTTGCCCCACTTGTGACCTGTTGCCGGAATTGCTTCTGTTCTGGAAGCACCGCATACAGTACAGGTAAATTCCTTGATACCGTCTTTAGTGCATTAGGGAGATAATGTGACTGTTCCCTCGTCCCAGCTGTGCTTGCCGTTGCACAGGTCTGTGTGTATGCTTGCAGGAACTGAAATTCCTTTTATGGGGTAGTTATCAATATCAAATCCGTCTTTGCCGTCAAAATTCATAGCCATAAGAGGTTCATATTCTTTTTGACTTATGCAATATTGATAAGCACGGTCAATCATGTCATCTTTTATATTTACAATATCATTCCAACTGCCTTCACTATAAAAATAGCTTTCGCCCTCGTTGACAACTCCTTTAATTTTTGTGTTGTAGAGATTAAACATAAACGGAAAAACACTTGTGTAAGTTTCCTGATTGTCTTGGTTATACTTCATTGTCAGAACAACGGAGTATTTTTCTCCCTTTTTAAGGAAATATTCACCTGACAGGTCAATTTTGTGAGAACCCTTGTATTTATGAGTATTGGTTCCGCTTTCAAGCAGGATACCGGATTCGGGATTATCGTTTGCAAGGTCTTTGTATATTTCATAATTTACGGTAGCAGAAGGGTTGTTTGTGTAATATGAAATCTGATAAAGATACTCGTCCTCCTCAGCGTCAAATACATTCGCTGTTTTTGTTTCAGAGTTGGAATCCGAATTTGCGTACAATGCTGAAAGCATCATATCGTACTGGTCAAAATTCTGAGTTGTATATTTTAAAGAAGATACTTTGTCAAACTCAAAGCTTATGGGATTTTCTATACTCTGGTCATAATATGAAAGGTAGAAATATCCGCTGTCATCTATACCTCCCGGGTTTGCATTGGGATTATCATAAACAGTTCTTCCGTTTTCGTCTGTAGTTGCGTTTGCCTTATCTTCTTCAGTCAACGCACCCGAGCTGTTTTTGATTATGAAAGCACCGTCTGAGGGAGGAATACTTTTTGTGATAATTTTTCCGTTTCCATTGGTAATTGCGAAGTTCTCCTTGGAATAGTTGTCATCGTAGCCTACTATTGTAACCTGATGATTTGACGCATACGGTGAGTAACAGTACTGCGACCAGTTTGTCTTTTTGAGAATGTTCGTACCTACCATATTAATAGCTACGGAAACGCTGTGACCCTGTGCAATTTCAGACTTTATCGCATTCAAGCCTTCCTCGCAAAATTCATATGTCACACTTTTACTTTTAAAAGCAGGAGACGGCAATATGCGGCTTTCTCTGAACACAGCGTTTGAGGGTGCATTCATATACTTTGCGTTACAGGGTAAGGTCCAGTCATCGCCCTCGGAATATCCCACTCCGTTTATTCCCCTGTTGCGTTCCTTACCACTGTAATAATAGGGATATTCACCGTCTACACTCACACTTTCATCAACAGGATAAAAGCCTGCGGCAAATAAATTGGAGCACTGATTGGAAGAACCTCCGAAACTATAGACTGCATTAGGGTAGTCTGCTTCAGGTTCCGTTACATCAAGTCCCTCCCCTACCTGAGAGGAACGTACCCTGCCCTTTGAAACCTCGTCCTGAGTAATAGTATGGTATACATACCAGCTCATATATTTTTCTGAGAAATTGACATTGTTGTTTGCCTCACCTGCGTTCACGCCCAAATCGTTTGCAAAAAGATATGAGCTTTCCGATGCGGCAGCAGCTCCGAACGCCCAGCAGGTACCGAAGGGATCCTGGAGCTTTACGGGAGTAACATAATTTTTCCCGTTGTAGTTTCTAAGGTCGATAGAGGACGGTAATTCCGCCGTATCCTCTGCTACTGCGGAAAAGCTGCACACAGAAGCTGCCGATATTATCAGTAATGAGGTCAGTGCAATGCTTACTGCCTTTTTGAACATAATACCTTTCTCCTTTATCTCTGAAATACAAAATCCAAACAAATTTTCTTTTCTCTGCAAGCGTGCTGTAAAAATGTAAAAAACATATTAGCTTTCAGTAAATAATATCATCTTATCAAATAAAAATCAACTTGGATATTAAAATTTTTAGTTAAAATATCCGGTCTGCAAATATAAGCTTACGTGTGTTTATTTTGATAAGTATTTTTACGGCAATATAATTTTAAATGCCTGACCTTTTTGAAAAGCTTAAATAATATCATTTTCTGCGATACATATAAAAGCGAAAGCCCGCAGGAGCAATTACCCCTACAGGCTTTCTTGTGTTAAAAACTGAAAATGAAGATTTTTGCTGTATTAAACAGAGCCTTCTGCTTTAATTTCCGTGTCGGCAACAGCATTTACACGCTTGATAATAACGTGTTGTTTACCGTATATGCTGTTCGGGAAATTTTCAGCTTCCCGGGTGAGTATACTCACTCGTTATCCTGCAAAGCGTCAAAGCCTGTTTCTCCTGTACGTATACGTACAATATCCTCTATATCGCTGATGAATATTTTACCGTCACCGATATGTCCCGTATATATTGCCTTTACCGCTGTATCAATAACCTGCTTTACAGGTATTTTGCATACAACAATATCTATCTGAATTTTAGGCAGCAAATTCATTTCAACTTCTACGCCGCGGTAATACTCTGTCTTTCCCTTTTGGACACCGCAGCCAAGTACCTGTGTTACCGTCATTCCAGTTATGCCGATTTCCGTAAGTGCCGTATTCAGCTCCGTGAACTTACTCTGCTTGGTAATGATACTTATTTTTGTAAACCTTACTCCATCTGAGGTTGAAGCTGAACGTTCTTTTGATTTAAGCGTAACTTCAACTGCCTTTTCAGGCGGAACATCACCGTCTTTAAATTCTTCTTTTCCTGTCAGTATCTGCGGAACGGGCATAAAGTCGGCATATGAACTGGAAAGACCGTGTTCTGTCAAATCAAGTCCTCTTACTTCTTCATTTTTTGACGCACGCAAGCCTATGGTCTTTTTTATAGCAAAGAAAATCAAAGTCATCAATACTGCCGTATACAGTCCTATGCATAAAATTCCCAGAAACTGCTTTCCCAACTGTGTAAAGCCTCCGCCATACAAGACACCCAATGTTGCCTCGTCCTTGGAGAAAATTCCGACAGCCAGGGTTCCCCATATACCGTTGCACATATGTACTGCAACCGCACCGACAGGGTCATCAACTTTCAATTTGCTGTCTATGACTTCTACTGCCACTACTACCAATATTCCTGCTACCATACCGATAATGATTGCTCCCAGAATATCCACTGTGTGACAGCCTGCCGTAATTGCCACAAGTCCTGCAAGTGAGCCGTTAAGCGACATTGAAACATCAGGCTTGCCGTTCTTTATCCATGTATATATCATTGTCGTACATGTAGCAAAGGCAGGAGCTACCGTTGTTGTTGCAAAAATCTGTGCAAGCTGTGTAACGTCGGCTGCTGCCGCACCGTTGAAGCCGTACCAACCGAACCATAATATAAATACACCCAATGCACCTAATGTAAGACTGTGTCCCGGAATCGCACGGGGCTTGCCGTCTTTTGTATATTTTCCTATACGAGGGCCTACTATTGCCGCACCTATGAGTGCTGAAATTCCGCCTACCGTATGAATACAGGCAGAGCCTGCAAAATCCACAAAGCCAAGCTGTGCCAGCCAGCCGTTACTGTTCCATACCCAGCCTGCTTCTACAGGATAAACAACAAGGCTAATCAGACCGCTGTAAATACAATAGGAAATAAATTTTGTTCTTTCTGCCATTGCTCCCGAAACAATCGTTGCTGCCGTGGCACAGAAAACCAGATTGAAAACAAAGCTTGACCACGGAAAATTATTGAAATCACTGAATATCTGTAAGTTGGGAACACCTATCACGCCAAACAGATAATCCTCAGACATCATCAGTCCGAAGCCGAGAAATATGAACATCACCGTGCCTATACAGAAATCCATAAGATTTTTCATAATGATGTTTCCTGCATTTTTTGCCCGTGTGAAGCCTGTTTCTACCATTGCAAAGCCGCACTGCATAAAAAATACCAGAGCCGCTCCTATCAGATACCATATGGCAATGGTAAAGCTGTTGGACTGTTCCACTGCCTTTGACAAAACCGTCTGCATATCCATAAATCATCATTCCTTACTGCAAATTCCTTTTTACCCTTCGGGAATTTTTCCATTAAAAAGCACCCAAAGAACTTTTTACTTTATATCTGCGAAGTATATTTTTATTCTCTTATTTTTTTCAGCTTCAGGTACAAAGCCGCCCAAGGGGGTAAAGAGAGCTTTGTACCCGAAAGCTTATACGGGCTTATACGCCGAACAGCAGTTCACCGTAAGACGGATAAGGCCAGTATTTTGCGTATGTTTTCTTTTCCATAGCATCGCCCAAGTCACGCAGTTCACCCATAAGGGCAAATACAGTTTCCCTGTAATATTTTGCCAGCGTCAGACTGTCTGAGCTGTAATTCTTTGCTTCATTTACAGCATTTTCAAGCTCGGCAGTCTTTTTGACAAAGCTTTCAAGCTTTGCCGAAAGATATTCCACAAGTGAAAGCTCTGTATAAACCGATACGCTTTCCGAAAGTGATTTTTTCGCCAGTGCCGTATTTGTCAGCTCACTTACAAATGAGCTTACCGCAGGGGCAATATTCTTTTCTGCCATATCAATCATTGTCAGAGCCTCAATGCGTATCTGCTTTGCATAATGCTCAAGCTCTATTTCATACCTTGCACGCAGCTCTGCTTCCGTTACAATGCCGTTGTTTACAAACAAATCAATATTTTTCTTATCAACATAATGAGACATCGC
>ONDU01000042.1 GCA_900316615.1 uncultured Eubacteriales bacterium | reverse complement strand
GGTCTCTTTTATTCAGTTTTAGTATCAAATCAGTGATAAAAATTATCATTATACTAATTTGCATTTGCAATGTATTGATTTATTCAGTGTTTCCTTAGAGCTTAAATCCAAACTGAAGAGGTTTTTTATTAGTCCTCACCATCAGGAACAAGCAGACCATACCTGCCGTCCTTTCTCTTATATACAACTGAGATATAGTCGGTGTCTGCATCTTGGAACATAAAGAACTGATGATTGAGCAAATTCATCTGCAAAATAGCTTCCTCAACTGACATAGGTTTTACGGGTATAGATTTCGTTCTTGCAATCTCAAAGCTGTCCTCATGAACATCCTGCTCTATATCATCATAGGTAAATGTATAGTTTTCAAAAAAGTTGTCTATGTTTGCTGCCTTATGTCTTTTTTCAAGCCTTGTTTTATTTTTGCGTATAAGACCGCCTACAATATCAACAACTCTGTCAACCGCATCGTTCATTTCTTCGCAGGTACTTTCTGCACGGTAAATCATACCGCTGTCTTTTATAGTAAGCTCGACAGTCTGATTATTTTTTTGCAAAGTTACCGTAACATTGGCAGCAGCTTTATCTGTAAAAATTCTGTCGAATTTACTGAGCTTTTTCTCAACTCTCTCCTTAAAGTTATCCTTTAAATTTACGTTTCTTGCAGTATAAGTAATTTTCATAAAATTTTACCTCCTGGATTTTGTTGATAAATAAGAGTGATAAATATAATTTATCTTATATATATATTATATCACATAATTTATAAAAAATAAAGACACTCAGATGAATTTTTAGTTGAAAATTTTAATAAAACATCAGATTTGTTTAAAGGATTTAAATTATGGTATTTCAAAAAACAAATTTCTATAGTATAATAATAAATCAAAAGGAGGCTTGAAGGTATGAATAAAAATAATATAAGCAATATAAGCTGTTTTGCAAGAACAGAGCTTTTGATTGGCAACGAAGCTATGAATATACTGAAAAGTTCAAGAGTAGCCGTATTCGGAATAGGCGGAGTAGGCGGTCATGCTGCGGAAGCACTTGTCAGAAGCGGTATAGGGGAGATAGATGTAATCGATAACGACAAGGTAAGTGTAACCAATATAAACAGACAGATATTAGCTACATACAAGAATATAGGAGAATATAAAACCGATGCTGCAAAAAGACGCTTTACCGAGATAAACCCCGATATTAAGGTAAATACCTATAAAGTATTCTATATGCCTGAAACAGCTGCTCAGTTTAATTTTTCGGAATATGACTATATTGTTGATGCTATCGACACTGTTACAGGGAAAATTGAGATTGTTACGAATGCTCTAAGAGCCAATACGCCTGTAATAAGCTCTATGGGTGCAGGAAATAAACTTGACCCAACAGCGTTTGAGATAGCAGATATTTATCAGACTTCGGTATGTCCGCTTGCGAAAGTAATGCGTAAGGAGCTTAAAAAGCGTGGCATTGACAGACTAAAGGTTGTATATTCAAGGGAAAAGCCTTTAGTCCCTGAATTTACCGAAGCTGTTGAAGCCGAAGCCTCAACGGTCTCCAAGAAGCGTATTCCGGGAAGCATTGCATTTGTACCTTCCGTTGCAGGTCTTATTATTGCAGGCGAAGTAATAAAGGATATTATAAAACTCAAATTAAAGGAGCGTTAAAAAATGAGTTCAGTAATGAATATAAGTGCAGAAGAAGCAATAATAAAGCTTAAAAAAGGAAATGAGCTTTATCTAAAAGAAAAATCAGGAACAGGTGATATATCTTTACAAAAAAGAATTAAAACCTGTAATGAAGGTCAGTGTCCTTATGCGATAGTAATATCGTGTTCTGATTCAAGAGTAATACCTGAAAGCATATTTAATGCAGGTATAGGCGACTTGTTCGTCATACGTGTGGCAGGAAATGTTATGGACGAACATCAGATTGGTTCAGTGGAATATGCTGCGTCACATCTGGGCGTAAAGCTTATAGTGGTTTTGGGACATAATCATTGCGGTGCTGTAGATGCAGCTATAAATCATGACCCGGACGGATATATCAAATATATTACGGACGAGATTAAAAAAGCTATCGGATACGAAAAGGACGATTACAAGGCTTGTTGTCTGAATGTAAAGCACAGTGTTGAGATAATAGAGAACAGCTTTGAAATACATAAGGAAGAAGAACAACATGGTCTTAAGGTTATAGGTGCTGTATATCATCTTGAAAACGGTATAGTTGAATTTGATATTTAAACCCAAAAACCGAAATTTATGGTATTATTATATACAGGGTATTTAAAATTGATACTCTGTATATAATTTTATCGTATTTTATCATAAAGTCATTTTGATGTGTCGCCAATGTCCTAAAATATGCATTTTGAGACATTGGCACAAGATAACAGCTATCCTTTCCCTGCTGTTATCTCAGGCGGTATTTGTGCGGTGTTGCCCTAAGTGTTACTGTTTAATATTTCTGCAACTCTTGCTTCAACCTTAGCCTTCAGATATTCGTAACGCATATGTTTTTCTTCCTTTGCAAAGTGTACGCTGCTAAATTGCTCTGTACAGTTGTTGTAATCGAGAATTTCATTGCCGAACTGCTCACTGGTCAGGTCAAAAACACAACCGTCAACAATATTAAAACAATGATAATTTCCGCCTGAACGAAGTATTCCGTAAACCTTGCCGCCAAAAAATTCCTTTATCAGAAACGCTGTAACGGAACACTGTCCGAGTGTTTTGTTTTCAGAGCTCCATTTATCCCTCATTCTGGGAGCACATGTATCTGCACACCATATTTCTGACAGTATATCATAATAATTTCTTGGTGTAAGATTGTTTTTATCACGCATTGTTGCTGTTTCCCAACCGTAGAATTTGTATTCAGACATATTTATTAATTCCTCTCCCCCGTAATTTATTTTCATAGTATTTAGATTGTATCAAATTATTTTGAAAATTTCAACCTTCTGAAAATATTATAAATCTGCATAAATATAAAAATATAAAAATTTTTTTAAAAAAGTGTTGACAATAATAACCTATAGTGATATAATAACTATCGTCGGTTGAGCGAGTGTGCTGGAATAGGCAGACAGGCACGTTTGAGGGGCGTGTGTCTTTGACGTATGGGTTCAAGTCCCATTACTCGCACCAGTTCTTGAAATCTCGAAAGTTGCTGTTTAAGCGGCTTTCGAGATTTCTTTTTGTATATTTATGATAAAATCGAAATTAAGTATTGATTATATGTGTTTTTTAACTGCTCCTCACTTTTATAACCTTCATATAGTGTGCAAGTTAAAAAATGAGCAAATTTGAAAACTTGCACAAATTTGCTCATTTTTATTTTTTATATCCAAATTATTCCTATTATCCAAAAACCTTTTTTGCTATATCAACGCTTTCCTTTGCATCCTTACTGTAGTAATCAGCACCTATTTTCTCCGCATACTCAGGAGTAAGTACAGCACCTCCAACCATTACTTTACATTCGTAGTGCTTTCTTAATAGTGCTATCGTTTCTTCCATGGATTTAAGAGTGGTAGTCATAAGTGCTGAAAGACCTACAAGCTTTACGTTGTTCTCTACTGCCGCATTTAGAACCTCCTCATACTCAACGTCTTTTCCTAAATCTATTACGGTATATCCGTAGTTTTCAAGAAGAACCTTTACTATATTCTTGCCTATGTCGTGAACATCGCCCTTGACTGTTGCAAGTACTATTTTTCCTTTGCTTACTGAGCTTCCGTTTGCTCCTGTAAGCTTTTTCTTTATCACCTCAAAGCAGGCCTGAGATACCGTAGCCGACTGTATAAGCTGAGGAAGGAATATTTTTCCTTTTTCAAAATCAGCTCCTGCCTTGTCAAGAGCAGGTATAAGCTGCTGGTTTATAATATCCATAGGCGACATACTTTCAAGAAGCTTTTCGGTTATTTCGGCACCTTCTTTTTTAAGTCCGTTTTCTATTGCGTAGCCGAGAGTTATATCATTACGGACGGAAGCTGTCTGTTTCTGAACATCAGTGTTGTTGTATGCTTTTATGAACTCAGCAGAATTCCTGTCTATGTTTGCAAGAAGCTTGTAGGCACGTACTGCACCTGTCATAGCTGCAACGTTTGGATTTATTATAGGAAGGTCAAGCCCCTTCTGAAGAGCCATTGTAAGGAATGTTGAGGTTACAAGCTCTCTGTTGGGCAGTCCGAAAGATATGTTTGATACCCCGAGAACCGTTTTTACTCCAAGCTCCTTTTTTACTCTTTCAAGGGCGTTCAGAGTTTCCATAACACCCTCCTGCTCTGCTGAGGCTGTAAGAGTGAGACAGTCTATATAAATATCCTTGTTTTTTATTCCAAGGGCATTTGCGTTTTTTACTATTTTTTCGGCTATCTCAAAACGTCCCTGAGCCGTTTTAGGTATGCCGTTTTTGTCAAGTGTAAGTCCTACAACAGCCGCTCCGTATTTCTTTACAAGAGGAAGTACGGTTTCAAGCGACTTTTCTTCTCCGTTTACGGAATTGACTATCGGCTTTCCGCTGTATACTCTCAATGCACTTTCAAGAACCTGCGGTATGGTGGAGTCTATCTGGAGCGGAACGTCTACAACTCCCTGCAAGCCTTTTACAGATCTTACCATCATTTTTTCTTCGTCTATTTCGGGCAGACCTACATTTACATCAAGAATTTCCGCTCCTGCATGAACCTGCTCTATTCCCTGTGAAAGAATGTAGTCTAAATTATTGTTTCTCAGAGCTTCCTTGAAAAGTTTTTTTCCTGTAGGATTAATTCTTTCGCCTATTATTCTGGGTTGATCTATTATTACTGTCCGGCTGGAGGAGCATACCGCAGAGTGGCTTGTAACTTCTCTTAAAGCAGGATTTTTCCCGTCAAGCTCTTTGCAGAGCATACGTATATAATCGGGAGTTGTTCCGCAGCAGCCGCCTACTATAACTGCTCCCAGGGGGATTATGTCGTCTGCCATACTTTTTGCAAAATTATTTGGTGTAAGGTCATATTCTCCTGTTGAGGGGTCGGGAAGTCCTGCATTGGGCTTTACTATCAGGGGAAGCGTTGTCCATCTTGCAAGCTCTTTTACAACCTCCCTAAGCTGTATAGGTCCAAGCGAACAGTTTACACCTATTGCATCAACTCCCAGTCCCTGCATTGTAAGTGCCATAGCGGAAACACTGCAGCCTGTAAAGGTTCTCGTATTTTCTTCAAAGGTCATAGTGCATATTACAGGTTTAGTACTGTTTTCCTTTGCGGCAAGTACTCCTGCTTTAAGTTCAAGCAAATCTGTCATAGTTTCAAAAACTATCAAATCCGCTTCTTCTCCTGCAAGAATAACCTCTTTGTAAATATCATAGGCTTCATCAAACGACATGCTGCCTGTAGGCTCCATAAGCTGACCTATAGGACCTATATCCAGTGCCGCAAGTACTCCGCTTTCACCTGCTGCTTCCTTTGCCGTTCTGACACCTGCTCTGACAAGCTCCGAAACAGAATAGCCGCTTTCCGAAAGCTTATAGCTGTTTGCTCCGAATGTATTGGTATATACAATATCCGAACCTGCTTCTATATATGAACGGTGTATTTCTCTTACAGTATCGGGGTGGGTAACGTTCAGGGCTTCGGGACATTCGCCTGTTTTCAGTCCTCTTGCCTGAAGCTGTGTTCCCATAGCACCGTCCAGTATTATGAATTTCTTACTTTTTAAAAGCTCACTGAACACAATGATTTCCTACCTTTCTGTATTGACAAGTATTTCTCAGATTGCAGCTGAGACAGCCTCTTTTTCGGGGTGATACAGGCTTGTGCGACAGTCCTGTTACGGCTGTTACGGATTTTATAGGGGTAAGCGTCATACTGCACCCTGTGCAAAGTCCTATTTTTCTTGGTGCGTCAAGAACAGTAAGTATATCCTTCTGAAGCTCTATCGGAAAATCACCGTAACCCGGGCTGTATCTCCATGTTTTATAGCATTTATCAAGATTTTCGTATATTTCAACTTCGGCTTTATCGCATAACTGCTCTATTGCAACGCTCGCAAGTGCATTTACAATGACTGCCCTTGTCATATCCTCAAGCTGTGTCTTTCTTATCAAAGCATCTATTTTTCCCGAAAGCGTCGCACACATAAGAATTATTCCGAAACAATCCTTTAGATGCTGTCTTATATCATTCCCCTTTAAAATCAGCGTGCTGTCCTTTAGTTGTATTCCTGTATCATCAGTTTTCTCTATTTCAAAAAACTTGTAGCGGTATCGCGGAACACTGTTTTCTATGACAAGCTTTTCGCATTCCTCCATCATTGACAGGGTTCGGCTGTCTGCCGCTTCCCTGCTTTTACAGCCCATATACCTAAGAGCTTCGTCAAAATCAAGATTTTCAAGCTTAATCAATCTGCCGCACTCCCACTTTTTATAACAGTCTTTTTATGCTTTTGTAAATTTCTGTCGCAACATACGGATTGTTCATCGTGTAGAGATGTATTCCGTCAACTCCGTTTGCTATAAGATCTACAATCTGACTTACAGCATATGCTATTCCTGCATCTCTCATAGCTACAGGATTGCTTCCGTATTTCTGAATCATTTTTGAAAATTTTCTCGGCAGCGATGCTCCGCACATATCCACCATTCTCTGTATCTGATTCGCATTTGTTACGGGCATTATTCCTGCTTCTATCGGTACATTTATTCCCGCAATCTGTGAACGCTCCATAAATCTGTAGAAAATTTCATTGTCAAAGAAAAGCTGCGAAATAAGAAAGTCAACTCCTGCATCTACCTTCTTTTTAAGCTTCAATATATCGTCTACCTCATTTTCGGATTCCATATGAATTTCAGGATAACACGCTCCTGCTACACCCATTTCGGGATATTTTTTCTTTATATATTTTACAAGGTCACTTGCATATTTGAAGTCGTCCTTTTCCTGCTCATTAGGGTTTATATCTCCCCTGAGTGCAAGTATGTTTTCTACTCCCGCATGCCTGAAATCATTTAGCACTCTGTCTACCTCTTGTACACTGCTGGTAAGGCACGTCAGGTGTGAGAGTGATTCGACCTTGTGATTTTTCTTTATTATTGATGCGACCTTACTGCTGTGCTCAACGTTCCCTCTGCCTCCTGCACTGTACGTTACGCTTATATAGTCGGGGTTTATTCCTGTAAGCTTGTCCAGAGTTTCGTATACGGTGTCAATATTATCAGTAAATTTCTTCGGCGGAAAAACCTCCAGCGAAAAAAGCACTTTTCCTTTTCCGAATTTATCAACAATTTTCATATTTTTATTCTGTCCCCTTCCTGAAAATAAGTATCATATAGATTATATCATATGAACAGTTAAATTACAATCTTGAAGAAAATCAAAATTATTTTCATGTTTTATATTACAGAATTACTTTAAATTTATATAAAAAATAAAAGAAATATTGACGTAACTTTAAAGTGGTTTATAATATTATTATAATGATGTTGTGTAAACAAAAATAATTTTATGAAAGGAATATTGTTTATATGAGTAACGATACTGACAAGCTTATAGATGACGTTCTGGAAAGCTACGGCAAATATCAGCTTACGGCAAGAATTGATGAGGATAATATAGTCAACAGGGAAATTCTTATACAGATATTGGAGGAAATAAGAAAGCTTCTTTTTCCCGGCTTTTTCGATAAAAACAAGGTAAGCTCAGAATTTTTAAGATACATTGCAGGCAGAAGAATTGAGTTTATAAAATATAATCTTAAAGAACAGATTGCCAAATCCTTTGGAAACATAGACGAATGCTGTGACAGCCAACGCTCCTGTATTCTGAAAAAGGCCGAAAAAATTGTAAATGATTTTCTCCGAAAAATTCCCGAAATAAGAGAATTCCTTGCTACAGACATTCAGGCAGCTTACAACGGTGACCCTGCTGCCTATAGCACAGATGAAATTATTTTCTGTTATCCCGGAGTATTTGCAATAACTGTTTACAGAATTGCTCACGAGCTTTTTATTATGAAGGTTCCTATGATACCCAGAATTTTAAGCGAATACGCTCACAGTCTTACAGGCATAGATATTCACCCCGGTGCTTCAATCGGAAAATATTTCTTCATCGACCACGGCACAGGCGTTGTTATCGGAGAAACTACGGTAATAGGCAACAATGTCAAAATATATCAGGGAGTTACGCTCGGCGGTCTTTCCACAAGAAAGGGTCAGCAGCTTAAAGGCGTTAAACGTCACCCTACAATCGGCGACAACGTAACAATATATTCCAATACCTCCGTACTCGGCGGTGAAACAGTAATCGGTGACAATGCTACAATAGGCGGAAACTCGTTTATAGTAAGGTCTGTATCAGCAGGTATGAAGGTAAGTATGAGAAGTCCTGAGCTTGAATTTTCTCCCAGCAGACCCAACAACAGTAAAAATGAATTCTGGGACTGGGTGATTTAATCACAAGCTTCCATAAAAAACGGGCGATTGCAGACCACGACAGCAAAGCTGTCGTAATGTTCAAGGCATAGCCTTGAACAGCTCAAAAGCTCTGCTTTTGACGGTCTGCAATCGCCTTTCGTTTTTTTGATTAAACCAAAGAAAAAATTTTTCATCGCAAGCTAAAATAAGGAGCATAAAATAAAATGAAAGTAAGAGAGTTTAAGGAAAAAGATTTAAAAAGTATGGTTCGCATATGGAACGAAATTGTGGAAGACGGTATTGCCTTTCCTCAGGAAGATCTTCTTGACGAAAACTCAGGCAGAGTTTTCTTTTCATCGCAGAGCTTCTGCGGTGTTGCCGAAGATGATGACGGAAGTATTCAGGGACTTTACATTCTGCACCCGAATAATGTCGGAAGATGCGGTCATATATGCAACGCAAGCTATGCTGTAAGCTCGGCTTTTCGTGGCAGGCATATCGGGGAAAAACTTGTTATAGACTGTATGAAAAAAGCAAAACAGCTTGGCTTTTCCATATTGCAGTTTAATGCAGTTGTGGAAACTAACATACACGCAAGACATCTCTACGAAAGACTTGGCTTTCATCAACTCGGGGTTATACCTAAGGGCTTCAGAATGAAAGATGGTAATTTTGAAAATATCTGTCCGTACTACACAGAGCTTTAAGTACCCTTATTTAGGGTTTTAAAGCTTCTGCACAATTGTAATTATTATCTTATTGTTCCTCCGCCGACAACATATTCGTCCTCATAAAATACTACAGACTGCCCTTTTGTTATAGCTCTTTGCTTTTCGTCAAACTCAACCTCTACCTCGTCCTCCGATAGTATGTGAATTGTCGCACAGCTTTCTTTTTGACTGTAGCGTGTCTTTGCTTTTACTCTCATACCATCAATAGGTCGTTCAAGTGCTATCCAGTTCAGCCTGTCCGCTTTAAGACGGCTTGTAAAAAGGTCTTGATTTTCTCCCAGCGTTACGATATTATCACAGGGATTTTTGTCAAGTACAAAAACAGGGTGTGCATAGCTTATTCCCAAGCCCTTTCTCTGCCCTATCGTATAATGGATAATGCCCTTATGCTCTCCCAGAACTGTTCCGTCCTTATATACAAAGCTTCCCTTGGGGGATTTTACTCCCATTGTATTTTCGAGAAAGCCTGCATAGTCACCGTCTTTTATAAAACAGATGTCCTGACTGTCAGGCTTTCTTGCATTTATAAGTCCGTTCTTCTCGGCAAGCTCTCTTGACTGCTCCTTTGTCATACCTCCGAGCGGAAAAAGAGTCCTTTTCAATATATCCTGAGTAAGAACATACAGTACATAAGTCTGATCCTTTGTGCTGTCAACAGCCTTTCTTATCAGCACCCTTCCCCCCGAGGTTTCTTCTTTGCGTACATAGTGACCTGTAGCTATATAGTCATATTCAAGTAATTTCGCTCTTTCAAGCATTTTGGGAAACTTTATGTACCTGTTACACTCTATGCAGGGATTTGGTGTTTCCCCTCTTTCATAGCTTTTTGCAAAGCTCTCTATTACATTCTTTCTGAAATCATCAGAAAAATTAAATACATAATGTCTTATCCCAAGCTTGTAGCAGATTGTCCTTGCGTCCTCGACATCTTCCAGCGAACAGCAGGTTCTTTCTCTTTCATTTCTTCCTATGTCTTTATCAGTAAAAAGCCTGAGAGTTGCACCATCTGCCTTATATCCGTTTTCAAGAAGCATAAGTGCCGCTGTGGAGCTGTCCACACCGCCGCTCATTCCAACCAATACTCTTTTTGGCATATTATCACCTGATTTCTGTTTTTGAAAATAAAACCTGCGTCAGCTATGCGGCGATTGCAGACTGCGGCAGACTTGTCTGCCGCTAAAGCCTGAATTTTTCAGGCTTCGTCAAAAGCAAAGCTTTTGACGGTCTGCAATCGCCTCACTTTGAGAGAAGCCACAGGTCTGATAAACAGCTATTTTTTACCATACGCTTATTCTTTCACTTTTGGGAACGTACATACCGTCACCCTCTTTTATATCAAAGGCTGTATAAAATTCAGCTATCTGCTGAACAGGTACATTTACCCTGTATTTTGACGGAGAATGCGTATCGTACTCTATACGCTTTTTCAGAACCGCGTCCGTAGATTTTTCCCTGTGAATGACAGCATATTCCGTAAAGAATTTTTTATAGTCAGGGTTTTTCTGTTCTTTGAGAAGCTCTACACAACACTGTATTCCCGTCAGGTCAGCAATATCTTCCCCTCTTGTCGCCGCTGCATTAAGCTCTATGCCGTCCTTTTCGCCCTGCTTAGCCATAAAATCCTTTAGCTGATTTACCTTTTCGATATAGGCTTTCCGGTCATTTACGTTCCACCAGCCCTTATAAACTCCGTTTTCATCATAGACGCTTCCTGTTATATCCAGTGTATGCGATACCTCGTGAGCAATCACCGTGCCTATACTTCCGAGATTTTCCTCAAAGGATTTATCTGTACTGTAAACGCAGTCCTGCATTATACCTGCGTCTATAATAATCGAGTTGCTTCCGAAGCTGTTGTAGGCATTCAGCTCCATAGTATCAAAAACAATCTTATCTCTTGAAAATTCCGTTTTCAGAAATCTGTTATGCTCGTTTCTTTTGGCGATTATACAGTTCTCACAGTTCTGAATATAAGTATTTTTATCGCTGACATCAGCTTCCGAGTAATCTATAAGAGTTTGCGGACGTGCAACTATAACATTCAGATTATCAAGCTTTTTTTTCGCTTTTGAT